>CAVEAQ010000020.1:0-21683 GCA_963613775.1 bacterium | reverse complement strand
TGTAGAGCCGGAGCTCATCGTCTTCGGTGGCCCTGAAGCCGTCCGCCGCCCCGCACTTGATGAAGAACTCCGAAGCTCCGGCAAACCAGGAGTCGTAGTTGCGCAGTGCCTTGAACGAGCGGAGCAGCAGCTGCTTGCCGGCGCCGTCCGACTTCTGCAGGCGCGTAACTGCAGCCCCGCTCTCCTCCTCGAAGAGATCGAGCGGGGTGAAGGCCGAGTCAGAGTTGCGGTTGATGACCCAGACAGGACGCTCACGGGCCAGCTCCTCGGTCACCAGCACTTCGTTTACCACCCGCAGGCCCGAGCCTTCACGGCAGATCTCGTAGCCGTAGTTGCTCTCGGCACCGTAGCCGGGGTCGAAGGTGACTATCGGATAAGTCTCTCCGTCCCAGTCCTCGGAATAGGGCCAGTAGATCTGCATATCCGACTCCGAAAGCTCATCAAGGTATTCCTGCACGTCAGCGGCGCCTGCCTTGGTGGCATACCTGTCCGCGAAATAATCGGCGAAGAGGTCCTTGAGCGGCCGCGAATAGGAGGAAGAGCGGGTCCCGGGGGACTCATCTCCCACCCCGGCACCTGGCGAGCCGAAGAGGTCGCTCATCATATATTCCTCATCGTAGCCGTTGCCCGACGAAGAACTTACGGCATCGTGGACCTCGGCAAGATGCTCCCCGTCCATCGGGAGCTCTGAAAGTATCCGGGCAACGTCGGAAAGCGAAAAATCCCCGTCCGGCACGACGGGAGGAAGCACGGGCGGCTCTCCTCTCTCGCAGGAGGCCGCAGCCAGCAGCAGAGCCGGCAACAAAGCAATCATAGTCTTGTTCATACTGCAAAGTGAGCGGTTTTTATCCGATTAGAGGGCAAGTTAATCGCTTAATTCGCAGAACTTTGCAAAATCGTGCGCAGAGCCGCGCAGGAGGCCGCCGCGACTAGCCCCTGGAGAACTTCACAAACCTGGATTTCGATGCAAAATCGCGAATAATCTGTGTTTTCGCGAATCCTGCCTCCCGGAAGACAGCCTCCGTCTCAGGTCCCAGCGCCTCGTTGATCTCCACAATGCCGACCCCGTCCGCCCGCAGGAATCTCTGAGCCCAGCGCGCCGCAGCCCTGTAGAAGAGAAGAGGGTCGCTGTCCGGCACGAAGAGCGCCAGTCCCGGCTCGTGCTCCAGCACATTGGGGCGCATCCGGGCCCGTTCGCTATCCATCACATACGGAGGATTGCAGAGCAGGACATCGAACTCGCCGTATTCGAAAGTCCGCTCAGTATCAAGCACATCCGTCTCAACGAACAAAGGCCCCGCCTCCCCCTCGAACTGGCTCCGCGCCACGGCAAGGGCGTCCGCGGAGATGTCAGCAGCCACTACCTCCGTTCCTTTGACTTCCAGCGCGAGCGACCAGGCTATGCAGCCCGAGCCCGTGCAGAGATCCAGCACGCGGCAGACCCTCCCGCGGGAGAGCAACTCGGATACGGACTCGCTGACGAGGAGCTCCGTCTCCGGACGGGGGATCAGCACCGCCGGAGTGACCCGGAATCTCCTGCCGCAGAAGTCGGCATAGCCGAGCACATACTGGATAGGCTCGCCGGCGGCAAGACGGCCGAGTTCTTCTTCCAACTCCGGAAGCTGCCCGGAAGGTATCTCGCACTGCGGCTCGATGATGTGGGTGTAGCTCCTTACCCCGAGCCTCTCCTCGCAGAGCATCAAAACCAAACCCCTCGCCTCGGGCGAAGGGTATAAGCTTTCAAGCAATCCGGAGCCTCTCCGTATGAAGTCGGAGAGCAGCACTAGGAGTTCTCGATGATGGTAGAGAGGAACGCCGTGATGTCCAGACCGGCGGTCTGCACCATACGAGGCACGAGAGAGGCGCTGGTCATCCCCGGTATAGTATTGATTTCCAGGAAATAGTATCCGTCTTCCGCGAGGATGTAGTCCATCCGCACGATACCTTTGCAGCCGAGAGCGGAGTAGATGCTGCAGCTGATGCGCTGCACCTCGTCCCGCTCGGCGTCGCTGACCGGTGCCGGACAGATCTCGCGGCTGTGGCCGTTGTACTTGGCGTCGTAGTCGAAGTATTCGTTGTCGGTGACAATCTCGATCACAGGGAGCGCCTTGACAGACTTGCCGTCGAAGTAGGCGGCACAGGTGATTTCACGCCCGCTGATGCCCTGCTCCACGATGACGGTGTCGTTCTCGGAGAATGCGTAGCGCACTGCGGAGGCGATGCCGGCAGGCTCGGTGACTCTGGAAACCCCGAAACTGGAACCGCCCTGGGTCGGCTTGACGAACACCGGGAACTTGAGGCGGGAAGCCGCCTCGGCAGCAAACTCGTCGAGATTCATCCCCTCTCTCACGAAGGCGTCAGGTGCGCATTTCACCAGACCCAGCTCTCTTATATAGCTCTTGCAGGCATACTTGTCGAAGGCAATCGCGCTGACCAGCGAACTGCAGGTGCTGCAAGGGATCTTGAGCATCTCGAGGTAGCCCTCCATCTGCCCGGTCTCGCCCGGAGCACCGTGCTGCACGAGGTACGCGAAGTCGAAGCGCACATTCTCGCCGAGCACCCTGACGGAGAAGTCAGTCTTGTCCACCTCCGGACGTGCCCCCTCGGGGAAGGTGACCCTCATCGAGTTGCGCTTCCTGCAAGCCACCAGAGACCATTTGCCGAAGCGGGCAAATATCTCGTAGACATCGTACTCGCTTCCGTCGATGCGGGAAGCGACGAACTCACCGCTGCGGCAGGACACCTCCCACTCGGAAGAGTCGCTGCCATATATGACCGCTATGGTCCTGTACCTACTCATATTCTAATTGAAATAATAGTCTTCTTCTTCCTTGGCAGTGTCACCGCCCCCGGCATTCTCATCGTTGTAGCCTCCGAGGAAGATGCCGTCCTTCTCGCAGTCGAAGCCCGGCACTCCGCTCGACGGGGCGAGGAAGCGGTCATTCTCCATAGACCAGCCGATCGTAGGGTCAGCGAGACACTTCTTCATCCATATTCCCCATATAGGGAGCGACATATTGGAGCCGCTGCCCAGGGCCAGCGAGTTGAAGTGTACCTGCCTGTCCTCGCCGCCGACCCAGACTCCGGCAGTGATGTTCGGCGTGTATCCGATGAACCATCCGTCCGAGTTGTCGTTGGTAGTGCCCGTCTTGCCGGCAATCTCTCCTCTGAGGTCGTAGACGGAGCGCAGGCGGGATCCGGTGCCCTCATTGATGACACCGCTCATAAGGTTGACCATCAGGTAGGCGGTCTGCTCGGAGATGGCCTCCCGCTTCTGGGTGGAGAACGTGCCGATCTCGCGGCCGTCTGCATCGGTGATGCGGGTGACGTACTGCGGGGTGATATAGGTGCCGCGGGACGGGAAAGTGTTGTAGGCTGATACCATATCGAAGACGCTCACCTCCACAGGGCCCACACAGAGTGAATAGACCTCGTCGATATGGGTCTTGATGCCCATCTGCTTCATCATCCTCACAAGTGCCTCAGGTCCAAGCTCTTTCATCAGGAAAGCGGAGATATTGTTGGAGCTGTGGGCGAGCCCCCAGCGGAGGGTGACGGTCTTGCCGAGCCACTCCTCCTTGTCGGTGCTTCGCGGAGTCCAGGTCGTGCCGTCGTAGAGCACGAAGGTCTGGGATTGGTTGACCACCTTGTCGCAAGGGTTCAACCCCTCCTGCATCGCGAGAGTGTAGAGGAACGGCTTCACGGTGGAGCCTATCTGACGCTTGCCCTGGCGGACATTGTCGTATTTGAAGTAGCGGTAGTTCGGTCCGCCCACATAGGCCTTGACATAGCCTGTGCCCGGCTCCATCGCGACGAAGCCGCAGCGGAGGATGGACTTGTAGTAGCGGATGGAATCGTCCGGGGTCATCGTCGTATCGACATAGCCCTTGGAGTTCCAGGCAAAGACGCGCATCTTGGCAGGCTGGCTGAACTGCGCGAGAATCTCGGCATCGCTCTTGCCCTCCTTGCGCTGCAGACGGTAGCGGTCGCTCCAGCGGCGGGCCTGCTTCATCAGGGTCTGCTCGGTCTTGCTGTCCACATCATTGGCGAAAGGCTTGTTCTTCTTCCACTTCACCTCTCGGTCGAAGCTCTTCTGGAGATTCTTGCCCAGATGCTCGCGGACCGCCTCCTCGGCATAGCGCTGCATCCTGGAGTTGATGGTGGTATAGATGCGAAGGCCGTCGCGGTCGAGGTCGTAGCGCGATCCGTCGGCCTTTTTGTTTTTGTTGAGCCAGCCGTAGAGCGGATCCTCCCTCCAGCGGAGAGAGTCGCGGCTGTAGTCCTCTACATACTGATAGTCACTGCGTTTCGGAGCATTGGCGGACATATCCCTGCGAAGCATATCCCTAAAGTACGGGGCAAGGCCGGCATTGTGGTCCTGCACCTGATAGTTGAGGGTGATCGGAAGGCTCTGCAGCGAGTCGCGCTGCGCGGCGCTGAGGTAGCCGTTCTTCTGCATCTGGCCGATCACGAAGTTGCGCCGCTCCAGGGAGCGCTCGGGGTTGAGCACCGGATTGTAGCGCGTCGGCTTGTTGACCATCCCGACCAGCAGGGCGGCCTCCTCCACTCCGAGGTCTGCCGGCTCCTTGCCGAAGAAGGTCTCAGACGCCGCCTTGACGCCATATGCCCCGCTTCCGAAGAATATGGAATTGAGGTACATATCGACTATCTCCTCCTTGGTGTAATCCCGCTCCAGCTTGACTGCGGTGATCCATTCCTTGAGTTTGGTGCCCACCATCACCACCTTCGACCAGCCCGGCACCCAGCTCTTCACCTCCTTGCGGGGGTAGAGGGTCTTGGCGAGCTGCTGGGTGATGGTGCTGCCGCCGCCCTGGCTCGAGTCACGCATCAGGATGGTCTTGAAGAACACTCGCGCGAGGCCCTTCATATCGATACCGGAATGCTTGTAGAAGCGCGCGTCTTCGGTGGCCACGGCCGCGTCGACCAGATGTGGCGAGAGTTCGTCGTAGCTGACGTATGTCCTGTTCTCTATGTGGAAGGTGGCAAGCACTTCGCCGTTGTCGGCAAGCACCTGCGTCGCAAGCTTGTTGTCAGGATGCTCCAGCTCCTCGAAGGAAGGGATGCGGGCGAAGACGCCCACCAGAAGCAGAGCGAGCAGAAGTATCGCAAACGGCGCGGTGACAATGATCCAGAACCATTTGATTATCTTTTTCCTCGTGTTCTCTTTCATCGGCAAAAAAATTTGTCGTAATGACTACGACTCCTGAATTATTTGACGCAAAATTAACGATTAAATTTTGAATTTTCGCGAGTTTGTGTCTTTCTTTGCAGTTTGAATTCATAAAGTAGTAGTAATGGAGGGGAATTTAGTTATTGTCGAGTCTCCGGCGAAGGCCAAGACCATCCAGAAATTTCTGGGCGACGGGTTTGTAGTGAAGTCCAGCTACGGTCACATCCGTGACCTTCAGGAAAATAAGCTCAGTGTGGACGTGGAGCACGGCTTCACGCCCGAGTACATCATACCTGCAGACAAGAAGAAGGTGGTCGCCGAGCTCAAGAAGGCGGCAAGCGCGGCGGAGACCGTGTGGCTCGCATCTGATGAAGACCGCGAGGGGGAGGCAATCTCCTGGCACCTGAGCGAGACGCTCGGGCTCGACAAGTCCCGCACCCGGAGGATAGTGTTTCACGAGATCACCAAGGACGCCATCCTGCACGCCGTGGAGCACCCGAGAGACATAGACATCAACCTCGTCAACGCGCAGCAGGCACGCCGCGTGCTAGACCGCCTGGTGGGATTCGAGCTCTCCCCTATCCTCTGGAGGAAGATCCAGCGGGGGCTTTCGGCCGGCCGTGTGCAGTCGGTGGCCCTCAGACTCGTGGTGGACAGGGAGAAGGAGATAATGGCCTTCCAGAGCGCCCCTTACTACAAGGTTGACGGCATGTTCGAGGCGGCAGGAGTCAAGGTGAAGGGCACGCTCGACACCAGGTTCGACACTCCCCAGCAGGCCCGCAAGTTCCTCGAAGACAGCATCGGAGCCAGCTACAGCATCTCCTCCATCGACAGGAAGGAGGCGGTGCGTCACCCGGCGGCGCCGTTCACTACCTCAACCCTCCAGCAGGAGGCGGCCCGCAAGCTGCACCTCCCGGTCAGCCAGACGATGCGTCTCGCGCAGGGGCTCTACGAGCGTGGACTCATCACCTATATGCGTACCGACTCCACCAACCTCTCCTCCCTCGCCCTCGGCACCGCCAAGAGCTACATCACCGAGACATTCGGAGCCGGATATTCCCACCCGCGCCAGTACAAGACCCGGTCCAAAGGGGCTCAGGAGGCACACGAGGCCATCCGCCCGACATACATAGCCAACACTGACATCGAAGGCACCCAGCAGGAGAAGAAGCTCTACAACCTGATCTGGAAGCGCACCCTCGCCTCCCAGATGGAGGACGCCAAGGTGCTCAACAGCTCCATCAAAGTTGCCTCCGACCGCCGCAGCGAGAAGTTCTGCATCCAGGCGGCGGAGATACTCTTCGACGGTTTCCTCAAGCTCTATATGGAGGGCTCCGACGACGAGACGGACGAGGAGGGCAACAGCATACTCCCTCAGCTCTCAGTCGGGCAGAGCATCCAGGACAGGGAGATCACCGCAGACTGCCGCTTCAGCCAGCCGCCTTACCGCTACTCCGAGGCCACTCTGGTCAAGAAGCTTGAGGAGCTCGGCATAGGTCGTCCTGCCACCTACGCCACCATCATCACCACCCTCACCACCGGGCGCGGATACATCGTCCGCGGCGACAAGGAAGGCCGCAAGGTGGACGTAACCAACCTCAGCCTCAAGGCCGGCAGAATCACCGAACACGCCAAGACCGAGAGCATCGGCTCCGAGAAGGGCAAACTGATGCCGCAGGAGATCGGAATGATCGTGTCTGACTACCTCACCGCCAACTTCCCGCAGATCATGGACTACGACTTCACCGCCAATGTGGAGAAGGACTTCGACACTGTAGCCGAGGGGAAGATGGTCTGGAATTCGCTCATCGCCGACTTCTACGGAGACTTCCACAAGAAGGTGGACGAGACCCTGCACGACGGGCAGTACAGCCGCGTGGAGAGGGAGCTCGGAGTTGACCCGGCCGACGGGAAGAGGGTGATAGCCCGCTACGGACAGTTCGGACCTTATGTCCAGAAAGGCGAAGGGGACGACAGACAGTCCGCCAGCCTCTCCAAGGGCCAGCTGATAGAGAGCATCACCCTCGAAGAGGCGCTCGCTCTCTTCAAACTGCCGCGCAGCCTGGGAGAGCTCGACGGAGTCCCTGTGACTGTGCTCAAGGGCCGCTTCGGACCTTATGTCAAGTATGGCGAAAAGAACATCTCCCTGCCTCGCGGGGCCGATCCGCTCACCATCACCCTCCAGGAGTGCGAGGGAGTCATCCGCAACGCCGCCACATCCGCCAACAGCGTACTCAAGGAGTTCAAGGATGCGGACATCAGCGTCATCAACGGGCGCTACGGCCCGTATATCAAGCACGCCGGAGCCAACTACAAACTGCCTAAGGGGTGCGATGCCGCCGCACTGAGCGAGGAGGAGTGCCGCCGCATCGTGGAGCAGACCGCCCCGACCTCATCCAAGCCGAAACGATTCAAGAAATAGATAAATTATGGCCAATTATCACATCGACGAAATCGACAGGAAGATTCTGTCGTTCCTCGTAAACAATGCGAGAATGCCTTTTCTGGAAATCGCCCGCGAATGTAACATTTCCGGCGCGGCGGTGCACCAGAGAGTGAAGAAGATGGAGAGCAACGGCGTGATTTCGGGGTCCAGGATGGTCATCAAGCCGGGAGCCATCGGACTCAATGTCTGCGCATTCATCAGCGTGTGCCTCTCCGAAGACAACAAGTACCCGGAAGTGGTCGCCGCGCTCAAGCACGTCCCGGAGATCGTGGAGTGCCACTTCATCACCGGCAAGGCCGCCCTCTTCCTTAAAGTGTATTGCTTTGACAACGACCACCTTATGAACATCCTCCTCAATATAATCCAGAGGATCCCATACGTGCAGTCCACCGACACTATGATGTCCCTCGACCAGTCGTTCGAACGCGAGATCTGGGTCAAGGACTACAAGAGTACAAGTTTCAGATCTGTTGCCGCGAAAGAATAGCCTCGGCTATCACAAGGTCTTCAGGGGTGGTGATCTTGATGTTGAACTTCTCCCCCTCCGCAATCCGGACGGCGATTCCGCAGCTTGCAGCGACCGACGCATCATCGGTAAACGACAGTTCATACGCTCTGCCGTAGGCCCGTTTTATATCCTCCGACAGGAAGACCTGAGGTGTCTGCACGGCCACGACGGCGCTCCGGTCAGGGTCCGGCACGCCCGGAACGGTGGACCGGAGAGTGTCCGTCACCGGTAGCGCGGGGATCACTCCGCCACCCTCATCCATCATCGCAAGCAGACGCCGTATCAGCTCCGGGCTGACAAAGGGGCGCACGCCGTCGTGGATCATCACCACCGCCCCGTCAGGCACCTTCTCCAGCGCATTGCGTACTGACTGGAAGCGGGTGATTCCGCCTTCCACGAGGATCTGGGGGCAGTTGAACGAATCCTCCAGACAGATGTTCTTCCAGGTGCGGAAATGCGCCCGGGGAAGCACTGTGACAGCCTTCATCCCCGGCAACGCCTCGAGAAAGCGCTCCATCGTGCGCTGCAGCACCGTCCTGCCACCCAGCCGCAGAAACTGCTTGGGGACGCTTCCCCCCATCCGGGTCCCGCTTCCCCCCGCCACGAAAATCACATATATCTGTCTGTCCATTGCGATACTTAATTTGCCGAAAAAATAGATGAGTTTTCTAAGCAAAATTAAGTATTTTTGATTACTTTTGTTTTCAAACCTACAAGGAATTAGTAAAATGGCATTTTTGAATCAGGAACTGGCAATCGACCTCGGAACAGCCAACACCGTCATCTACCAGGACGGAGTGATCGTACTCGACGAGCCGAGCATCATTGCCATCGACAACAATACAGGCAAGTGCATAGCTATCGGCCAGAAAGCCAAGCTTATGCAGGAGAGGGAAAACCCCGGCATCAAGACCATCCGGCCGCTGCGTGACGGCGTCATCGCCGACTTCAACGCCGCCGAGATGATGATCAGCGGCTTCATCAAGCAGGTCAGCAGCCGCCGCCGCAGCCTCTTCACCCCGAACCGCAAGATCGTGGTCGGCATCCCGTCCGGCTCCACCGAAGTGGAGATCAGGGCAGTGCGCGACTCCACCGAGCACGCGGGCGGGCGTGACGTGTATCTGATCTTCGAGCCTATGGCCGCCGCACTCGGCATCGGCCTCAACATCGAAGCGCCTCAGGGCAATATGGTAGTCGATATCGGAGGCGGTACCACCGAGATTGCTGTGATCTCCCTCGGAGGCCTCGTGCAGCAGGACAGCATCAGGACCGCAGGCGACGTCTTCACGAGCGACATCCAGTACTATCTCCGCCAGCAGCACAACATCAAGGTCGGAGAGATCACCGCCGAGAAGATCAAGATTGCAGTCGGCGCCGTGATTCCGGACCTCGACGAGGAGGAGCCGGCACCGTTCATAGTGCGCGGGCCGAACCTTATGACCGCGCACCCTGTGGAGGCCACCATCACCCACCAGGAGATTGCGCACTGCCTGGACAAGTCCATCGCCAAGATCGAGACTTCCATCCTCCACGTCCTGGAGAACACTCCGCCGGAGCTCTATGCCGACATCGTGGAGAACGGCATCTTCCTCTCCGGCGGCGGCGCCCTGCTCAGGGGACTCGCCAAGAGGTTCAAGGACAAGGTCAATATCGACTTCCACGTTGCCGAAGATCCGCTGCACGCAGTGGGACGTGGCACCTGCGAAGCTCTCAAGCACACTGACAGCTATTCATTCCTTATGCGGTAGATGTCACAAGGCAGAGGGACTTATACGATTATAGCAAGCGCGGCAATCTTCATCCTGATGGAGGTTGCTGCTCTTGCTATGCTCAGCAGCAGTTCCACCCTGCAGGACATCTGGCTCAACCGCATCTCCCGCCGGACGGCAGCCGCCCTCTGGAGCGGAGGGGAGAAGGTCCGCAGCCACTTCTACACCTACCGGCAGAACGATGAGCTCGCCGGGGAGAACGCAAGGCTCCGCGAAGAGCTGAGGGCCCTCAGGGGAAGCACCCCGGCGGCAGCAGAGCTGCCAGCAGCTCCAAGCGGCGGATTCATCTACACTCCGGCGACCATAGTCAAGCTCAGCCGCGGCACAGCGCACAGCTACATCATCATCAACCGGGGTTCCGAAGACGGCATCATCCCCCAGTCCGGGATCATCACGGAGAAGGGCATAGTCGGGGTCATCAGCGCCGTGGACAAGCACTACGCCTATGGTCTGACACTGATGAACTCCAACGTCAGCGTGAGCGTCAGGGTCGGCGAGGACGGGGTGGCGGCTCCGATGCGCTGGGACGGAGTGAGCTCCGACGGAGCGGTGGTCAGCGACATCCCGCCCCACTATCAGATCAATCCCGGCGACACCGTCAGGACGAGCGGACTCTCAGCCATCTTCCCCGGCGACATCCCAGTGGGGATAGCCGGAGAGAGCCGTCTGGTGGACGGCTCCACAAGGCAGGTGAAGGTGCGTCTCTTCCAGGACTTCAACAGTCTCCGCTATGTGACCGTGACCGAGAATGCGGAGCGAAATGAAATCGAGGCCCTAGAAGCCTCAGAAAGCAAGAAACGATGAAGTCGGGCGTGTTCACTGTCAAATATCTGCTGCTCTTCGCCGCGCAGGTGCTGCTGTGGAATTTCTGCAATTTCACTCCGCTGCTCGTCATCGCCCTGCTTCCGGTGATGATTCTCGGTCTGCCGCTGAGGTGCAGCACAGTATCAAGCATGCTGATTGCCTTCGCAAGCGGATTTGCGGTGGATTTCCTCACGGGAGCTCCGCTGGGGCTCACCTGCCTCGCGCTCGTGCCGGTGGCGTTCGTGCGCAGATGGGTGCTCGCCGCAGTGTTCGGGAGCGAGATTTTCACCCGCGGAGAGGAGATCTCCTCCGGGCGGCTCGGCTGGAGCAAGATGCTGCTCGCCGCAGTATTGCTCAATGCCCTGTTCCTGCTCATCTACACCATCGCCGACAGCGCCGGCACCGTGCCGCTCTGGGCGATGATCGTCAAGTTCATCGCATCGCTCGCGCTGAGTTCCGCACTCGCGCTTCCGGTCGCGAACCTGCTCTGCCCTGATTCCGAGGCGAGATGGAGATAAACCGCAAAAACAAACTTCTGATAGGATTGGGGGCAGTGGCCGTGATACTGCTCGCCAGACTCTTCTATATCCAGCTCATCAACAAGGAGTTCAAGAGGGATGCCTCCAACAACTCGATGGTCTATTCCACCATCTATCCGCCGCGCGGGGTGATCTATGACCGCAATGGGGAGATCCTGGTGGGCAATTCGGTCTGCTACGACATCCTCGTCACCCCGAGAGACGTGGAGCAGTTCGACACCCTCGCCCTCGCCGAAGCCCTCGACACGACGGTGGATTTCGTGAGGGGCAAGATGAAATATTACCGCACCTACCGCAGCAGGATAGGCTACCAATCGCAGACCTTCCTCAAGCAGGTACCGCAGGAGACTTACATCAAATTCGCGGAGCAGGAGTACCTCTTCCCGGGGTTCAGGGCGCAGGTACGAAGCATACGCGAATATCCGTTCAACGCCGGAGGCAACCTGCTCGGCTACATCTCCGAGGTAGACGCCGACTACATCCGCAAGCACCCGGAGTACAAGTCCGGGGACTATGTGGGCCGCACGGGCCTGGAGGCCGCAATGGAGGATACGCTGCGCGGGGAGAAAGGCTACCATATCTTCCTGCGCGACTCCCGCAACCGTCTGCAGTCGGCCTATGAAGGCGGTGCCGAGGACAAGGACGCTGTGCCGGGGCACGACATAGTCTCCACCATCGATGCGCATCTCCAGCAGTACGGGCAGAGACTGATGGAGGGCAAGGTGGGCTCCGTAGTGGCAATCGAGCCTTCGACCGGAGAAATCCTGGCGATGGTCTCCAGCCCGGGAATCGATGTGGATGTGCTCTCCAACATCGGCCAGCACTATGATGAGATAGCCCGCAATCCGCGCAAGCCTATGTTCAACCGAACCGTGATGGCATCCTACCCGCCGGGCTCGGTGTTCAAGCTGATTAACGGACTTATCGGGCTGCAGGAAGGGGTGCTGCAGCCATCGTATGCCTACCCCTGCAACAAGGGCTACAATTACGGAGGCAACCACAAGCTGGGCTGCCACGCGCACTCATCGCCGCTGCAGTTCAAGGACGCCATAGCCACCTCCTGCAACGGATATTTCTGCTATGTGCTCCGCAACATCCTGGAAAACAAGGCCTACGACAGCACGGCGGAGGCCCTGGACAAGTGGCGGGAGTATGTGCTGAGCTTCGGCTTCGGGCAGAAGCTGGGCAGCGACTTCCCGTCCGAACTGGGAGGCAACATACCCACTTCGGCATACTACAACCGGATGTACGGCAAGGGAGCCTGGAAGTTCCAGACCATAGTCTCGCTGTCCATCGGGCAGGGAGAGATCGGAGCCACACCGCTGCAGATTGCCAATCTAGCCGCCATAATGGCCAACCGGGGCTATTATTATATTCCGCACATCGTCAAGGATTCCGAGAGCGTGAGCATCGACGGACGCTTCCGCGAGCGGCACTACACCCTCGTGGACACCACCCACTTCCAGACCGCCGTGGACGGTATGTATATGGCTGTCAACGGCGGCGGCTCGGCGGGTATGACTGCGCGCAACGCGGCTATCCCGGGTCTGGAGGTCTGCGGCAAAACCGGCACGGCACAGAACCCGCACGGCAAGGACAATTCCGTATTCATCTGCTTCGCGCCTAAGGACAATCCGAAGATTGCCGTGGCCGCCTATGTGGAGAATGCCGGTTTCGGGGCCACCTGGGCACTCCCGGTGGCGTCGCTGATGCTTGAGATGTACCTCAACGGGGAGATCTGCCCGCAGAGGAAATATCTGGAAGACAGATTGCTCTCCACTAAATTCTTCTAGTCAATGTCACTGTTCAACACCGGGTCCCACACTTACGAGCGCAACTTCCGGCAGACGGTTGACTGGAAGCTTGTGCTGTGCTATCTTGCGCTGATGCTGATAGGATGGATAAGCATCTATGCCTCCGTGCATTCCACCGAACCCTCGTCGATTTTCGACCTCGGCTGCCGCAGCGGCAAGCAGTTCACCTGGATGCTGGTTTCGCTGGGGATGGATGCCCTGATACTCTTCGCCATCAACCCCAAGCTCTGGGAGGCCGCGGCACCTGTGACCTACCTGCTGGTGCTGGCACTGCTGGTGATCGTGATATTCGTCAGCAAGGATGTCAAAGGCTCGCACTCCTGGTTCGAGCTTGGACCGGTGAAGTTCCAGCCCGCTGAAGTTTCGAAGATTACCACATCCCTGATGCTCGCGCTGCTGATGAGTCGGCAAGGCTTCCGGCTGGACACGCGGCGGGGATTCCTGATGGTGGCGGCGGTGCTCGGACTGCCGATGCTCGCCATACTCGGAGAGAGCGAGACCGGATCCGCGCTGGTGTATGCCGGCTACCTTTTCGTCCTCTACCGGGAGGGCCTGTCGGGGTGGTGGTTCATATTCCTCGGAGCGGCTGTACTGATCTTCATCCTGACTCTCACGGCCCCGTGGTGGGCTTCCGCGATAGCGCTGGCACTGCTCTGCGCATTGTACTTTTTCTTCGGCTCCGGTTACCGCCGCGGACGGCTGCGGACGGGGCAGGTGCTTCGCACTCTGCTCGTGCTCGCGGCAGGTGTCGCGCTCTTCTTTGCCACCGACTTCATATTCAACGATGTGCTTCAGGACCACCAGCGCAAGAGGATTGAAGTGCTGCTGGGGATGAAGGAGGACCCTGCCGGAGTGGGCTACAATGTGCGGCAGTCGATGATTGCGATAGGCTCCGGAGGCTTCGCGGGCAAAGGTTTCCTCAACGGCACCCAGACCACCTACGGCTTCGTGCCGGAGCAGAGCACCGACTTCATCTTCTGCACGATTGGAGAGGAATGGGGCTTCCTGGGCTGCCTGATGCTGATCCTTCTCTATGTCTTCTTGATCTACAGGCTGATACAGGATGCGGAGAAGTGCCGGGAGCCGTTCACGCGGATATATGGCTACTGCGTGGCGGCGTGTATGTTTATGCACCTTTTCATCAACATCGGGATGACCATCGGTCTGATGCCGGTGATCGGCATCCCGCTGCCTATGCTGAGCTACGGCGGCTCGTCGCTGCTCTCGTTCTCGGTGATGATTTTCATATTCCTGGCGCTCAACCGGCAGGAAAAGAAATATTTTTAACTACCTTTGTGCTCTCGCCTTGGTGGTGGAATGGTAGACACGAGGGACTTAAAATCCCTTGGGCAGCAATGTCCGTGTGAGTTCGAGTCTCATCCGAGGCACTGAATCTGGCGAGTCGCGCATCGGCTCGCTGCGGCGGAATTACTCCGCCGCTTCGTAGCCGAAATAGCTTCCCTTGCGCTCATACGGGATGCCGGACTTCATCCAGGCAGGCTCAGGGGCTCCCTGAAGATAGTGGTCAAAGAACTGCTGGAGTCTGACGGAGAGATCCTTGCAATTGCGGCGTTCCTTGAGGTTGTGAGCCTCGTTGTTGTATTCGAGCAGCCAGGCCGGCTTGCCCAGGCGCCGCAGCGACATAAAGAACTCGATTCCCTGATACCAAGGCACTGCGCCGTCGGCGTCGTTGTGCATTATCAGCACCGGAGTCTTGACATTAGGGGCAAAGAATACCGGAGAGTTCTCAATATAGAGGTCAAGTCCGCCCTCTTCCCACAGGGTCTTGCCCACACGGCTCTGCCCGTGCTCGTACTGCGGGATGCGGCTGCTGCCTGACTCCCAGCGGATTCCGCCGTAGGCACTGGTCATATTGCCCACAGGCGCACCGGCACCGGCAGCGGCAAACATATCCGTGCGGGTGACAAGGTACGCGGTCTGGTAGCCGCCCCAACTCTGCCCCTGGATTGCCATTCTGGCTTTATCTACAAAGCCGAACTGCCCGCACATCGCTTCAGCTCCCGAGCAGATGCAGTTGTAGGCGCTCTCACCCGGGTGGCCGTCCTTGTAGACGATATCCGGTACGAATACCACGTAGCCGCGGCTGACATAGAACGGGATATTGATGATGGAGCGGCTCGGCGCAGGCTGGATGTAGTTGTAGAGAGTCTCGGAATTCTTCTCGTAGAAGTATATCATCATCGGGTACTTCTTAGTGCTGTCAAGTCCGTCCGGAGTGTAGAGCAGACCCTTGAGAGGGGTGCCGTCGTATGCCGTCCAGTGCACCATCTGCACGTCACCCCAGATGTAGCCGTCCTGCTGAGGGTTGATGTGTGAGAGTTGTGTCTGGGTCACCCAGTTGTCGCCAGTGACGTAGACATCCATCGGATTGCGGAAGTTGCCCTTGAGGTATGCGATCGTACCGGCGTCGGCCGCCTTGACAGGAGAGGAGAAAGCCCACTTGTCAGTGAAACAGTCGGATACGGTGCATTTAGCCATATCTGCTACGGCGAACCCGTTCTCTGAAGTCCCCTCGTCCTGGCAGGAGAGGTATACTTTGCCCTTCTTCGGGAAGGACATATTGTCCTGATAGAGATACGGATCGGTCTTGCGGCCAAGGTCGAGGATACTGAAGCGGACCCCGGCCCTGCGGCCCAATCCCGCGGTGAGAAGTTCAGCCTTGCTGCCGTCAGGAGAGAACTTCCAGACGTCATAGCGGTCCTGGAGAAGCACGGCCTCGTCCTCCCCTACCCAGCGCGGACCGCCGTAAGGGGTGTAGCAGCCAAGAGGATGGTCGTCCTCCTCGTCCCAGAACGCCGCACCGCTCTGCGCGGTGAGGTTGACGAAGTCGCCGCCGGCGGTGCTGCGGCAATACCAGTGGCCGTCCTGCGGATTGAACCAAACGATATATTTGCCGTAAGGTGAGGTGTATGCGTAGCCTTCAAGTCCCTCGATGACGCTCCTGCGACTGCCGTCGCGGAGGTCCACCACCGAGTAGTCCGCCTTGGAATTGACTGCCCAGAGCGACTCGAGCTTGTATCTGTCGCCGTCACTGGAGATCGCGAAGTCGCCTTCTGCACCGGCGGCGAAAGTAATTCTGTCATTGGCGTTTGCAGAGAGAGTCACCACCTCCGACGGAGAGGAGAGGTTGATGACCGCTGTCCGGGTCTCCTTGCGGAGCCTGGCCTTGTCCATAGGCGGCAGGCGGTAGCTGTCCCAGTTCCAGATGTCCAGCGAAGCCGTCTCGAAGGAGACCAGAGTGGTGTCCTTGGCCGGGAAGTACTTGGCGAGCTTAAGTATCAGCCTCGAAGATGCGTTGGAGAATTCCGGACCGGAAGTTTCGGAGATCACCCAGCCTTCCGGCAGACCGGCGGCGTGCTGCGGCACTATCTCACTGACCCTGAGCTCGGTCTGTGCAGGGGCGCGACGGGTGGCCTTCTTGAGTACGATCTCTTCTGCGAGATGCACGGCGTAGCTCGGCGTGCCGCTGATCTTCTCCTCTTCATCGCTGGAGAGGAAGACGAGTTTGTCGCCCGCATCATTGAAGGAGAGTCCGCTGTAGTCCTTACGGCCTTCGGAGAGTACGCGGCTCTCGGACGAGTCGCAGTCGTAGAGGACCACTGAACTCTTGGAGAGAGAGTCCTTCTTGTCCAGCGCGGTCACCACGGCGAGCTTGCGGCCGTTGCGGGACACCTCGAACGAGGCAATCCGCTTCAGAGTATCGACGCTGCTGTCGGCGGTCTTGAAGACAAGCAGGTTCTTGTAGTCCTTCTGTCCCTTGACTTTCTGACTGATGAATATGTACGGGGCGGCATCCCAGCCTGTGCCGGCGCTGGAGGCATTGGCTATCTTCGTGACTTCGAAGGTCTTGAGGTTGATGCAGGCGATACTGTCGGCGGGCATCTCGTCGTCCTTCTTCTTGTCGATCTTGGCCTGGCGAGTCACTGCGAACGGCGCGCTCACAAGACAGGTGCCGAAGTCGGCGGCCTCGCTCATCTTGAAGCCGGAAGCCCTGTCAAGCACGAGTTCCTCACCGGTCTCCAGACGCCGGATGACCAGCTTGCTGTCACCCTCCTGCTCGGAAATCTGCCATACTAGGATCTTACCGTCGTTGGAGAGCGTGACCGACGACACCCTCTGCCAGGAGTCATAGGCATCGTGATCGAGAGGTTTGCGGGTCCCGGGAGCCTGCCCGGCAGCAGCAGAAACCGTCAGCGCAAAAAGCAGCGCGAATGAGGTGAGAAACTGTCTCATATATCAGAAAGTTTAAACGGATTATACGAAATATCGACATCATAGACATCTGTCTGCTCCCGGCGCTTGAGATATTTGACCACGCGGGAAGTAAGTGGAAGTACTATGATCTCAAAGAGGACCTTGACGCATACCTCCATCAGTCCGAGACTAAGTATGCTCAGCGGGGACATTACGCCCCAGTAGGCTATCGGGAAGAAGACGCAGGAGTCCAGCACTTCGCCCCCGATGGAGGAGAGTATGGCTCGCAGGCCGAACCTCCTGCCGGAGGACAGGACCTTCATCCTGCTCATTATGAATGCATTGAAGGTAGACCCGCAGATAAATGCCAGCAGCGAGGCAAGCGTGGTCCGAGGCACCAGCATAAAGAGCGAATCGAAACTGTCGGCAACGGCTCTGCTCTCCTCGTCGAGGGGCGCAGGCAGCGCGCAGGCAAGGGCCGACATCAGCGCCACAAATGCGCTCATCGCGAATGCGATCCAGATGACAAGGCGCGACTTGCGGTAGCCGTAAACCTCTGTCAAGCAGTCGTTAAGCACATAAGTGACAGGGAAGAGAAGCACCGGCGCGGAGAGCTGCAGGGGAAGACGCCCCAACTGCCAGACGCGCGGCACGAAGAAATTGGAAGTGATCAGGCAGACCGAAAACAGCACCGCCATCACCAGAAATCTCGTACTGAACTTTGACATTTTCTTGTTTTTTAACGTGGTTTCAAGAACACAGGGCCCGCCCCGTCAACGGACGGGACCCTTATATCTGAACTTCGGCAGCTAAACCTCAGGGGCGGAATCGAACTCCTTGAGGAAACGCATATCGTTCTCGAAGTAGTGTCGCAGGTCGTTGACTCTCCACTTCAGCATCGCGATGCGCTCAAGTCCCATTCCAAAAGCGAAGCCGCTATATTTCGTGGAGTCTATACCGCTGGCTTCCAGTACGTTGGGATCCACCATACCGCAGCCGAGAATCTCCAGCCAGCCGGTCCCCTTGCAGATATTGCAACCCTTGCCGTGGCAGATGTTGCAGCTCACGTCCACCTCGGCGGAAGGCTCTGTGAACGGGAAGAACGACGGACGCATACGGATCTGGGTGTCAGGGCCGAACATCTCTCGGGCGAAGAGAAGAATCGCCTGCTTGAGGTCGGCGAAGGTCACGCCCTCGTCGATATAGAGCCCCTCGATCTGGTGGAAGATGCAGTGTGCGCGGGCGCTGATGGCCTCGTTGCGGAAGACGCGTCCCGGGCAGACGACCCTGATCGGCACCTTCTGGCTCTCCATCGCGCGCACCTGCACGCTTGAGGTGTGGGTGCGGAGGAGCAGCGGGTTGGGATGTCCAGTGGACACAAAGAAGGTGTCCTGCATATCGCGGGCAGGGTGGTTCGGCGGGAAGTTGAGCGCCTCGAAGACGTGGTAGTCATCCTCGACCTCCGGGCCCTCGGCCACATCGTAGCCGAACTTGCGGAATATATCCACAATCTCCTGACGGACAATGGATACCGGATGCCTTGATCCGAGCTTCCAGGCGTCTCCCGGCATCGTGAGGTCGTCCTTGCGGGCCACTGTCCCGCCTTCGTCGGAGACTGTGTTGCGAAGCTCCTCTATCTTGGAGATTGCGGCCTGCTTGAGCTCGTTGAGCGTGCGGCCGAACTCCTTCTTCTTGTCCTTGTCCACCACACGGAACTCGTCGAAGAGCGCAGTGATCTCACCCTTCTTGCCGAGGAAACGCACGCGCGCTTCCTCCACTTCCTTCTGTGTCTTGCACTTGAGAGCGGAAAGCTCTCCAAGCACCTTTTCTATATCTTCTCTTGTCATATTCTATCTGTTGCGTTTGGAGGCGCGCTTGTCGCGTGCCTTCTTGGCCCTTGCCGCTCCGGACTTCTGGTACTTGGCCCACTGGTCATCGTTGAGTACCTTGTGCATCGACTGGTACATCTGCTCATACCACTTGTCCATCGTATTCTGGTAGGCGTCGGTATTGCTCACTTTGGAGTCCCTGAGCGACTTCAGCTCATCGTTCATTGCCGTGTAGTCGTTGGTGATGATGGAATCGGCATAGAAAACCTGCCAGTCCTCGAGATCCAGGGACTTCGTAAGGCTCTCTATCTGAGCATCTATCGCCGCGCGCATCTGCTTGGCTTCCTTCTCCTCTTCGCTGAGGTTCTGCTGGGCCATAGCACAAACTGGCAGTAGCAATGAGACGATTATCGCAAAAAATTTCATAGATTTGTGTTTTGTCAAGCCACAAATTTAATAAAGATTAACAAATAATGAGAAAATTTCTGCCAATCTTACTGCTCTCCGCCCTGCTTGCCGAAAACCGGGCGGACGCCTGCTCCAACATCATCATCACCCGCGGAGCAAGTGCCGACGGCTCCTGTATGGTATCGTACGCCGCCGATTCCCACCAGCTCTTCGGGGAGCTGTACTTCACCCCGGCGGGCAGGTTCAAGGCTGGCAGTATGCTCAATATCCGCGACTGGGACAGCCAGAAGCCGCTCGGCGCGATCGAGCAGGTGTCTGCCACCTACCAGACTATGGGCAATATGAACGCACACCAGCTCATCATCGCCGAGACCACCTGGGGCGGCCGCGAGGAGCAGGTGGACGAGAACGGAATAATGGACTACGGCTCGCTGATCTACGTCACCCTGCAGAGGGCGCGCACCGCACGCGAAGCCATCAGCACGATAGTTGACCTGGCCAATCGCTACGGCTACCCTTCCGAGGGCGAGACTTTCTCCATCGCCGACACTCAGGAAGCCTGGATAATGGACCTCGTGGGCAAGGGCGGCGACAGCAAGGGCATAGTCTGGGTGGCCAGGCGCATCCCTGACGGCTACATCTGCGCGCACGCCAATCAGGCGCGCATCACCCGCTTCCCGCTCGACGATCCGGAGAACTGTCTCTATGCGCCGGACGTCATCTCCTATGCGCGCGGAAAGGGCTGGTACAGTGGAGAAGATGCCGACTTCAGCTTCCGCGACGCCTACAACCCGCTCGACTTCAGCGGCGCCAGGGCTTGCGACGCCCGTGCATGGAGCGCATTCAACATCCTATGCGACGGACAGTTCACCTATACTGAGAATGGTGCCGAAGTGACCCGCCCTGCCTCCGACTGGCTCGACTACGCGATGGGCTACGACCTCAAGGGGGAGATGCCTCTCTTCGTCAAGCCGTCCCGCAAGATCACGATGAAAAACGTGGCCGATGCGATGCGCGACCACTTCGAGGGCACCCCGATGGATATGACCGCCGACATCGGAGCCGGCGGCAATGCGCTTCCGTACCGCTGGAGACCGATGAGCTTCACCTGGGAGGGCAAGACCTATGTCAACGAGAGGGCTATGGCCACCCAGCAGACCGGATTCTGGTTCGTGGCGCAGTCCCGCGGGTCCCTGCCGGACGAGGTGGGGGCCCTGATATGGTTCGGCTGCGATGATGCCGCAACATCTTATCTCACACCGATTTATGTCAACTCAAAAGAAGTCCCGGAGTGCCTCCGGGTGGGCAATGGGGATATGCTTCACTACAGCGCGACCTCGCAGTTCTGGATGTGCAACCGCGTGGCAAACGCCTGCTACAAGATGTACAACTATATGGCACCGGTGGCCCGTGGGGCAGCCGATGAGTTCGAGAACTACCAGATGACGACCGGCGTACCGCAGATGGACGCCAGAGCGGCGGAGCTCATTGCCAGGGGCAAGACCCGCAAGGCTCTCAAGCTGCTCACCGAATACAGCGTTGAGACCGCGCAGGAGCAGTTTGCGGCGTGGACAAAACTCGAAGAGCTGCTGCTTGTGAAATTCATCGACGGCAACATCAAGGCGCAGGCCGAAGACGGCTCGTTCCTCCACTCCGAGTACTCCGAGGGCATCCCGGTCAAGATAAGCCAGCCGGGATACACCGACCGCTGGAAGGCAGCCGTAGCGCGCGATAATGGCAAAATATTAGAATCCAGATAATTATATGCGAAGATTAATCAAAGCCGGGGCAATCATCGCCACCGGGGCCGCTTTTGCGGGCTGTTCTCAGGCAGACAAGCAGCAACAGCCCAATGTAGTATTCATCCTCGCCGATGACCTCGGCTGGGGAGACCTCAGCTGCTACGGACAGGAACTGTTCAGCACACCGAACATCGACGCCCTTGCCGGGCGCGGCATCCGTTTCACCCAGTGCTACTCCGGCACCACCGTGAGCGCGCCGTCGAGGTCCTGCCTCGTCACCGGCACGCACAGCGGACACACCTACATCCGCGGCAACAAAAAAGTACCGCCTGAAGGACAGTTCCCGCTACCGGAAGACTCCCAGACTATATTCCGGGACTTCAAGGCCGCCGGCTACACCACCGGGGCCTTCGGCAAA
>CAVEAQ010000019.1:0-22969 GCA_963613775.1 bacterium | reverse complement strand
GCCCGTAGTCACGCAGGTTGCCGTAGCCGTAGTTGTGGTACCACTTCGAGCGGTTAGGATGTCCGCCCCTGTTGCCCACGGTGATGACGATGATGCCGAGCTGAGCCAGGCGGTCGGTGCGGGTGAATCCCTTGCTCCAGGAGATGTTGTTGGCCTCAACTTGCGGTCCCGGATAGACGTAGTCGCAGATTGGGTAAACCTTGGTGGAGTCGAAGTCGAACGGCTTGTACATAGCACCGTAGAGGTCTGTGACTCCGTCGGCAGCCTTGACCTTGAAGCGCTCCGGGAACTTGTAGCCGGCTTCGAAGAGCAGGCTGAGGTCGGCTGTCTCGAGGTCCATGATCTTCTTGCCTGAGGCGGAGAAGAGGGCGACAGCAGGGGTGCAGTCCACGCGGGAGTAGTTGGCTACGAAGTATCTGGCATCGTCGCTGGCAGTGGAGAGTACGTCCATATCGTCCACGTCTAGCTGCTGCAGAGCTCCGCCGCCCAGAGGGACGCGGAAGGTGTGCATCTGGTATGGGTTCTCGTCCGCATTGACTCCGCAGGCGCTCAGCAGTATGTAGCCTTCCTTCTCGTTGACTCCGAGGATGTCTTCGATGTGGAATGCACCGTCGGTGAGGTTCTTCACCAGGGTGCCGTCACTGTTGTAGAGGTAGAGGTTGGCCCAGCCGTTGCGCTCGGACCAGTGGATGATCTTCTTGCCGCCGCTGATCAGATACGGGGTGCGGTATTCTACATATGTCCTCTCCCTCTCCGAGATGATGGTGCGGGTGGAGTCGGCATCGATGTCCACGCGGCAGAGGTCGAGCCTCTTGAGGTCGCGGCTCTGGCGGACAAGGTAGAAGCCGTCGTTGTCGCCCAGCCATCTGCTCGTCCAGTATTCGCGATAGCTGTCAGCTGCTGTCCTCCTGTCGCTCTGCAGGTCGAGCGCCTGGTCCTTGAACGCGCGGCACTTGATCTCCTTCGCCGTGGCGGCGCTGTTGCCGTCTGTCATCGTGAAGAGGTAGAGGTAGCCTATGGCTCCGGGCTCACCCGGCATCTGATACTTGTAGGTCTCGAGTTCCGGACGCTTTTTGAGGGAGTTGATGACCCAGAA
Organism: bacterium; assembly: GCA_963613775.1. Lineage (GTDB taxonomy): Bacteria > Bacteroidota > Bacteroidia > Bacteroidales > UBA932 > Cryptobacteroides. The sequence continues at coordinate 21,873 of CAVEAQ010000019.1, read as the reverse complement.
GTCCTTGAGCGGACGGGTGTCGTATTTGGTGGTGGCGAAGTGCTTCGAGTCCGGTGACCAGACGAGCTCCGCCGGGCGGTGCCTGCGGGTGCTGTCGGTCTCGGTGTCGCCGGTATAGCTGCCGTAGCCGTAGCCGAACTGGCGGATACCGTCGGAGGTGAGGCGATGCTCCACGATGGTGCTGTCCTTCTCGTCGCGGGCCGCCTTGCGCAGGCTGGTGGAATCCATCACCCACAGGTTGGATCCTTTGACATAGACCCCGAACGTCCCGTCAGGGGCGATGGAAGCCCAGCGCGGGTAGACCGGCTCCTCCCTGGCTACGGTGTCCAGCTTCCGGGAAGCGATGTCGTAGCGGAAATATGTGGTGTCGAGGTCGTTGCTGAGTCCGGAGACGATGCTGAAGCTGAATTCGCTGTCGTCCCGCAGCTCGAGGTCTCTGAGGGGAATGTGCTGCGCGTCAAATGGATAGCGGACAGTTTCGGTGATCTGCATAGCGAGCCTGTCCATATCGAAGGCCTCAGACTTGCTGCCCTTGGCGGGGTCTACTATATAGTACTTCGTGCCCTTCGGGGTCTTCCAACTGTACCAGAACTTGTCACTGTCCCTGAACCAGTTGGGGGTGATCTGCGTGGAGAACACCATCTGACCGACCTTCTTGGTCGTGAACCGTTCCGCCAAAGCGTAGTTGGCTTTCTGCTGTGCCGATCCGAGCGCGCATAAGAGCAGGGCTGCGGATGCCAATGCGATTTTACTTTTCATAATATGCTGTAACTATTTTCCATTCAAGTTGTAACTCAGACTGATGATCTGCTGGCAGCCGCTGTATGAGCCGCTGTTGGCGTGGAACACGACGGCTAATTTCAGCGACAGGTTGCGCCCAAGCTGCGGGGCCCAGAAGAGCTCCATACGGTCGTAGAAGCCGGCCTTGCCGCTGCCGTCGGGGTCGATCCGGAAGAACGGGTCGGAGAAGTAGAGCCTGTCGGCATAGACCTGCCCTGCTGTGTCGGTGCTGCCGTAGAGGGGGAGAATGTCCCTGCCGCAGTAGAAGCTGTTGCTGATGCCGAAGTCGGAGCGGACGGCTCGGATGGAGAATTCCCCGAGCCCCGGAGCCTTGAACTCCCGTGAGACCTCCCTGTCGCGCTGAAGCGACTGCAGATAGCCGAGGCGCAGTGTGAATGTGCTGAAGATGCGCCTCCTGCCGCCGAGCTCGAACTCGACGTACGGCTCAGCAAGGATGTTGTCCGCCACTCCGGGCGCTTCCGTGGAGTTTGCAAGATGCATCATATAGCCGTTGTAGCCTAGCCTGAGCCAGTTGAGCGGACTTATGTGAGCGGCCGAGAAGAGCATAAACTGCTCCTTCACGTCAGACGCCGCTCCGTTCATCCCCAGCCAGTCGCAGCCCAGCTCTATGCGCCCCCTGTCGCCGTCGAGACTGAGCAGAAGCCCCTGCATATAGGGGTCGTACCAGCAGCGACGCTCGGAGAAGAATGCGGTGGACCAGCTCTCGCGGCTTGCAGTGCGGGGAAAAATGCCCCCGGTGAGGCCGAAACTAAGCCCCCTGCCCAAGCTGCGCTCATAGTTGTACCAGAAGAATACATCTTCCAGCACTCCCGCTCCGCTGACCGTCACATCCCCGAAATCCCTGCTCAGCACGAGTCCTCCCATCAGCGTGTGGGTCGCCTTGTATGTGCTTGACGAGAAGCCCGCGGATGGAGTCAGCCTCGCGCCGAAGATGGTGCCGGACGGGGAGAGGTCCTCCAGAGGGAATTCCCTGTTGTCGAAGCGCAGGTCGAAGCCCACATCGTAGATGAAGCGCGGCTTGTAGCCGAGGTTGCCGATGACGACCGTCCGCTGCCCGGCAGAGACTTCTGTGCCTATGCAGAGCAATGCTGCCGAGAGCAGAACTGTGATATTGCGTGCCTTCATTTGTCGGGTTTGGTGATTTGACCTATAAAGTTAGAATTATTTGGCTTAATTACCTAAATTTGCAGAGTAAAATGATATTCACACAATGAAAAAGACAATAGCATCTCCAAAGGCGCCCGCAGCTGTCGGACCGTATTCACAGGCAGTGGAACTCAACGGCACACTCTTCATCTCGGGCCAGCTTCCGCTCGACCCTGCGACCGGGGCGATGCCGGAAGGCATTGAAGCTCAGACCCGCAGAAGCCTCGACAACATCGGATACATACTCGCTGAGGCCGGGCTCGGATATGACGACGTCGTCAAGACGACAGTCCTGCTGGACGACATCGCAGACTTCGGGGCGATGAACGCCGTCTATGCCGAATACTTCAAGGGAGACAAGCCTGCCCGCGTCTGCTACGAAGTGGCCGCGCTGCCTAAGGGAGCCAAGGTCGAGATCGAGGCCGTAGCCGGCAAATAGCCGCCCTGATGGACGAGTATCTTCAGAGGACGACTCTGCTCGTCGGTGAGGATGTGCAGGAAGCGATATGCGGCGCCCGTGCCATTCTCTTCGGAGTCGGGGGAGTGGGCAGCTGGTGTGCCGAGGCGCTGGTGCGCTCCGGCGTCAGGCATCTCACGATAGTTGACTTCGACACTGTCAGCGCGAGCAATGTCAACCGCCAGCTGATGGCGACTTCGAGCACCGTGGGTAGAGACAAGGTGGAGGTGCTGCGCGAGCGCCTTCTGGACATCAGCCCGGCAGCCGAGATCACAGCCCTGCGTAAGCTATACTCCGCCGAGACTGCCGCCGAGTTTGCCCTCGACGACTACGACTATGTCATCGATGCGATTGATACTCTGAAAGATAAAGCCTATCTCATCAAGCGCGGGATGGAAGTGCGGGGAGTGTTTTTCTCCTCCCTCGGAGCCGCGCTCAAGATAGACCCGACCCGCATTAAGGTCGGCAACTTCTGGAAGGTTCGCGACTGCCCGCTCGGAGCCGCGCTCCGCAAGAAGCTGCGCCGCGAAGGGGGCGTGAAGGAACATTCCTTCCTCTGCGTCTATGGCGATGAGGTGCTGGACAACAGGGGCATCTCCGCTGCCGACAGCGATGCGATGGGCGAGGAGGCGGCGGCATCCGGCAAGGCCGTCATCAACGGCAGCACTGCGCACGTCACCGCCATCTTCGGGATGACCCTTGCTGGCCTGGTAATCAAGGATATATACACTAAAACGATATGAAGATAATATACCTCGACGCTTCCACGATGGGAAGCACCCCGCTAGACGAGATTGCCGCTCTCGGTGAATTCGTCCCGTATCAGACCAGCACCAGGGAGGAGGCGCTGGAGCGCGTGGGGGATTGTGATGTACTGATAGTTAATAAGATAAGAGTCGATGATGAACTGCTGGACCGCGCCCCGAAGCTGCGTCTAGTCTGCGAGGCGGCGACCGGAGTCAACAATATCGACCTCAAGGCCACAGAGCGCCGCGGAATCATAGTCCGCAATGTGGCGGGCTACTCCACCGATGCTGTCGCCCAGGCCGCGTTCACCCATCTTCTCTCGCTGCTCGGCAATGCCCCGTATCTCGATGATTGCGTCAAGAGCGGGAAATATTCCGCCGGTGGCATATTCACGGATGTGAGCCATCCTGCCGTGGAGCTCTGCGGCAAGACTATGGGGATCATCGGGATGGGCGCTATCGGGACTAGGGTCGCATCCATCGCCACAGCCTTTGGGATGAATGTGGTATATTATTCTACTTCAGGTACTTCGCACAATACTGACTACCCGAGTCTGAGTCTGCGGGAGCTGCTCGGAGTCTCCGATGCCGTGAGCATACACGCCCCGCTCAACGAGCGCACCAAAGGACTCCTCGGTCCGGAGGAGTTTCGCCTCATGAAGCGCAGCGCCGTGCTTCTCAATCTCGGCCGCGGCGGCATAGTCGACGAAGCGGCGCTTGCCCGGGCCGTCGATGAAGGGGTCATAGCCGGAGCCGCGCTGGACGTGTTCGTGGACGAGCCGCTTCCTGCGGACAGCCCGCTGCTGCATCTCAGGCATCCGGAGCGCTTCCGCTTCTCGCCGCACAGCGCGTGGGCCAGCACGACCTCACTCGCGAGACTCGTGTCGAGGATTGCGGACAATATCCGCAAGGGTTTTTAGAACAGATACCCGCTGTTGATATAGATGGCTCCGTTGCCGTCCTGTCCGCGGAGAGGATTGCTCTGCGGGTAGAAGCGGCTTACCGGGGTGCCGTATTCGAGGGCGAGGATGAAGTTCTCGTTGAGGATGAGACGGAAACCTGCCCCCACGGTGATGTGCGGCCTGTCGCTGCTCTGTCCCTTGGACATATATTCGAGATATGAAGCCTTGTCCGCGTCATCTCCGCGGAATGTCATATCCAGGCTGCGGGTCGCCATCGTCCCGTCGCTGAACGCACTGATGCCGAGGGCTATGTTCTGGTTGAAGAGCTGCGTGCGGTAGAATCTCCAGCGGAATTCGGCATTGTAGGTGGCCATATCCAGGCCAACGACCCTGTTGCGCATAATTCCCCTCACGGTGCGGTAGCCTCCCATTCCGTCGCGGTCACAACTCTCTCCCATCACGGTGAGGAACGGCAGCGCATAGTACGGTGCATCGTTCCCGATATTGCCCTCGTAGTTGAGCCTGTAGGCAAACGTCAGCACATCGTGTCCGATCAGCGGCAGATACTGCCTCATGGTGATGGAGTAGCGGTAGAACGGGCTGGTGGTGCCGAGCCAGCGCGGCGCGAGGGTAAGGTGTCCTTCGGCCCAGATGCCCCGGGTAGGCGCACCCTCCTTGTCGCGGCTGTCATAGACCATTCCCAGCCTCACGCTGCTCACGAACCCGCCTTCTGCCTCATCATCGCTGATCAGCCCCCACTTGCGGTAGCTCTCGAAGAGAGTCGGCACAGTGTCCGGGAAGATATTGTAATCGGCCTTGCCCTTGTTGATATTGTCCCTGTCGATTGCCTCCTGCCTGATCCACCTCAGGTGGTAGCCGGCTTCCCAGGAAAGGTGCTCGCCGATCTTGCCGATAAAGTCGGTCTTGGCTATGACCTGATAGCGCCTGGACCTGTAATACGGGCTGTAGAGGTAGTTGGACGGGTCCTGGGCGCCCTTGGCGTTGGACTTGCCCAGCTGGATGCGGTCGTAGTCGTAGTAGGCGCCGTAGCCGTTGAAGCCGTAGAAATCCAGTGCTTTGTCTACCGTCGCCACAAGCGAGCTGGACCAGCGTACGCCAGGGATGAGCTTCTTGTTGTCGTACATCAGGAAGTACTGCTGCGAACCCTTGGTGAAGAGTGATACTTCGAGGTAAGTCTTTGAGTCATAGTTGGGATAGACCGTGCCGTTACCATAGTCGAAGAGGTTGGCGAACGCACCGTACTGCAGTCCCTTGTCGGCATCGTACGCCACTATTGGGAAGGGGAAGAAACTGTAGCCTTCCTTGACGATGTCCTGCTTCTGTGCGGATGCCGGCAAGCAGAGCGGGACGAGGAGCAGAATAGAGAGTAATCTTTTCATTTGAGGTCAGTTATGAGATTCGAAAAATAGTTGTGTATGAAACTGAAAATATAGAAGAACGGCAGGAATACCGGAAGCAGCAGGCGGCAGGCGAAGTAGACCGTGTGCGACCAGGCCTTGTCCTCGAAGCGGGCGAGGATGATGCTGGAGGGCAGCCATATCGGGGCGGAAGCGAGGGCGAAGACGGGGTAGAGCGGCAGCAGCGGAAGCGCGCCGAGCAGCCTCGGGGCCAGTTTCCCGTGCTCCCTCTCCGGCAGTCGGTCGATGAGGGCGAGGTCGCGCTCGCGAAGCTCGGTGCATAGCTCGTGGCAGACATCCCCGTCGGGTTTGTCTGAACTGAAAGCCTTGCGCATATCGATGGGCTCCCCGATGCGGACGGCGGCACGGCCTCCCTGGCGGAAGAAGTAGTCGTAGTCGATGCCTACCGGTACCACCCAGACGGGGCCATCGAGCTTGTCGCAGGCCATCTTTGCGATGCGGAAAAGCCCTTTCTTGACGGGCATCATCCCTCTCTCGGCACGGTGTGTGCCCTCGCTGAACATACAGAAAGGCACTCCGTGAGCGAGGCAGTCGATGATCTCGTCGAATATCTCCCAGTTCTTAGAGACAGCCTGCAGCCCATCCCTCTCACGGGCGAGCGGGAGTATGCGGAGCCACCTCAGAATGGCGGCCATACGCGGTTTGCGGAAGATGTCGGCGCGCGCCCCGAAGCCTGTGGGCCCCTTGCGGAGCAGCAGCACCAGCAGCGGGTCCATCAGTGCCGCCCTGTGGTTGGGCGCGAGCAGCACCGCTCCCTCGCGGGGCATCCGCTCGAGCCCGGAAATCTCAACGCCGCTGAACGAGGCCCTTGTGCAGAAATCCACATAGTGCCTCCAGAAGTCGTAGCCGGAGCTCTTTTCCCAGATGCGCCTCATCCCTTGACGGCTTTGCGACGGTCACGCAGGCGGAAGACTCCGCAGACCGTAAGCCCGCTGATAATGTGCCAGATACCCCACCAGGCCGTGATTACCAGCGTGCCGCCGTGGGCGGGGAAGTTGGCGAAGATTGTGGTGCCGAGCAGCAGCACAAGTCCGAGTCCGCTGTTCTGTATGCCGGTCTCGATGGTGAGGGTGCGGCGGTCACGGTCCGAAACCTTGAACGCTGAGCCGACCCCGAAGCCGATGCAGAGCGCAAGCAGGTTATGAATGAGCACCACCGGGAATATATACTTGATGCACTGCAGGAACGCCGCTATGTTGCCCATAAACGAGAGCACCACCATCGCGACGAAGAACGCCAGACTTAGCCACTGGAGCGGCTTTTTGAGTCTGTCTGCCACCTTGGGAAGATAGTGCGAGGTCAGTACTCCGAGCGTGAGCGGCACTCCGAGCAGGATGAATATGGTCTTGAACACGTCCCAGAGCGGAATCGCAAGTTGCGGCACCTCGCCGGGAATATTGGCGAAGTGGAGGTAGAGGTTGCCGTAGAGCCAGAAGTTGAACGGGGTCATCAGTATCGCGAGCGCAGTGCTGATGGCGGTGAGGCTCACGGACAGTTCGATGTTCGCCTTTGAGAGCGAACTCATGAAGTTGGAGATGTTGCCTCCCGGGCAAGCCGCCACGAGTATCATTCCCATCGCCATCGTCCAGGTGATACGGTCTCCCAGCGCAAGCGCGAGCAGGAAGGTGAAAAGCGGCAGCAGTATACACTGGCAGCATACCCCGAGGATGACTGACTTCGGTTTGCGGAAGACTTCTATAAACATCCGCGGCCTGATCCCGAGGGCTACCCCGAACATCACGAATGCCAGGATTATATTGATGGTATTCATTCCCCCGGCATTGAGGGTCACGTTGATGCTGTCGATTGCAGCTGCAGTTTCACTTGTCATCGCTCCTTGCAATTTTCCGCAAATTTACCATAAAATTATTGACCTGAACTGATGCCGATAAAAAATTAATCGGTAAATTTGTATCCCGTATATTGTAACCCGTAACAACACTACTATACCATATGAAGCATCTAAATCGAATTCTGCTCGGCCTCTGCGCCCTGCCAATCATCGCCTGCTCTCCCAAGACGGAGACCGGAGACGCCTTCTATACAATGAAGAACGATGCCGGAATGGAGGTGACAGTCACATCCTTCGGCGGACGTATCACATCGATTCTGGTCCCGGACCGCGACGGCGTCAAGAGGGATGTCGTGCTCGGCTTCGACAAGGTTGAGGACTATTATCCCGAGAATCATCAGACCGACTTCGGCGCATCCATCGGACGCTACGCCAACCGCATCGCGGGCGCGAAGTTCAGCCTCGACGGCGCTGAATACACCCTCTCCGCCAACGACCACGGCAACTGCCTCCACGGCGGCGCGAGCGGCTGGCAGTATCAGAGCTACAAGGTGCTTGAAGCTGACGGGAGCCACATCAGACTTCAGATCGTCTCCCCGGACGGCGACAACGGCTTCCCCGGAGAAGTTACAGCTTGCGTGACTTATACGCTCACCCCAGACAACAGGATAGATATCGCCTACTCTGCCGTCACCACGGCTCCGACCGTGATCAATATGACCAATCATTCGTATTTCAACCTCAGCGGAGACCCGTCCAGAAGCATCGTGGAGGACCAGCTCTGCATCAACGCTTCCGAATATACCCCGATCGACAAGCTAAGCATCCCTCTTGGGGAGAATATCCCGGTGGAGGGTACCCCGATGGATTTCAGAACCCTGCGCAGGATAGGCGACCGCATCGGAGAGACCGGCTATGAGCAGATTGTCAACGGCAGCGGCTACGACCACAACTGGGTGCTCGACACCGCAGGCGACGACAGCAAGGTGGCCGCCACACTGTATTGCGAACAGACAGGCATTGCCCTGGACGTCTACACCGATGAACCTGGAGTGCAGGTGTACACGGGCAACTTCCTCGACGGAAGCATCACCGGCAAGGCCGGCAAGGTCTATGGCAGGCGCGCCGGCATCTGCCTGGAGACCCAGCACTACCCGGACAGCCCCAACAGGCCGGACTGGCCTTCAGCCGTGCTCCGCCCGGGCGAGACCTACACCAGCCACTGCGTATATTCGTTCTATATTAAGTAATTGAATATGAGTATTTTCGATCAGATAGCAGCATCGGGATTCAAGACGGTCGACCTCGTCATCGTCCTGGTATATCTAGCAGTATTGATTTTCCTCGGCCTCTTCCTCGGCCGCAACAAGAAGGGCAGGGAGAAGTCCGCCAACGACTACTTCCTCGCCGGCAACACACTGACCTGGTGGGCTGTGGGCGCCTCGCTCATCGCCGCCAATATCTCCGCGGAGCAGTTCATCGGAATGTCCGGTACAAGCTACGCCGACGGCATCGCCACCGCGGCCTATGAGCTTATGGCGGCGGTGACGCTGATTGTGATCGGCAAGTTCCTGCTTCCTACGATGCTCAAGCAGAAGATATTCACCATCCCGCAGTTCCTCCGCGAGCGTTACAACGACGGCGTGGGTCTTGCGTTCTCGATCCTCTGGCTTTTCCTCTATGTGTTCGTCAACCTGACTTCCGTGGCCTGGCTCGGCGCTCTCGCCATCGAGCAGATCCTCGGTCTGCAGGGTGCGGTGCTTCAGATCGGAAGTTTCAGCATATCGATGCGTCTGGTGATCATCCTCTTCCTCTACATCGTGGCAGGCATCTACTCCATCTACGGCGGTCTGGCTTCCGTGGCCTGGACTGACGTGCTACAGGTGTTCTTCCTTGTGGGCGGCGGCCTCGTGACAGCATACTTCGCTCTGGCTGCGGTGGGCGACGGAAGCGGCGCGCTTGCAGGTCTCAACAACATCTTCACCGACCTCACCACCGGAGAGCACCTCAACGACGGACACCTCCATCTCGTAACCCAGCAGAGCCACGGCGAGAGCGCGTTCGCCAACGTGCCGGGCATCGCGGCCGTGGTGGGCGGCGTATGGCTCACCAATCTCGGCTACTGGGGATTCAACCAGTACATCATCCAGAAGGGACTTGCCGCCAAGAGCGTGGGCGAAGCCCAGAAGGGTCTCATCTTCGCGGGTTTCCTTAAGATACTGATCCCGTTCATCGTGGTGCTTCCGGGTATCTGCGCATACTACATTTCCGTCCATCCTGAGCTGCTTGCAGGCCTTCAGGGCTCGATCAACGTGGCCGATGACGCCTATCCTTGGCTCGTCCGCAATTTCACCCCGACCGGAGTCAAGGGACTTACCTTCGCAGCCCTCGCAGCCGCTATCATCTCCTCCCTCGCCTCCATGTTCAACAGTACTTCCACCCTCTTCACGATGGACATATACAAGAAGTACATCAACAAGGGCGCCGATGACAGGAAGCTCGTGCGCGTGGGCCGCATCACCTCTCTTGCAGCCCTGGTGATCGCCGCCATCGCGGTGGAACCTCTTCTCGGCGGTCTCGACCAGGCCTTCCAGTACATCCAGGAGTATTCCGGATTCATCTACCCTGGCATCATCGTCGTATTCGGTCTCGGACTTCTCTGGAAGAGGGCTTCCAGCAGAGCCGCCGTATGGACCGCCATCATCACCATCCCTCTCGGAGTGCTCTTCAAGATATTCCTCGGAGGCGTGCCGTTCCAGCTGCGTGCCGGCTACATCTTCATCATCCTGCTCAGCTTCTTCGTGATCCTCTCCCTGCTCGACAGGAAGTTCGTCTCAGTCGAGCTGCCTGAGCTTAGAGACTGCAAGACTATGCTCAAGTGGGCGAAGATACTCGGCGGTGCCGGCGTATTCTTCGTGCTGATCGCCCTTGTGGTCATCATCTGGGGCGCCTGCCTGCCTGCATCCGCTACTCCGGAGAACAATGCCATCGCCTATCTCAACGACATCGGCTTCCAGGCCTTCATATTCTTCGGCGTGCTGGTGGGCTGCCAGGCCATCTGGCTCTACAGCAACTCCCGTGACCGCAAGGCTGATCCTAAGGCTCTGCCGGTGGATCTCAGCCTCTTCCATACAAGCAGGTCCTACACCTTCGGAGCGGCCGCTATTGTCATCATCGTTGCCGTCCTCTACGTAATCCTCTGGTAATATGCTTGAAGAACTCAAAAACAAAGTCTGCGAGGCGAACCTCGAGCTGGTGCGCCACGGTCTGGTGATATTCACCTGGGGCAATGTGTCCGCCATCGACCGGGAGAGCGGTCTAGTGGTCATCAAGCCTTCCGGCGTGAGCTACGACAATATGACTCCCGAAGATATGGTGGTCGTCGATTCCGACGGCAATGTGGTGGAGGGTTCGCTCCGCCCGTCTTCCGACACCCCGACGCACCTTGTGCTCTACAAGGCATTCAGGGAGATCGGGGGAGTTGTACACACGCACTCCACATATGCTACATCCTGGGCCCAGGCCGGCCGGGACATCCCCGACATCGGCACCACGCACGCTGACTATTTCCACGATGCGGTGCCCTGTACTGCCGATATGACAGAGGCCGAGGTCAAAGGTGACTATGAGCTCGAGACCGGCAAGGTGATAGTCCGACGTTTCGAGGGGCTCAACCCCGTGCACACTCCGGGCGTGCTGGTCAAGAACCACGGCCCGTTCACCTGGGGGAAGGATGCCGCAGAAGCAGTGCACAATGCCGTCGTGCTTGAGCAGGTTGCGAAGATGGCTTACATCGCCTACGGCGTCAACCCCTATCTCACTATGAATCCGCTGCTTGTGGAGAAGCACTTCTCCCGCAAGCACGGCCCGAACGCTTATTATGGACAAACTAAAAAGAAATGAATATTATGATAAAGGCATTTGAAAATCTTGAAGTATGGTTCGTGACCGGAGCCCAGCTCCTCTATGGCGGAGACGCCGTGGTGCAGGTGGACGGCCACTCACAGAAGATGGTGGACGGGATGAACGCCTCCGGGCTGCTCCCGATCAAGCTCGTCTATAAGGGCACTGCCAACTCCTCCGCCGAGGTTGCGGATGTGATGGCGCGCGCCGAGGCCGAGCCTAAGTGCGTCGGCGTGATCAGCTGGATGCACACCTTCTCTCCGGCCAAGATGTGGATTCACGGCATGCAGAAGCTCCGCAAACCTCTGCTCCACCTCCATACACAGTTCAACGAGGAGATTCCTTGGGACACGATGGATATGGACTTCATGAACCTCAACCAGAGCGCCCACGGCGACCGCGAATTCGGGCACATACTTGCCCGTATGCGAAAGAACCACAAGACCGTGGTCGGCTATTGGAAAGACCCCAAGACTCTGGAGCACATCGCCGTATGGGAGAGGGTGGCTGCCGCCTGGGCCGACGCACAGGACTGCCGCATCATCCGTTTCGGCGACCAGATGAACAACGTGGCCGTGACCGACGGTGACAAGGTCGAGGCGGAGCTGAGGCTCGGATACCACGTGGACTATATGCCGTTCAGCGAGGTGATGCCTTATTTCGATGCTGTGGCCGATGCCGACGTGGATGCTCTCGTAGGCGAGTATTTCTCTCTCTATGAGCACGACGCCTCCCTTGAGGATAAGGCCGGAGCAGAGTATCGGAAGGTATGGAATTCCGCCAAGGCGGAGCTCACTCTGCGTGCCGTGCTCAAGGCGAGCGGAGCCAAGGGATTCACCACCAATTTCGACGACCTCGGAGATGTCAATGTGGAGGCTACCGGCCGCGGATTCGACCAGATCCCGGGACTCGCTTCCCAGAGGCTCATGGCCGAGGGCTACGGCTTCGGCGCCGAGGGCGACTGGAAGACCGCCGCTCTCTATCGCACCGTATGGTATATGAGCCAGGGCCTGCCTGAAGGCTGCTCTTTCCTTGAGGACTACACCCTCAACTTCGACGGCGAGCGCTCGGCCATTCTGCAGTCACATATGCTTGAGGTCAGCCCGCTCATCGCCGCTTCCAAGCCTCGTCTCGAGGTGCACGAACTTGGCATCGGAGTGCGCAAGACCCCTACCGCACGCCTCGTCTTTACGAGCAAGACCGGCAGGGGAGTGGCCACGACCATAGTGGATATGGGCAACCGCTTCCGCCTCATCACGGCCGATGTGGAGTGCATCAAGCCGAAGCCGCTGCCGAAACTCCCTGTGGCATCTGCGCTCTGGATTCCGCAGCCGAACTTCGAGATAGGCGCTGCCGCCTGGATCATCGCCGGAGGCACCCACCACTCCGCATTCTCATACGACCTGAATGCCGAGTATTGGGAGGACTACGCCGAGATCGCTGACATCGAGATGCTGCACATCAACAAGGACACCACTATATCCGAGTTTAAGAAGGAGATTCGCTGCAACGAGGTTTATTATCTTCTGAATAAGGCACTTAAGTAATGAATACCGCCGAACTTATCAAGGCCGGGAAGGCTATTCTCGGCATCGAGCTCGGCTCCACCCGCATCAAGGCGGTCCTTATCGACGCGGACAACCGTCCCGTCGCGCAGGGCAGCTATGAGTGGGAGAACCAGCTCGTGGACGGGCTCTGGACCTACTCCGTCGGGGAGATCTGGAAAGGCCTGCAGGGCTCGTACGCTGACCTCCGTGCCAACGTGAAGTTCGAGTACGGTGTCGAGATCGAGAGCCTCGCCGCCATCGGCATCAGCGCGATGATGCACGGCTATATGCCTTTCGGGGCCGACGGCGAGATCCTCGTGCCTTTCCGCACCTGGAGAAACACCAACACCGGCACCGCAGCGGCAGAGCTTTCCAAGCTCTTCGACTTCAATATTCCGCTCCGCTGGAGCATTTCGCACATCTGCCAGGCCATCCTCAACGGCGAGGAGCATGTCGGGAAAATCGACTTCCTGACCACACTCGCAGGCTATATCCACTGGAAGCTCACTGGCCGCAGAGTGCTCGGCGTGGGCGATGCTTCGGGTATGATCCCCGTGGATTCGGAGAAGTGCGACTACTGCGAGGATATGATTGAGAAGTTCGATGCTCTCATCGCACCCCGCGGCTACTCCTGGAAGCTTCGCGACATCCTGCCCCAGGTGCTTCCTGCAGGTGCAGATGCCGGTCGTCTGACCGCTGAGGGCGCGCTGCTGCTCGATCCGAGCGGCACGCTCAAGGCCGGAGTGCCTCTCTGCCCTCCTGAGGGTGACGCGGGTACCGGGATGGCAGCCACCAATGCCGTGCGTCCGCGCACCGGCAACGTCTCCGCCGGTACATCTTCATTCTCGATGATAGTGCTCGAGAAGACCCTGAGCCGTCCGTACGAGATGATCGATATGGTCACGACTCCGTCCGGCAGCCCTGTGGCGATGGTCCACTGCAACAATTGCACTTCCGAACTCAATGCCTGGGTGGGACTCTTCAGGGAGTATCAGCAGCTGCTCGGGGTGAAGGTCGATATGGGCGAGATATTCGGCAAACTCTACAACCGCGCTCTCGAGGGAGACGCCGACTGCGGCGGGCTGATCGCCTACAACTACATCTCAGGCGAGCCTGTGACCGGCTTCTCCGAAGGGCGTCCGCTCTTTGTGAGGTCGGCTTCCGACAAGTTCAATCTTGCCAACTTCTTCCGCTCCCAACTCTATGCATCGGTGGCTGTGCTCAAGCTCGGCAACGACATCCTCTTCAGACAGGAGGGCGTGCGGGTAGACAGGATTACCGCCCACGGAGGCCTCTTCAAGACTTCGGGTGTCGGACAGAGGGTGCTAGCCGCGGCTCTGGACTCGCCGATCTCCGTGATGGAGACTGCCGGTGAGGGTGGAGCCTGGGGTATCGCCCTGCTTGCACACTATCTCGTGGACGGACAGGGTCTCAGCCTTGAGGATTACCTTGACACTAAAGTCTTCGCCGGCAACTCAGGTAGCGAGATTGCGCCTTGCCCGGAGGATGTGGACGGATTCAACTCCTATATGGCTCAGTATAAGGCCTGCCTGCCGGTGGAGGAAGCTGCCGTCAAAGCCAAGAAATAATGGCGCTGGTCTGGGATCCCCTGCGAGGCAAGAATGTCACTGCCACAGCCGAAGAACGGGTGCGGCAGTGGTTTATTGTGCAGCTGCGTGACATTTTCAAGGTGCCGCCGCAACTGATGATGAGCGAGGTGGGTTTCCGTTTCGGAGACAAACCCTACCGTGCGGACATAATCGTCTATGGCAGAGATGCTTCGCCACTGGCGGTGGTGGAGTGCAAGCGGCCGGAGGTGGAGCTCTCCGCGAAGGTGGTCGAGCAGGCGATGAGGTACAATTCCGTGCTCGGGGTTAAATTCCTGATACTGACGAACGGAAATTTGACCTATATTTACGGATTGAAAGAGGGAAGGTTCGTCCCTTGCGACCATATCCCCTCCTACGAAGAGATGATATGTCAACGATAACAGCTCAGTTCCTGCAGAAACCGATCTTCCGCATAGTCGGAGAAGTGGCCGCCGCCAAGGGGGTCCGCGCTTTCGTGATCGGCGGCTATGTGCGCGATTGCTTCCTCGGCAGGCCCTGCAATGACATAGATATTGTGGTTGAAGGCAGCGGCATAGACTTCGCCCGGGCGGTGGGGGATAGGCTGCACAAGAAAGTCTCCTACTTCAAGAACTTCGGTACGGCAATGCTGCGCTTCGAGGGGGATGAAGTGGAGTTCGTGGGGGCGCGCAAGGAGTCCTACCGCCGCGAGTCCCGCAAGCCGATAGTCGAAGACGGTACGCTGGAGGATGACCAGATGCGGCGCGATTTCACCATCAACGCGATGGCATTTTCCCTTCAGACCGATGACTTCGGGGCGCTGGTGGACCCGTTCGGAGGTATCAGGGATCTTGCATCCGGCATCATCCGCACCCCGCTCGACCCTGACACCACCTATTCCGACGATCCGCTCAGGATGCTGCGAGCGGTGAGATTTGCCGCCAAGCTCTCCACTCCCGAGAGGACTTTCGAGATTGTGCCGGAGTCGATCGAGTCGATGCGCAGGATGGCAGAGCGGCTCAAGATCCTCTCCCGCGAGAGGATTGCCGAGGAACTTAACAAGATGCTTGTGACAGTGCGGCCTTCGATTGCCTTCCGGTTGCTGGATACCGCCGGACTCCTGCCATACATCCTGCCGGAGCTCTCCGCCCTCAAGGGTGTGGAGACCGTTGACGGTCGCGGACATAAAGACAATTTCGCTCATACTCTGGCGGTTACAGACAATATCCATATCGAGGATGTCGCTCCTCAGGAGGGGCGTGACCACCTGCTCTGGCTGCGCTGGGCCGCTCTGCTGCACGATATCGGCAAGCCGGCCAGCAAGCGCTACGACAAGACCGCCGGATGGACCTTCCACGGCCACGACGTGATCGGGGCGAGGATGGTGCCGCCTATCTTCCGCCGTCTCGCCCTCTCGATGGACGAGATGAAATATGTCTCCAAGCTGGTGAAGCTGCATCTGAGGCCGATCGCCCTCGTGGATGACGGAGTCACAGACTCTGCGGTGAGACGTCTGCTCTTCGATGCGGGGGATGATATCGATGATCTGATGCTGCTCTGCAACGCCGACATCACCTCCAAGAACGAGGCGAAGGTCGCCCGCATCAGGTCCAACTTCGAGCTGGTAAAGCGTAAACTGGTGGAGGTCGAAGCCAAGGATGCCATACGCAACTTCAAGAACCCGATTACCGGAGAATATGTGATGCAGGTCTACGGCATCCCTCCGTGCCACGAGATCGGCGACCTGAAGGAGATGGTCAAGGAGGCCATCCTGGACGGGGTGATAGGCAACAACTTCGAGGAGGCCGATGTCTATATGCGCCGCCGCGCTCCTGAGCTCGGGCTCAAGGAAGTCAATGAGGGATAAATACATAGAATATATCCGCACGGTGCGGCGCTTCTCCGCGCGTACCTGTGAGATCTATGGCAAGGTAATCGACGAATTCCTTGCGTACTGCGGCTGCGAACGTCCCGGGGACATAGCCTCGTATCTCAATGTGCAGAGCATCCGCGCCTACCAGGTGCATCTGATGGATGAGCGGAAGGAGAGCGCGCGTACGGTCTCGCTGCATCTCAGCGTGCTGAGCGGCTTCTGCCGTTTCCTCATAAGGCAGGGGGAGCTGACCTCCAACCCTGTGCGCCTGGTGCGCAAGCCGCGGCAGGAAAAGCGGCTGCCGGAATTTTTCCGCCAGGACGCGATGGAAGAGTATTTCCGCCACACGGCGGGAGTGCCGGAGTTCGGCTCGTATGAGGATATGCTCTATAGGTTGATAATCAGTATCTTGTATGGTACGGGGATGCGGCGCGCCGAACTTATCTCGCTCGACCGGGACTCCGTGGATATGACGCGCCGGGTGGTGAGGGTGACGGGAAAGGGCTCAAAGATGCGAGAAATTCCGCTCACGGATTCGCTTTGTAAGGAAATTTCACTATATTTACAATCGCAGAGCTCTTTGAAAAGTGCGGATCTTCGACCTGAAGCGCCGCTTCTGCAGACCCCCCGGGGCGGAAGGCTGTATCCGGTCTTCGTCGACAGGGCGGTCAAAAGGGAGCTCGGCGCGACGGGCGGCATCAGCGGGAGGAAGTCGCCACACACTCTGAGACACACGCTAGCCACCGAACTCCTCGAGGGCGGAGCGGATCTCAACTCCATCAAGGAACTTCTGGGACATTCTTCGCTGGCTGCAACCCAGGTCTATACGCACAATTCCATAGAGCGTCTGCAGAATGTTTATAAAAACGCCCATCCCAGGGCTAAAAACGGAGGTAAAAATGGAGATTAAACTGAAAGCTTTGAAGTTCGACGCAGGTGAGAAGCTCACCGCATTCGTCGAGAAGAAGGTCGCACGTCTTGCAAAGTTCGTCGACGGCGTGGCGGAAGAGGCCGAGGTGTCGCTCGAGGACATCAAGGAAGGCAAGAAAGCAAAAATCCAGATTCGCATCCCGGGCGACAATCTCATCATCGAGCGTGTCGCCGATACCTTTGAGAACGCCATCACCGAGTGCGTGGACGCGATGAAGGAGAAACTCACCCGCACCAAAGAGAAGAGATACGAGAACTAAATATTCAGGATCTTGGCGCAGAGTTCGGCGAGCAGTTCGCCGGCAGGGCTGAGAGCACCGTCCCCTCCCTTGGAGAGGTAGTCATATCTGCACAGAAGCGATATCACTGCCATCGTCTTGGGGAGGGGATAGTTTTTGACGGCGGCATCGTATTCGGCGTAGAAGTATGGGTTGACTCCGGCGAGGGCTTTCGCCTTGTCTTCGGGAGACGGCCGGCCGCCGCGCATCAGCAGGGCTTCGTAACGGAGCACTCTGTTGAAGCTGGTGTAGATGGCGCTTATGGCTGCCGGGAGGTAGAAGCGGGGTTCGGAGCCGATGTTGGCGGCGATCTTCAGGGCCTTCGGCGCGTCCCTGTAGGAGAGCGCCTTGGTGAGCTCGAACACACTGAATTGACGGGAGATGCCCACATTGTCCTCGATATCCTCGACAGTGACGCCCTCCGCCCCTTCGGGGAGGTTCCTGAGCATCTTGTCTGTCTCTACGGTGATCTTGGAGAGGTCTGTGCCGGCATATTCGGCTAGCAGCGCCGCGGCTCCCGGCTCGATCCTGAGCCCCCGGCCTTCGAAGTAGGAGCTGATCCAGCGCGGCATCTCATAGTCCCTGAGCTCTGGTGAATCCACCACCGTGCCGCATTTGCTGACAGCCTTGTAGAGCGCACGCCGCTTGTCTACGGAGCCCTTGTGCAGGAGAATCACCAGCACAGTGGAGTCCAGCGGCTCATTGCAATAGACGGAAAGGTCTTCGATGCCGGCCATCATCTGGGCTTCCTTGAGCACCACCAGCTGCCGTTCCGCCATCATCGGGAAGCGTCTCGCGGCGGAGATGACCTGCTCGGCGGTGACATCGCCCCCATAGCAGACGGTCTCGTTGAAATCCTTCTCTTCCTCCGGGATGCAGAGGGCGAGTATCTCGCGGCAGACCAGCTCCGGGTAGTAGGGTTCATCTCCCATCAGCAGATAGACGGGCGAGAACCTTCCGCCCCTCACATCCGAGAT
Organism: bacterium; assembly: GCA_963613775.1. GTDB lineage: Bacteria > Bacteroidota > Bacteroidia > Bacteroidales > UBA932 > Cryptobacteroides. Next base: position 3,514 of record CAVEAQ010000019.1, on the reverse strand, counting down.
GATCTGACTGCACTGCGCTTCGATGTTGACTTTAGCCTTGGCCATATTGTGCGAAATTAGTCAAAAATTTCCTAAATTTGCCTAAAACAAATCACACAATTATGAACAAGCTGAAAACCATCCTTCTGGCAGGTCTGTGCCTGCTTGCTCCTGCGGCGCTGAACGCTCAGGACGCCACAGTCAAAATCCACGATGCCGGCACCGGGGTCACCATCCCTGCCGAGATCTACGGACAGTTCTCCGAGCATCTCGGGCGCTGCATCTACGGAGGTCTCTGGGTCGGCAAGGACTCCAAGGTCCCGAATATCAACGGCTACCGCAAGGATGTGTATGAGGCTCTCAAGGCTCTCAAGGTGCCTGTGATGCGCTGGCCGGGCGGGTGCTTCGCCGATGACTATCACTGGATGGACGGCATCGGCCCGCAGGAGAAGCGTCCATATATCACCAACAACAACTGGGGCGGTACGCTTGAGGACAACAGCTTCGGTACGCACGAGTTTCTCAATCTCTGCGAGATGCTCGGCATCGAGCCGTACATCAGCGGCAACGTGGGCAGCGGCAGCGTGGAGGAGATGGCCAAGTGGGTCGAGTATATGACCTCCGATGCCAAGAGCACGATGGCTGACCTGCGCCGCGCCAACGGCCGCGAGGAGCCGTGGAAGGTGAAGTATTTCGGCATAGGCAACGAGGCCTGGGGCTGCGGCGGCAGTATGACTCCGGAGTATTACAGCGACCTCTTCCGCCGCTATGGCACCTACCTCCGCAACTTCGGCGACAACCGCCTCTACAAGATTGCGAGCGGTGCTTCCGACTACGACTACAACTGGACCAAAGTGCTGATGCAGAACCTCAGCCGCAAGGGTATGAACGGTATCTCCCTCCACTACTACACCGTGATAGACTGGAAGGACAAGGGCGCTGCCACCAGGTTCTCCGACAAGGAATACTACAACATCCTCTCCAAGTCCATAGAGATTGAGGATGTGCTCAAGAAGCATATCGACGTGATGGACCAGTATGATCCGGAAGGCCACGTGGACCTGCTCCTAGACGAGTGGGGAACCTGGTACGATGTGGAGCCGGGCACTAATCCGGGACATCTCTACCAGCAGAACACCATGCGCGACGCCATCGTGGCCGCCCTCAACTTCGACATCTTCCACAAATACACCCGCCGTCTGAAGATGGCCAACATCGCCCAGGTTGTGAATGTGCTCCAGTCGATGATCCTCACCAATGAGACCGAGATGGTGCTGACCCCGACCTACCACGTCTTTGAGATGTACAACGTGCACCAGAATGCAGAATATCTCGCTTCCGACTGCCTTGCATCCAAGATTGAGTGCGACCGCAAAGTCGCTGTGCCTGAGGTGGATGTGACCGCTTCCCGCAAGGATGGGGTAATGAACATCTCGCTTGTCAACACCGATCTGAAGAAGTCTGCAAAGGTGCTTGTGACCTTCGACAGCGCCAAAGCGGTATCCCAGATTGTTTCCGCCCGCGTGCTGACCTCCAAGGATGCCCGTGACTGCAACGACTTCGGCAACGCCGACAAGGTGGCTCCGGCAGCGTTCAAGGACTACAGGATGACGAAGTCCGGCATCGAACTGACTCTGCCTCCGTGCTCTGTGGTCGCGATAGCCGCCAAGTAATGGGGCTACAAGATTTAAAAAGACCGTCCGCAAGACGGTCTTTTTTTATATCTTTGCAACGCTATGGCAATAATAGAGTGTAGAAACGTCAGCAAGCGATTCGGTGAAAAGCTTGCCATCGAGGACATCAACCTTGAAATCCCGGAAGGTAAGATATTCGGTCTGCTGGGTCCTAACGGGGCCGGAAAGACCACTCTTATCCGCATTATCAACAGGATCACCATCCCCACTACAGGTGAAATCTACTTCAAAGGCGCGCCCATAACCCAGCGCGATGTGGAGAAAATCGGCTATATGCCTGAGGAGCGCGGACTCTATCGCAAGATGAAGGTCGGCGAGCAGGCCATGTATCTCGCCCAGCTCAAGGGTATGAGCGCCGCTGCTGCCCGTGCCGGACTCAAGGAGTGGTTTGTACGCTTCGGCATCGAGTCCTGGTGGGACAAGAAGGTCGAGGAGCTTTCCAAGGGTATGGCCCAGAAGATACAGTTCATCACCACAGTCGTGCACAAGCCGTCGCTGATGATCCTCGATGAGCCGTTCTCAGGCTTCGACCCGGTCAATGCCGAGATTGTGCGCAGGGAGATACTCCGCCTCAAGGAGGAGGGCGCAACGATAGTGCTCTCCACCCACAATATGGAGTCGGTCGAGGAGCTCTGCGATGAGATTGCGCTCATCAACAAGTCGCATCTGGTGATTACCGGCGGGGTGGATGACATCCGCCGCCGCTACGGCAACAACAATGTCGAACTGGAGTATACCGACGAGTCTGGCCGCCACAGCGAGGTGCTGCCGCGCGAGACCGACGGGGCCTCCACTCTCAAAACATTCATAGACAAAGGCGTGCAGATCAACTCCTACCGCGAGCTGATGCCGCGTATGAACGATATTTTCATCAAACTTGTAACTGAAGGGGAGGAAGTGAAATGAACCTGCGTACCATCGGACTGATCATCAACCGCGAGTATATGACCCGCGTGAGGAAGAAGAGCTTCCTGCTGATAACTTTTCTCGCCCCTGTTCTCTTTGCCGCGATATGCTGCCTGCCTACATTCATAATGCTGAATACCAAGGAGGAAGCCAAGAAGGTGGCGGTAATCGATGCTTCCGGCATAGTGATGCCTGTGCTCGAGGACGGTGAGACCATGAGCTATGCTGACTGCACGGGACAGTCGCTTGATTCCATCAAGGCTAATCTGACCTCCCTGGGTTACGATGCCGTGCTTTTCATCTCCGAGCTGAATCCGGAGACGAAGTCGCTCTCGGCCGAGATCTACTCCTACAAGCCCCTGGGGATGGATATGTCGGAAGTCCTTGGAAGCAGGATCAATTCTGCAGTTGAGGGTTACCGCATAGCCTCCTACAACATCGAAGGTCTGGATCAGATCATGCGGGACGTAAAGCCGGACATCAAGCTGCGCTCCTACACCCTCGGTGAGGACGGAGAGGCGAAGATTTCCGAGTCGGAAGTCTATGTGTTCGTATCTATGATGCTAGGAATGATTATCTACCTCTTTATCTCGCTCTTTGGCAGTATGGTCTCATCATCAGTGATAGAAGAGAAGTCCAGCAGGGTAGTTGAGGTGCTGATCAGCTCCGTCAAAGCCACAGAGCTGATGTTCGGCAAGATCATCGGCATCGCGCTTGTGGCCCTGACACAGTTCCTGCTCTGGATACTGCTCACCGGAGTTATCATCGGAGTGGTTGGCGCTTTTGCGGGTCCGCAGCTCATCGGCAATATTGACCAGGCTCAGCTCACTGAGATGGCTTCCGGTGTGCCGGGCGCTCAGATGCCTGAGGTCAACGATGGCACGCTGATGCTCTCATCCCTCTCCAATATGAACCTTGGCTTGATTCTGGTATGC
>CAVEAQ010000018.1:0-23206 GCA_963613775.1 bacterium | reverse complement strand
CATGACTTCTTCCTTCTCTACCAATCGTAATCCTCTTCATCAAGATTCTGTGTGCCGGAGCCGTAGCTGCTAGACTGCAGCACTGCGCTCTCGAACACTAGCTCCTCAATCTCAATGCAGGGGGGAGGTATAAAGCTTGCAAGCAATTGATTTCATACGTTTTATAAAATTGAAATAATTCTTTCCCAAATTCCGCGTCCAGCATCGTCACACTGCCTCGCAACAGAAAACGCGAACTGAATCTGCAAGTTACTAATTATGCCCCGCAATTCCAAACTTTACTTCCAAACTTGACTCGAAGCGGCAGGCATCACCGTCCAATGCAATCGGAACTGCTGACTATAAAAACGCCTATAGATTAGTCCTTGAGACAAGGCACCGGCACGCTCGCGAACGTCTCAGCGGGGGGGGAGGGTCATTATGGAAAAGTTACTCTACCACTGCCCTGCTTTCGCGGCCGTCTGCGCAGACGATAAGGTCCTCCGCGAAGCGGACGTGGCGGACAAACTCGCTCTCATACTCGGCAGGCATAGCGTCAAGGCGGTCCGTATCGCAGATTTCGTCCGGGCGGGCGTAAGGGTTGACGTTGACATAGCCGGCATTGAATGAGGTCATGTTCTGGAAGAAATGCGTCCCTTGACTTGGATCAATCCTGAAATTCTCCAGGCAACACTCCACTATCAGCTTAGCTTCAGAGATATCGCTCCATTGCACAGGCACGCCCAGCGACGGTATGCTCGAGCCCCAGCGGCCGTAGCCGATCAGGATATAGTTGCGCCCTTCAGAGCGCAGACGGGCGTTGAGCGCTGTGACTTCGGAGGCCATCTCGCGGGTCTTCAGCACATCGAATGCCTCGCGACGCAGATAAATTATGTCCCTCACCCCGCTGATTTTGCCCGGGCCGATCGCGCAGCCCGAGCGGAGCAGAGCATTGCTGTCGTCCACTTCGTCCCAGTCCACCTGGCTGCTCAGCCCGTCGGCAGATATTGGTCTGATCTGCAGCACATTGAAAGTATCGAAACTGCGTCGTCCGCCTCTGTCAAGGTCGGCAGCGAACTCCAGCTCGACCCCGCACTTGACCTCTTTCTGAGTGATCTCCAGCAGCTCGCTCAGGATGTCGGCGAGCGGGAAGGTCCCGTACTTGAGTATGTGCGAGAAGGTCACGAATTTCGGGCCCTCAGGCAGAGGGGAATCGACGATCCGCTGGTTCTCGTAATCCCAGGTGGAGACCACCTTGGAGAAGGCCCTGAAGCGGCCGCAGTCCGAGACCGGGATCCGCTCCAGATTGACCGAATCATCGACTGAAGTCTTGAACTTGTCCGGCTGAAGATTGAGTGCATACATCGCCTGCTGGGTCTCCCGCATCGTTAGATCCGGAGTGGAGGTCTGAAGCACGTTGCGAGGATACTTCGGGGAGAAGCGCAGCACCTGGTCGCCGTCTACCACCGCCTTGCCGAGGCCGAAGGCGAGTTTCGCCACGCCGTCCTCCGGCTTCTCGTAGCCGATCGGATAGAAGTTGACAGAACGCGCCACACCTGAGAATGTCGGGAAATAGTAGCCCGAATCCTCGCTGCCGCAGATCTCCTGCACCACGATGGCCATCTTCTCCTCCGAGATCACGTTGGAGGTGGAGATGATATATCCCCTCGACGACGCGAAATACACCGAGGCATAGACGCTCTTGATGGCCTTCGACAGCAGTCGCAACTCCTGGTCTTCGTTCTCGGTATGCGGGATCATATAGGTCGAATAGACCCCCGCAAACGGCTGATAATATGAATCTTCCAGCTTAGACGAAGACCTCACGGCGAGCGGCTTGCGCACATTGCGTATAAACACCCTCAAGTCTTCTGTCAGCTCGGCCGGGAGGGTGGAGGCCACGAATTCGGAGAGTATCTCGGCATCGGAAATGTCGGAATTGATTACATACTGCAGACCGTTCTCGATGATGAAGCGGTCGAAGTATTCGGTCGTTATCACCAGCGTGCGCGGCACGAGCACCCGCACGTCCTCCCACTTGTCATAGAGCTCGTATTTCTGGAGAATATGGTTGAGGAAGGCGAGGCCCCTTGCCTTGCCGCCGAGCGAGCCGTTGCCCACGCGGGCGAACCAGATGGCGTCGTTGTAGGTCCGGCGGTCAAACTTCGCCACCACGCCAAGTCCCTGATTGATGCGGTAATCGTGTATTTTGCGAAGGTTCATCTCTCTCACCGCGGACACGTCGCTCCCCGGTCCGATCCGGATCGGGCGGAAGAGGTCGGCGATGGAGAAAAGGCCGCGGCCGTAGAGCCAGCGGGAGATGTAGTTCTTGGCGGCGAAGTATTTGAGCGCATCGTCAGACATCGTAGCGATGACCTTCTCGAACTCGTAGAGGTTGCGCGCGCGGGCCATCTCCTGTCCGGTCTCCGGGTCGGTGACGATGAAGTCGCCGAAGCCGAACTCGCGTCCTATGTACTCGCTCACCTCGTGGGTGAGGGTCTTGGAGGTCTTCTGCACGAATCCCACTCCCAGCTGCTCTGCCACGCTGCGCATACTCGCCTGAGAGGACTGCATCAGGAACGGCATCGTGGGATTGTCTTCCCTGATGAGTTTGCACAGGCACACTCCCGCATCGCTCTTCTCGTCCTCGGGCCGGTCGCCCTTGTGGACTACAAAGCCCACATCGGAGATGACGCCGATGATATTGGACTTGTACTTGCCGTAGAGTGCGACGGCTTCGTCGTAGTTGGTCGCCATCAGGATCTTCGGCCTGGAGCGTTTGCGCATCACCTGCTGCTCTTCGTTGAGCGCATCCTTGACGGACTCGATATTCTGCTGAAGCACAAGCTTGTAGAGCAGCGGGAGGTAGGTAGAATAATAGCGCACCGAGTCCTCGACCAGCAGTATCGCACGCACGCCCATCTCGAGGATGTCATGCTCCGCATTGAGCCTGTCCTCGAGCAGCTTGATGATGGCGATGATGATGTCGGTGCTGTTGTTCCAGCAGAAGACATAGTCGATGTCGGAGTGGTCGCTCCGCTCGATATTGCGGTAGATTTCGCGCGAAAAAGCGCTCAGCAGGACTATCGGAGTCTCCGGCCGGAGCTGTTTGGCCTGCCGGGAGAAGCCATACACGTCAAGCTCGCCGACATTGTACATCGTGATGATCAGGTCGAAACTTTCCTTCCCCTCGCGAAGCGTCCCGAGCGCCTCGATGGTGGATTCCGCCCTGACGATGGACGGAGGGTTGCTAAGGTTGAGTTCGGAATATTCCTGGCTGATGAGTTCTTCGATGTGGCCGTCCTCCTCGAGGGAGAAGCTGTCGTAGTTGTTGCAGACGAGGAGGATCCTGCGGATCTTCCTCGTCATCAATTTAGTATAGTCCAGCTGAACGTTCATAAGCGCTTACACGAGTCCCTGGTCCGCCATCGCATTGGCGACCTTGATGAAGCCTGCGATATTGGCGCCCTTGACATAGTTGATGTATCCGTCCTCCTCGCGGCCGTATTTGAGGCAGGCTGCGTGGATGTCGGACATAATCCTGTGCAGGTGTGCGTCCACCTCCTCGGCCGTCCACTTCTGGCGGATGGAGTTCTGCGTCATCTCCAGACCTGAAGTAGCCACGCCGCCGGCATTGGAAGCCTTGCCGGGAGAATAGAGGATCCTTGCCTTCTGGAAGAGGGCTATAGCATCAGGGGTGGTAGGCATATTGGCACCCTCCACCACGCACCAGCAGCCTCCAGCGAGCAGAGCCTCGGCATCCTTGGCTTCAATCTCGTTCTGGGTGGCGCAAGGCAGGGCTATGTCGCACTTGATCTTCCACGGCCTCTCGCCCGGGAAGTACTGCGCCTGCGGGTACTGCTTTGCGTATTCGCTGATGCGGCCACGCCTTACGTTCTTGAGGGTCAGCACATAGGCGAGCTTCTCCTCGTCGAGCCCCTCCGGGTCATAGACGAATCCGTCTGAGTCGGAGAGAGTGACGACCTTGGCGCCGAGCCTCATAGCCTTCTGCGCCGCGTACTGCGCAACGTTGCCGGAGCCGGACACAAGCACGGTCTGACCTTCGAATGACTTGCCCTGCAGGGCGAGCATCTCCTGCGCGAAATAACATACGCCGTAGCCGGTGGCCTCAGGACGCAGCAGACTGCCGCCCCAGCCGAGTCCCTTGCCGGTCAGGGTACCGGTAAACTCGTCGCGCAGGCGCTTATACTGTCCGAAGAGGTAGCCGATCTCGCGTCCGCCCACCCCGATGTCGCCGGCAGGCACGTCAGTGTCGGCGCCGATATGGCGGGACAGCTCGGTCATGAAACTCTGGCAGAAACGCATCACCTCGGCATCGCTCTTGCCGCGCGGGCTGAAGTCGGAACCGCCCTTGGCACCGCCCATAGGGAGAGTAGTGAGCGAGTTCTTGAAGACCTGCTCGAAGGCGAGGAACTTCATAATGCTGAGGTTGACGCTCTGGTGGAAGCGGATGCCGCCCTTGTACGGACCGAGGGCGCTGTTCATCTGCACGCGGAAGCCGCGGTTGATGTGGATCTCCCCGCGGTCGTCAGTCCAGGGCACACGGAAGATGATTACTCTCTCGGGCTCCGTCATGCGCTCGAGGATCTTGAGATCGAGGAAGTGCGGGTAGGCCGTCACGTAGGAGGCCACGCTCTCAACCACTTCCCTCACCGCCTGGTGGAACTCCTTCTCACCGGGGTTGCGGGCGATCAGCTCCGACATGAAGCGATCGACATAATTGGCTGTAAATTTGTCCATAATGTGTGAGGTAAATAAACTACATCGACAAACTTACAAAAAATTACGGACTATCCCTATAAATGGGGAAATAAAGAAGCGAAAAAATATCTACCTTTGCCTCGATGGCACGGAGCAGGACCATATCGGCAATATTCTGCATTCTGGCGTTTACGGTCGTATTCGCCCACTCCGTCATCCCCCACGAGCATCACTGTCACGAGCTCATAGAGAAGCACATACATCATTTTCAGCACTGCGAGGAGCTCGGCACCTACATCGTAAAGTATGACACCGCCGGGAGCGCTGCACATCATCTCTTGGCTGCGGCGATGCTGCCCGCAACGGCGGAAACGCCCGCAGTTGAAGAGTTCCGCGCCACATCCCTGCCGGATTTCTCCGACCCGTTCCGGGTCAAACTCTCCCCGCGAATCCCCCACGGAACTCTCCGCGGCCCGCCTGTACTTATATTATTGGGGTAAACCCCAAACCCCGCGCCCTTAAAGGCCTTTCCGACTTTGCTAGCGCAAAGTCCCGGCCCCGGGCGGTCCGCTGATGCGGACTTGTTAAGCAAACCCGGCAACAACCGTGCTGTTTCGCTTGTGCCTCTGAAGGCCGTGGGCACCCGCGCTTGATAGCGGGAGGGGCCCACAAAGTGGGAGGGAGGAGCGAAGCGACGGTCTCCGGACCGGGAGCCCCGGAGCGGCGAAAAAGAATTCAGATACAATCAAAACGCAAATTTAAAATGAAAAGAATATTGGCTCTGGCGGCAATATGTGCAGCGCTCTGCACAGGCTGCCATAATGCCGAAAACCACAGTGAGCACGAGCACGAAACCGCTCACGAACATGAGCACCAACACGAGCACGAACACGAAGCAGTTCAGCATATAACGCTCTACAGCGCCGATTATGAAATATATGCCGAGTCTGAACCACTCATCAAGGGCGAGACCGCCACGCTGCTCACCCACATCACGGCTCTCAGCGACTTCAAGCCGCTCAAAGCCGCCGCGGTAAGCGCCAGTCTCAAGCTCAAAGGCGGCGAATACAGCGCGGAAGCCACCCCTTCAGCGACGGAAGGCATATACAGACTCAGTTTTACCCCGGAAGAATCCGGCGAAGCAGAACTGAGCCTCAACATAGACGGCACACTGCTCAACACTAAGCTCACCGTCTACGAAGACGACCACGAAGCCGAGGAAGCCCTCGAGTCAGAAGAGTCCGCAGGCGGCAACCGCGTAAGCTTCACCAAGGAGCAGAGCTGGAAGATAGACTTCGCCACCGAGCCTGTACGACGCGAAGCGGTGGGTCAGGTCATCCGAAGCGTCGCCCGGATACAGCCTTCGCCGGGAGGACAGCAGACCGTCATTGCCAAGGCATCGGGCATAGTCACCATCGCGGGAGGCAGTTTGCTCGCCGGGAGCCCCGTCCGCAAGGGTGCCGCCCTGCTCTACATCGGCAGCAACGGCCTGGCGGACTCCAATATGGACGTACGCTTCATTGAGGCGAAGAGCGAATACGAGCGCGCCGAGGGCGAATACACCCGCAAGCAGGCTCTCGTCGAGAAGAAAATCGTAAGCCAGAGCGAGCTCAGCCGCGCCAAGGCGGAATACGAGAGCGCCCGCGCAGCCTACGAAAACCTGGAGAGCAACTACCGCGAAGGACGTTTCGCAGCCAGCGCAGACATCGACGGATACATCTCCGAAGTCCTGGTCGCCAACGGGGAATATGTCGAGGCCGGACAGGCCCTCGCCACCGTGTGCAGCAGCCGCAGACTCATCGCTGAAGCCAGACTGCAGGCCAAATATTACCCTCTCCTCAACTCAGGTGTGGCCGGAGCCAATTTCCGCTTCAGCGGCAGCGAGAGAGTCTGGTCGCTCGAGGAGCTGGACGGCCGCCTGGCATCCGTGGGGCGGAACGTCTCCGCAGACAAACCCCTACTTCCCGTGAGCTTCGAAATCTCCAACAAAGCAGGACTGCTTCCCGGCACTTTCGCCGACATCTACATCAAGACCGAAGGCAGCTCCGATGCCCTCACCGTGGCGAGCGGAGCCATCGTCGAGGAGATGGGCAGCTACTTCGTCTACAAGCAGATAAACCCTGAACTCTTCGAGAAGGTGCAGGTCGGCACCGGAGTCAGCGACGGGGTGCGCACCGAGATCACATCCGGCCTTGACGGCAGCGAGAGAGTTGTCACAAAGGGAGCTGTGATCGTCAAGCTGGCTCAGGCTGCCGGCGGGCTCGACGCTCACGCGGGACACGTTCATTAGCAGACTATGAACTGGCTTAACGGAATTATACGGTTTTCGCTGAAAAACCGTCTGCTGGTGCTGCTGGGTGCGGCACTGGTGATAGCAGGAGGACTCTGGAGCGCAAACAGGACCGATGTGGACGTATTCCCGGACCTCACCGCCCCGACGGTGGTGATAATGTCCGACGCGCACGGGATGTCCGCCGAAGAGGTCGAGAGGCTTGTGACCTTCCCGGTGGAGACCGCGGTCAACGGCGCCACCAATGTGCGCCGCGTGCGTTCCTCCTCGATGTACGGATATTCCTTCGTGTGGGTGGAGTTCGACTGGGGTATGGACATCTTCCGCGCACGGCAGATCGTCTCCGAGAAGATGGTCACCCTCGGAGAATCGCTCCCCGCTGACGTGACGCCTGTGCTGGCACCTCAGTCCAGCGTGATGGGAGAAATCATATTCCTCGGACTTCAGTCGGAGAGCGGGCAGACCTCGATGATGGAGCTCCGCGACCTTGCGGACTGGGTGGTAAAACCCGCCATTCTCGCCACCGGAGGCGTATCGCAGGTGACGGTGGTCGGAGGCGAAGAGAAACAGTACCAGATCAACGCCGACCAGTCCAGGATGGAAGCCTACGGAGTCACGATGGCCGAACTGGAGGCGGTAGGCCGCTCGCTGAGCGTCAACACCGAAGGCGGCATCGTGCGCGACTGGGGCAACGAATATGCCCTCCGCGGCATCGCGCGCAGCACCGACCTCGACGAGCTCGGACAGTCGCTCGTGAAGATGGGCCCGGAGGGTCCGATAACCCTCTCCGATGTGGCCGAGCTGAAAATCGGAGCCGCCGTGAAACTCGGCACCGCTTCCCAGAACGGCAAGCCGGCGGTCATCATCTCCATCAGCAAGCAGCCTAACATCAACACCCTCAAGGTCACGCACGCCATTGAGGCCAACCTCAAGAGCGTGGCGGAATCCCTGCCGCACGACGTCAGGATGGACACCCACATCTTCCAGCAGGCCGACTTCATCCAGGCATCAGTGGGCAATGTGGGACGCTCGCTGCTCGAAGGAGCCGTGTTCGTCATCATCATCCTCTTCCTCTTCCTCGGCAACTTCAGGACCACGGTCATCTCGGTGGTTGCGATACCTATCTCGCTGCTGGCCACCCTCATAGTGCTTTACGCGCTCGGGATGGACATCAATACTATGACCCTGGGCGGAATGTGCATCGCCATCGGTTCGCTGGTGGACGACGCCATCATAGATGTGGAGAATGTATACAAGCGCCTCAGACAGAACCACCGCAAACCGGCGGCTGAGCGGGAGAAGGTGTTCGACGTGGTGTTCGAGGGCTCGCGGGAGATCCGCTCCTCGGTGATCAATGCCACGCTCATCATTATGGTGGCGTTCACCCCTCTCTTCTTCCTCAGCGGGATGGAGGGCAGGCTGCTCAAGCCTCTGGGAATCACCTATATAATCTCCCTCTTCATGTCGCTCATCGTGGCGATGACCCTCACGCCGCTGCTCTGCAAAGACCTGCTCACCAACGAGAAGTACCTCACCCGCAACGACCGTGAGAGCTGGCTCAGCCGCCACCTCAATGCCGCCTACGGCACTGCTCTGGGCTGGGTTCTGCGCCACAAGAAGCCGGTGATGATCGGCACCGGTGCCCTGCTTGTCGCCGCAGTGATAGTATTCACGCAGATGGGAAGCAGTTTCCTCCCGGACTTCAACGAGGGCTCAATGACCATCGCGGCGGTCACCCAGCAGGGAGCGTCGCTGGAGGTCAGCGACGAACTCGGAGCTCTGATGGAGAAGGAACTGCTCAGCATCCCTGAAGTCACCAGCACTTCCCGCCGCACCGGCCGAGGCGACCTCGACGAACATTCCCAGGCCACCAACGGCGCGGAGATGGATGTCAACTTCAAGTTGAAGGACCGTCCTAGAGAGGTGGTATTCAACGAAGTGCGGAGCAAGCTCAACGCCATCCCAGGAGTCGCCGTCAGTGTCGGGCAGCCGCTCGGCCACCGCATCGACCATATGCTCTCAGGCACCAAGGCCGCGATTGCCATCAAGATATTCGGCACCGACCTCAGCACGATGCAGATGATGGGCAATACCATCAAGAGCCGCATTTCAAGCATCGAGGGGCTCGTGGACGCGTCCATAGAGCAGCAGGCCTCCACCCCGCAGATACAGATCCGTGCCAAGCGGGCCGCCCTCGCGCAGTACGGCATCAGCATGGAGGATTTCAACAACTTCGTGGAGCTGGCCTTCTCCGGCGAGAAGCTCTCCGACATCTACGAGGGACAGAGGCGCTACGATGTGGTGCTCCGCCTCGGCGACGACAGCACCAGGACCCTGGAAGGTGTGCGCAACGCCTTGATAGACACAGGCACCGGCAGCAAGGTGGCGCTCGGGCAGGTGGCGGAGATCATCTCCACCTCCGGGCCTAATGCCATCTCCCGCGAGAACGTGCAGCGCAAGCTCGTGGTCTCCGCCAACGTAAGCGGCCGCGACGTGGGCAGCGTGGTGGAAGATGTGCAGAGAGTGGTATCCGAATCGGTGCAACTGCCTGAAGGCTACCGCATCGAGTACGGCGGACAGTTCGAGAGCGCCCGCAGCGCCTCCCGCACCCTCGCCCTCGCCACGATACTCGCGCTCTTCGTGATCTTCCTGCTGCTCTACCTCGAGTTCAAGGATGTGACCCTCTCCGGCATCGTGCTCGCCAGCCTGCCTCTGGCGCTTGTGGGCGGTGTATTTGCGGTGTGGATCGGTTCCGCAGTGGTAAGCATCCCGTCCATCATCGGCTTCATCACCCTCTTCGGCATCGCCACGCGCAACGGCGTGCTCCTCATCAACCGCTACCAGCATCTTCGCCTCGATGAGGGCGAAAGCCTGCGCGAGAGCGTAATCGACGGCTCGGTGGACAGGCTCAACCCTATCCTTATGACGGCGCTGACCTCAGCGCTGGCACTTATCCCGCTGATATTCAACGGTGACAAGACCGGCAACGAGATCCAGAGCCCGATGGCCGCGGTAGTGCTCGGCGGCCTGCTGACCAGCACCCTGCTCAACATCTTCATCATCCCGATAATGTACGAATGGTACGCAAAAAGGAGGAAAAACAAATGAAAATCAAACATATAAGCATACCCTTGGCACTCCTTCTCTGCACCCTTGCAGGGGCGCAGGACTATAGCGCGGTGCTCGCCTCCATCGAGCAGAACAGCACCACCCTCCGCACTCTGCGCTCAGAGGCCGAGGCCGACAGGATGGCGGCACGCACCGGGCTCACCCCGGATGACCCCGAGGTGGAATTCGGCTACCTATGGGAGACAGCGAGTCCGGAAGGCGGGCACAGAATCGACCTCAGCGCCACCCAGAGTTTCGCATTCCCGACCGTATATTACTGGAAGAAAAAGATTTCCGACGGGGAATGCGCCGCTGCTGACTACCGCTACGCCATAGCCAGGAAGCAGCTTATGCTCGAAGCGAGGCGGCTATGCATAGATCTCACCTACCGCAACGCGCTCCAGAAGGAACTGGACAAGTGCCAAAGCAACGCCGAGACCATCCTGGGCAGCTGGCAGGAGAAGTTCGACTCCGGCTCCGCCGGGGTCATCGACCTCAACAAGGCCAGATTTGCCCTGCTCTCCGCCTCCCGCGCCGCAAGGACCAACTCCCTTGAGCGGGATGCGCTGCTCTCCGAACTCCGCACCCTCAACGGCGGCAAGCCGCTTGACTTCAGCGCCGACGAGTTCTCAGCTCCCCTGCTCCCCTCGGATTTCGAAACCTGGTATGGCGAGACCGTAGGCAGCAGCAGCGAGCTGCAGGCGGTGGAGAACGACAGGCGGCTCGCCGAGTCCTCCAGGAAGCTAGCAGCATCGGAGTGGCTGCCCAAGTTCTCCGTAGGATATGTCTCCGAGCGGGTAAGCGGGAGCACGCTGCAGGGCGTAGCAGCCGGGATTTCCATCCCTCTCTGGGAGAACCGCGGCAAGCTGCGCGCGGCCAGGGCACGCTACGAGGCAGCCGACGCCAAGCTGCAGGACGAGTATCTGCAGTTTCACAATTCGCTCAAGACCAAGTACGACAAGGCCCAGGGACTCATCGCGCTTTGCGCGGAGTATCACCGGACCCTGTCTTCCCTTAGCGCCGCCGACCTGCTCTACGAGGCCCTGCAGGGCGGGGAAATCGCCCTTGAGGACTATGTCTACGGCATCGAGCTCTGGAACGACGCCCTCAGCGACGTGCTGGAGAGCGAGCGCGACTGCCACAGCCTCATCGCCGAACTCGAGAGCTTCGGGGAATAAGACACACAAAAAACCGTTTTTCAGACCGGCCAGGCAGTGATATTTGGCCGGTCTTATTTGTTATTACCAAAAATTCTCCTAACTTTATCGCGAATTACCACGTGCGCACTCACAGGGGTGAGCGGCACAGTTTAATCAAAGTAGTGTATATGCTAAAGAATCCTTTCAGGGGAAGGTTGGCCCGTATCTGCGCCGCCTTCGCAGCGGCAGTGCTGATCCTGGGTCAGCTGCCATCCGCCGCACAAAGTTCCAGATCCAGCGGAACTGTGACCGACAGCGAGACCGGTGAGGCTCTCGCGGGAGTTGTCGTACGCGTGCGAGACTCCAAGAACTACACCATCACCGATGAGCAGGGAAGATGGTCTCTCCCGACTGAGCGCGGGAGCGTGATCATATTCAGCATGACCGGTATGAAGACCGTCGAAGTGCCTGCAACTCAAGCCTCCAGTGTCAAGCTGGACGTTGACACCTACGCCCTCGACGAGGTAGTGGTGACAGGTTTCCAGACTCTCTCCAAGGAGAGGGCCACGGGATCCTTCGTCAAGGTCGGCAGCGAAGAGCTCTCCAAGTTCGCAAGTCCCGACCTTGCCAGCAAGCTCGAGTCTTCGACCAACGGCCTGCTCCTCAAGTCCGACGGCAGTTTCGAGATCCGCGGACAATCCACCATCAACACCGGGGAATCCTACAAGTCAGGTCCGCTCCTCGTAGTGGACGGATTCCCGGTCGAAGGCTCGCTCTCCGACATCAACCCGGAGGAGATCGAGAGCATCACCGTGCTCCGTGATGCGGCGGCAGCTTCCATCTACGGCATCAAGTCTGCCAACGGCGTACTTGTCGTGACCCGCAAGGCAGCAGCCAGGGGCAAGGTCAAGGTGCAGGCCAGCGCCAACTATGCCATCAGCGCCAAGCCAGACCTCTCCTATGTCAAGAAGATGACTGCGGCTCAGGCCGTCGACTATCAGTGGGAAGCCATTGAGAAGGGACACTTCGACACTTTCCTCGCAGACAACACCCTTTCCTCTTCCGAGCTAGTCTACGCATACAAACTCTACAGCGCGGGCAGCACTGCCGAGGCCGAAGAGATCCGGAGCAGGCTCTCTTCCTACGGCGACACTATGTACAGGCAGTATGAGGACTACCTCTACACCAACAACAAGGTAGGCCAGTACAACATCTCCCTCTCCGGAGGCAGCGATGCCCTGGACTACTACATCTCCGGCCGCATCGAGGATGAAGACTCGATGTACAAGGGAGTGGGTTCGACAGACTATTCCATTGATGCCAGAGCCAAGGCAAAGCTCACCGACAGGCTCACTTTCACCGCCAACACGACTTCGCGCTTCACCCAGTCTTCCGGCTACGCTCCGGTCGGCATCTACAGCTACGACCGCAGCGCCAACCCGTTCGAGCCGCTGATGGTTGACGGCAAACTCAACGCTCTCTCCAGTAAATCCACAAACATCGAGTGGAGGGACACCGCCGGGCAGATCGGTCTGCTCACTAACGGCGTCTACTACAACCCGATCAATGATATGAACAATGTCGAGAACGGCTCCACCGACAAGTACGGCCGCTACCAGTTCGCCCTCGACTACAAGTTCGACTTCGGACTCAACCTCAACGTAAAGTACCAGTACGAAACCCGAGTGTCGGACGGGCAGACCGTTTACTCCCCGGAGACCACCGCAGGAGCGCAGTTCATCAACCAGTTCGTGCAGTACGACGGCAGCAAGACCACCTGGAACGTGGGCCGGGACAAGAGCAAATACAGCGGCAGCCACTCCAAGCTGGAATCCCATCTCGTACGCGCCACCGCCCAATATGAGAAGAGCTTCGACGGCGGGCACTACATCAACCTGCTCGGAGGCGCCGAAATCCAGAACTCCACCAGCTACTACGAGGGCAACAGCTTCGCATCCTACGACAGTATCACCGGATTCACACTTCCGTCATTCGTCAATGTCTCCAAAAACATCACCAACTGGAACGGAACCCGCACTGCAGTAACTGCAAGCAACTTCGCAAGCTACAGCAACTCTCAGTCCTACAAGAGATTCTTTGCAGTGTTCCTCAACGGAGGCTATTCTTTCCAGGACAAGTACAACCTCACCGGGAGCTTCCGCATAGACCAGTCCAACATCTTCGGCACCGACACCAAGAACCGCTACAAGCCGATGTGGTCAGTCGGGGCGAGCTGGAACATCTACAAGGAGGACTGGATGCGCAATGTCGACTGGATCAACAATCTCACCCTCAGGGCCACCTACGGTCTGACCGGCATGATAGACAAGTCCACCTCTCCGTATGTGATCATCGCCAAGCGCAAGAGCTCATTCGGGATCGGAGACTACGCTTCCCTGGACAATGCTCCAAACAAGAACCTCTCCTGGGAGGAGACCCGCAACTTCAACACCGGCCTCGACTTCAGCGTCCTCGGCAACAGGATCAGCGGCTTCATCGACTACTACTACAAATACACCGATGATGTTATTGCCCCTACCCAGGCCGATCCGACAAACGGCTTTGCCACCGTCACCGCCAATACCGCCGAGATCAGCAATACCGGCTTTGACTTCAATGTCCGCTCAGTCAACATCGACCGCGAGTTCAAGTGGATCACATCCCTCAACCTCAGCCACAACCGCAACCGTCTCGAGAAGCTCTACGTCAACTACGGCCTCGACGCATCCTACTACTGCGCAGGCACCTACACCGCGCAGGAGCTGGTCGAAGGCAAGGCTATAGACCAGATGTGGTCCTACAAGTGGGCCGGACTCGACAACGAGGGCTACGCGCAGGTCTATGACAGGGACGGCAATATCGTCTCCGCCTCAGAATCCTCCAGCCTCAAAGTCGAGGACCTGGTGGACGATGGCAGGACCCAGCCTAACTTCTTCGGCAACTTCACCAACACCTTCTCCTGGAAGGGACTCAGCCTCACCTTCAACATCACCTACAAGCTCGGCTACAACACCCGCGCCTACTCCTACCGCGACGGCTACAGCGACCGCTTCCAGGCAGTGATGGCCGGCAGGTGGAGACAGGCGGGCGACGAGAAGACCACCGATGTGCCGGGTCTGCACGAATCAGGTGCCACTGACTACAGCTACCTCTTCGCCACCTACGGGACCCAGAACACCATCAGCGCTTCCCATATCAGGCTGAAGTACATCAACCTCTCATACTCCCTCCCGGAGAACCTAGTAAGAAAGGCAAAACTTAGCGATGTCACATTCTTCGCCCAGGGCGAGAATCTCGGCATCATCTGGAGAGCCAACAAGGAGGGCATCGATCCCGATGTCCACTCACTGTCCGGCGAATATGAGGGACTTCCGGCGGCAAGGCTCTTCTCATTGGGTGTTAACATTAAATTCTAGAAGAAGATGAAAACCATATACAGACTGTTTATCGCAGCGGCGGCGCTCTCAGCCGTCCTGTCCTGCTCCAAGCTGGACAGCTTCCTCGACAAGGCTCCGGAATCCAACCAGAGCTACGTCTCCACAATCTCCGACTGTGACCTCCTGATGAACAACGGCGATCTCATCCACGGAGCCCTCAACGTGGTCTTCCAGGACGACGGCATCGAGTTCGGCAGCATGACCGACCTCTACTACGAGACCTCCGAAGAATACAGAACCTACACCTACTGGACAGATCCGAAGTACATCTATGAGCCAAGTGCCGATGACAACGGCTGGAGCATGCTCTACAAGAACATCTATACCTGCAACGTCGTACTCAATTACATCGACAATGTCAGCGGTGACGACGAGACTCTCCGGAGCCAGCTCAAGGGGGAGGCGCTGCTCGGAAGGGCGTTCTACCACTTCTCGCTCGTGAATATGTATGCAAGGCAGTACAACGCCGCCACTGCGGCGGAGGATGCCGGAGTGCCATATGTGACTGACATCGACGCATCCGCAGTCCGCAGCAGAGCCAGCGTGCAGGAGGTGTACGACAATATGACGGCAGACCTTGAGGAAGCGCTCAAATACCTCAGGGACGCCACAGCGGAGAGCGGCAAAAACTACAGGGGCAACCTCGCTGCCGCCAACTCGCTGCTCGCCAGGATCTATCTCCACGAAGGCAACTGGGCCGAAGCCCAGAAGTATGCCGAGGCATCGCTCGCCCTGGACTCATTCCTCTACGACTACAACGACTACGACCGGTACTCCGAAGACGAGACCGATCCGTCAGTAAGGTTCTATGAGAACGGCGAGGCCTATGGTTCGTTCACCGACCGCGAGATCACATACCTGAGGGAGCCTTTCGACGGATTCGGAGGCATCTCATACTATATGTCAGTAGATTACAGCGCATTCTTCGGCGGTCTCAAGCTCACTGACGATGCAGTGTCTCTCTTCAGGGCCGGAGACAGAAGATTCGATCTCTTCTTCGGGATGGACATCTTCACAGGCAACACAACCATCCAGCACCTCAAGCACTACGACACAGGCTTCTACGGTCAGGGCAATGTCGGGACAAGCGTGCCTGAGACCTATCTGATACTCGCAGAGGCCCAGGCCCGTCAGGGAGACACCGCCGGTGCCTGCACGACCCTCGACAAGTTCCGCACCAAGCGCTACGACAAGACAAGCTACAGCAAGTTCGAGAGCTCCGACAAGGCCGCCGTCCTGAAGGAGATCCTCGACGACAAGACCGTAGAATTCATCTACCAGGGTATGAGGTGGTTCGAGATGCGCCGTCTCTACGCTCTCGGAGAATACAACAGGACAATTGTCCGCAAGGACAGCGAAGGCAATGAGATCGGACGCCTGGTACCGTCCGCCGACAGAATGGTACTTCCAATCGGCGAGAAGGTCACCGACATCAATCCCAACATCACTCAGAACCCCTACGAATAGGGGCTGAGTGCTCTTTATGTGTTATGTTTTGACCTTGTCCGGCAGATGTTTCCAAGCGAAATCCTGCCGGATGGGGCCAAAACAATTTTTATTGCTACCTTTGCACCGTACTAATACTTGACAATATGGCTCTGAACATATCTGATATAGCGCGGACAATGCCCGCTTCCGCCATCAGGAAGCTGGTTCCGCTCGCCGATGCGGCCAAGGCGGCAGGCACAAAGGTGTATCATCTCAACGTCGGCGCCCCCGACATCAAATCTCCTGACTGCGCGGTCAAGGCGGTGATGGACAGATGCTCCAACCTGCACCACCTCTCCTACACCAACTCCGCCGGACTGATGGAGTTGAGGGAAGGACTGGTCAATAAATACTACAAAAAGATCGGCATCGACATCGAAGTGAGCGAGATGCTGGTCGAGGTGGCGGGCAGCGAAGCCTTCTCCTGCGCGATGCAGATTGCAGCCGGAGCAGGCGACGAGATCATCGTCGTCGAGCCGTACTACACCAACTACCAGACTTTCGCCTTCCTCAACGGCATCACCCTCAAGGCGGTCCACAGCGACATCCGCGAGGGCTTCGCGATCCCGGACATCTCCGAGTTCGAGAAGGTGCTCTCTCCGCGTACCAGGGCTGTGCTCATCAGCAACCCGTGCAACCCGTCCGGCAAGCTCTTCGACAAGGCCGAGATGCTCGCGCTGGGAGAGTTCTGCCGCAAGCACGACCTCTTCCTCATCAGCGATGAGGTTTACCGCGAGTTCTGCTACACCGACGAGCCGCACTACTCCGCGATGAACATCCCTGGTTGCGAGCAGAATGTCATCCTCGTAGATTCAGTATCAAAGAGATACAATCTCTGCGGCGCACGCATCGGCATCATCGCCTCACACAATAAGGAGGTGATGGCGGCCGCGATGAAGTTCGCCCAGTCCCGCCTCTGTCCGCCGGTGCTCGGACAGTATGCCGCGATCGGCGCTCTCGACACCCCGCAGAGCTACTTCGACGAAGTCAGGCAGGAATACATCCGACGCCGCGACTGCGCGGTGAAGATGCTCAACGAGATCCCCGGCGTATACGCGCCGCTGCCGATGGGCGCCTTCTATACCGTGGCCGAACTCCCTGTAGAGGATGCCGAAGACTTCACTAAGTGGATGCTGACCGACTTCCGTCTGGATGGAGAGACCACTATGGTCACCCCGGCCGCGTCCTTCTACAAGACCCCGGGGGTCGGGCGCAACCACGTCCGCATAGCCTACGTGCTCGAAGTACCTGAGCTTCAGAAGGCTCTGCACATCCTGGCAGAGGGTCTGCACCAATATCAGGCCAGCAGATGAAGCCGCAATTCAGCACTCTTGCTGAACTCTACGAGCACTCGGTGACCGCCTTCGCAGGAAGGACGGCCGCAGAGTTCGTGGGTGGAGGCCAGCGCTATACCTATGCGCAGTTCAGGGACTGCTGCGACAATATCTCAAGGATCCTCTCCAACTTCGGCATCGGAGCGGGAGACAAGGTGGCGATACTCTCGGAGAACTCTCCCCACTGGAGCGCCGCGTTCTTCGCGACCACCGTCTACGGACGCATCGCAGTGCCAATGCTGCCGGAGCTCTCCCCGGACGAGGTAGAGAACATCCTCGCCCACTCCGAGGCCAAAGCCATATTCATCTCGAAAAAACAGCTTCCAAAGCTGAGCGAAGCGGCGATGAAGCGGCTCACGCTCGTAATAGCCATCGGCGACCTGAGCTTCATCAAGGCAGAGGGTACCTCCTACACCTGCGACGGCAAGGTCAGCCGCCCTACGGCTCTGGACATCGCGGCCATCCTCTACACCTCCGGCACCACCGGCAAGGCCAAGGGCGTGATGCTCTGCCACAGGAACTTCTGCACCAACGTCCTCAACTCCTGGTACAGCTTCAAGACCCGCAAGAGAGATGTATTCCTCTCCGTCCTGCCTATGGCG
Source organism: bacterium (assembly GCA_963613775.1). Lineage (GTDB taxonomy): Bacteria > Bacteroidota > Bacteroidia > Bacteroidales > UBA932 > Cryptobacteroides. The sequence goes on along the minus strand of CAVEAQ010000018.1, from coordinate 5,107 downwards.
CACACCTACGAGATGAGCATCGGAATGCTTTACCCTTTCGCGACAGGAGCCAAAGTGGACTACCTGCAGAAAGCGCCGACCCCGACCGTACTCATCGGCACCCTGGCCGAGCTTAAGCCTACCGTGATGCTCACCGTGCCTCTCATCATTGAGAAGATCTACCGCAGCAGCATCGTACCCACTATAAGGAAGAGCAGATTCCTCAGCTATCTTGACAAGCACGCGCCGCGGATGCTCTACGCCGTCGTAGGGATGAAACTTAAGAAGACCCTCGGCGGACACATCCGCTTCTTCGGCATCGGCGGAGCCAAACTGGACCCGGAGGTGGAGAAATTCCTCAAACGCGCAAACTTCCCGTATTCAATAGGTTATGGCCTCACGGAGACAGCGCCGCTCATCTGCACCGCACCGCCGTTCAAGACCGCCGTCGGCAGTACAGGCCGTCCGGTCAGAGGCTGCGAGGTCAAGCTCGATAACATCAACCCGGCCACCGGCGAAGGCGAGATATGCGTCAAGGGTTCCAATGTGATGCTGGGCTACTACAAGGACTACGATCGCACCCGCTCGGTGATGACCCAGGACGGCTGGTTCCGCACCGGCGACCTCGCCTGCATTGACAAGCACGGCAGATACTCGATAAAGGGACGCCTGGGCAGCGTAATCATCGGAGCCTCAGGCGAGAACATCTACCCTGAAGAGATCGAGAACGTAATCAACAGCATCAGCGGCATCGGCGAGTCGCTAGTCATCGAGAGGGACGGCAAGCTCGTGGCTCTGGTGCAGCTGAACGACAATATCATCGACTGGGATCTCGAGGGGCAGGACAAGTTCATCGAGGACCTCGAAGCACGGCAGAAAGCGATAATGGACTTCGTCAACGCCAGAGTCAGCAAGTTCTCGAATATCAAGTCAGTGGAAATCCAGCGCGAGCCGTTCATCAAGACGGCGACCCACAAGATCAAGCGCTTCCTCTACGAGAAGAAGAAGGAGTCCTAACGGGCGAGGTAATCGGTGCCGAAGCGCAGAGCAAGAGCATCGCAGAGCACTACCGCCACCATAGCGTTCACCACCGGGCAGACACGGCGCACTATCGCAGGGTCGTGGCGGCCGCGAATCTCGAGCGAAACCTCCCGCCCGCTGCGGAAATCCACGCTCTGCTGGCTCTGAGCAATGGAAGGGGTCGGACGCACAGCCATATTGAATATCAGCGGCATACCGTTGCTTATTCCGCCGTTGATCCCGCCGCTGCGGTTGCTCGAAGTCACCACCTTGGCATCGCGAATGCGGAACGGGTCGTTGGCCTGCGAACCGCGCATCGCGGCGAGGGCGAAGCCTGCCCCGAATTCTATCCCTTTGATGCCGCCGATGGCGAATGCAGCCCTCGAAATCATCCCTTCCAGCGAGTCGAACCACGGCTCCCCCACTCCCGCAGGCAGGCCGCAGACCGCTGTCTGAAGCACGCCTCCGACAGAATCGCCGGACTGCTTTGCGGCAAGTATTTCACTTCGCATCGACTCGCCGGCCAGTTCGTCCAGCACGGGGAATTCCCTGGCTGCAAGCAGTGCTATCTCGCCTGACGGGTCGAGACTGAACGCCCGGTCCGGGACTCCGGCGCAGCCAAGGATATGCGTACCGATGATTATACCCTTGCCGCTCAGAGCCTTGAGGCAGATGGCACCGGCGGCGACTATCCCCGCAGTGATCCTTCCGGAGAAGTGTCCGCCACCCCTCAGGTCCTCGAAGCCGTGATACTTCATCTCGGCGGCATAGTCCGAGTGCGAAGGACGCGCAACGCCTTCCTGATAGTCGGCGCTGCGCACATCCTCGTTAGGTATCATTATAGTAAGAGGCGAGCCGGTGGTGAAGCCGTTATAGACCCCGCTGAGTATCCTGAACTTATCCTTCTCCTGCCTTGCCGTATCGGTCGGCCCGGACGGGCGGCGGCGGGAGAGCTGCTCCGCGATGAAGTCTTCATCGACCTTGAGACCCGGTGCAAGACCGTCAAGCACGGCACCCGTCGCGGGGCCGTGGCTCTCTCCGAAAAGAGTGAGTATCACGCTTGTGCCTATGGAATTCTTCACCTTCGTACCCCCTAGGCGAATCGAACGCCTATCGTAGGAACCGGAATCCTAAATTTTATCCATTAAACTAAGGGGGCAAGTTCCGGAATGCAAATATAATTAATTTTCCCTATTTTTGCGGAAGTATTTAAAACCGAATCAATATGAAGACTGCTTATGTTTTCCCCGGACAGGGAGCCCAGTTCTCCGGAATGGGCAAGGATCTATATGACAACAGTCCCAAGGCCCGCGAGATGATGGAGAGGGCCAACGAAATCCTGGGTTTCAGAATCACGGATATAATGTTCTCCGGCAGCGACGAGGACCTGCGCGCCACGCGTGTCACCCAGCCTGCCATTTTCCTGCACTCGGTATGCCTTGCACTCTGCAGCGAGGGTCTCGCGGAGCCGGATATGGTCGGCGGGCATTCGCTCGGAGAATTCTCGGCGCTCGTCGCCTGCGGGGCCGTGGACTTCGAGGACGCACTCAGGCTGGTTGCCGTGCGCGCGAACGAGATGCAGAAGTGCTGCGAGGCTCATCCGGGCGGGATGGCGGCCGTGATCGGACTGGACAACGCCACAGTGGAAAAGGTCTGCGCAGAAGTGGAGGGCACCGTAATCCCCGCCAACTACAACTGCAACGGGCAGGTGGTCATCTCCGGCGAGAAGGAAGCGGTGTCACGGGCCTGCGATGCGATGAAGGCCGCAGGAGCCAAGCGCGCCCTGCCGCTGAGCGTGGGCGGAGCATTCCACTCCCCTATGATGGAGGAAGCCCGCGTGGAGCTCGGCAAGGCCATCGGGCGCACTGCCGTAAAGACTCCGCGATGCCCTATATACCAGAACGTCACCGCGCTGCCGGAGACCGACCCGGAGCGCATCAAGGCGAACCTCCTGCTGCAGCTCACCTCTCCCGTGAAGTGGACCCAGACAGTGGAGAATATGCTCAGGGACGGAGCCACCGGCTTCAAAGAATTAGGCCCTGGAGCGGTACTCCAAGGCCTTATCAAACGTATCGCGGCTTCGGCGGGTGCCGAAGTCAGCATCGGCTAGACACCTCCGAACGCGCTGTATCCGCCGTCCACAGGGATGACGATACCGGTGACGAAGGAAGAGATGTCACTGAGAAGATAGAGCATCGTTCCTACCAGATCCTCCGGCTCACCGAACTTGTGGGTCGGAGTATTTGCTATGATCTTCTCTCCGCGCGGCTTGAGCTCGCCGGTCTGCTCATCGGTGAGCAGGAAGCGGTTCTGGTCGGTGAGGAAGAATCCAGGAGCGATGGCGTTGCAGCGGATGCCGAGCTGGGCCACATGCACCGCATACCACTGGGTGAAGTTGTTGATCGAACCCTTGGCGGCCGAGTATGCAGGGATCTTGGTCAGAGGGCGGAACGCGTTCATCGAAGAGATGTTGAGCACGTTGCCCTTGCCCGCCTCAATCATATCGGCGGTGAATACCATCGTGGCGAGGAGAGTCCCCTTGAAGTTGAGGTCGTAGACCTGCTGGAAGCCTTCGAGACCGAGTCCGTAGAAGGTGTCCGCGAGGTCGTCGTCCTTGCTCATCTGCTCCACCTTGCAGGTGGCCTTAGGAGAGTTGCCTCCGGCGCAGTTGATGAGGATGTCAATCTTGCCCAGCTTCTCGTGGATGAGGTCGCGGGCTGCGACCAGAGCCTCCTTGTCGAGGGTACTGGCAGAGATTCCGAGGCACTTGACCCCGAACTCCTTCGCAATGGCCTCGCCCTTTGCAGGGTTGTCGGCGCTGCGGCTGATGACTGCGAGGTTGACTCCTGCTTCTGCCAGGCCTCTGGTGAGAGCCATGCCGAGGATTCCGAAGCCTCCGGTGATGACGCAGTTGCGCCCTTTGAGATCGTCAAATGACCATTTTGCCATATCGCGTTCCTCCCCTATTTATTGAAAAGTCTCTTGATGTGGCGCTCGCAGAGGTTCTCGATCACCTGCTCGCCGATCACGTCGCTGTGCTTCTCGAGTGCCGGATAGTACTCGTCTCCGAGCTCGGCGGCAATCTTGTAGCTGACGTGGATGAGCTGGCGGAATGAAGGGTTGTAGAGAGGGTCGGCCTGGTTGTGGCGCATAGTGCGTGCATAGGTCTCGGCATCCCACTTCTCGACCTCGGCCGGTGAAGGCAGGGCGTTGACGTCAACATCGATGACAGTTGCATAAGGCACGGTGAGTTCCGCCATACGTCCGAGGGCGTTGATGTAGATCTTCTTGGCAAGCTTGAGGGCTTCAGGATCGGCTACTGCGAGACCGATGTTCTCCTCGAGCCAGGTGGTGCCGGCGGTCTTGATGTGGATACCCTTGTCGTACTTCTGGATGAGACGGCCCATAATAGGGTAGATGGAGAACTTGTCAGAGCCTGAGTGGATGGAGAGTTTGAGATTGTCCATCAGACCGAACTCCTTGACTGCGTAGTCGATGACGAGCAGGTCCTCTTCGAACTCCTTCTCGAACTGCCTGATGTCTCCTCGGTAGTCCACACCCTTGTTGAAGCGGCCGGTGAACTTCGGTGCAATGGTCTGGGCAGGTACCTTCTCCTGAGCGAGAGCGCTGAGGATGAAGAGGATCTCGACCGGAGTCTGAGGATCGTTGACCTCATCCATTGAGACCTCGGTCACGAAGTTGTCCGCACCCTTCTTCTCTACGATATGACGGTAGATGCGTCCTGCCTCCTGCGCTGCATAGAGATAGCGGTCGGCGATGGCGCGCACCTGGGCCTCTGATACCTCGAAAGGCTCTGCGATGCCCGGGATGGTGAGGGTACCGATGAAGCGTGAGTTGGCCTTCACGAAAGCCTCCACGTCCTTAGGATCGGCAGGCTTGCCGATATAGTCGGCAACGTCGATGGTGAAGAAGTCGGAAGCGTCGATGAACCTGTCTACGTTGTTGAGATTGATATGGTCGGCGTCGACGAAGTACTGCCCGGTGTAGCCGAGAGCCTTGACTGCAGCATCAGCCTCGCGACGGGTCTCGATAGGCTCGGTGTGCACGATCTGGTGCTCACGGTTGGACTTGTTCCATACAGGGACGA
>CAVEAQ010000017.1:0-23530 GCA_963613775.1 bacterium | reverse complement strand
CATAAATCATCAGCGTGATGAGTGCCCAGGTCTCCTTAGGGTCCCAGCTCCAGTATGTACCCCACGATACATTGGCCCAGATGGCCCCCGCGAAGATGCCGAGCGCGAGGAAGAATACTCCCGGCAGGATAAGGGCGTGGGAGAGGTCGGCCATACGGGAGACCATATCCAGCCTGTGCGTGTCCTGCCTGCCCGCGGAAAGGAACAGAGCTGCGACTCCGTTGAGCATCATCAGTGCGAAAATGGTGTATGAAAGCATCACCAGAGAGACATGGATGCTAAGCAGCGGAGAGGAGAGCACCGGCACGAGCTGGGTCACTGCCGGGTTGGCGCTGCCCATTCCGGACACCGCCATCGCAAGCCCTCCGACGATAAGGGAGAACGGTCTCAGCACCGGCAGCCTGCCTCCGAGTGCAAGTCCCAGCAGCAGAGATGTCCAGGCTATCGCCATCATCGTCTCGGGGCCGTTGGAAAGCGGAATATGTGCGGCGGCAATCCAGTTGGTCACCAACATAGCGCTGAGATAGAGAAAGAGCAGGGCGCATACCAGCAACGCACCTCCCCTGACCCGGACATCGGGTGCCGATCCCTTGAGTGAAGAGGCAAATATCAGGGCAAGCAGCAGCACACCGGAGAGCAGGCTTATGCCCGCCATCGGGAAGAGAGGCGGGAAGGAGTTGTAGAGCCGCTCCGCGGAAATCCTGAGGTCAGAAGGCAGCCCGTCCCCTGCCACCTTGCGCTGATACTGGCGGATCTTGGCGAGATCACCGGAGAGCTGAGCGTATTCCCCGTTCATCACAAGTTCGAAGATATAGTCCCAGGATTTGCGGATAAAGAGCCACTGTTCATTGGGAATCCCCTCAGGCAGATTGTCGCTCTGCGCATACCACTGCACTACCCCGAGCGAGTCGGCAATCGGATAGAGCTTGAGCAGTTCGCCGCCGTATAAGGAGCTGATTGTGCGGGACTTGTCGGCAGCGTCGGAAGTACTGCGCCGAGTGTGCTGGGGCTGGGAAGCCCAGCTGGAGTGGTAGAACATCCATCCGGTCAGGACCTGCTCGTCGCTGTAGCCCTGCACCCCGAAGCTGCCGTAGAGCTTGGTGGTGAAGTCCTTCGCCACGGTCTGCAGCGGGCAGACCCGGCCCTGATAGCAGACATAGAGCCCGCCGAACTCCGCCGCCACATCGCGAGGCAGGGTCTTAGGAGCCGCTGAGGCGCCGAGAGCGAAGATGCAGACGGCGGCGGCAGTAGCGAAGGCCTTGCGGAAGAGCTGACGGAAATGCCTGTCGGTGAAGCAGTAGAGCAGTATTGAAAGAAGCAGCAGCGCGTAGCCGCAGTAACTTACTCCCGTCCCCCAGGGGTCGTGTGATACGGAGAAACTGGCACCCAGCGAGTCGCTGTCGTAGCCGGCCTGATAGACACGGTAGCCGCTCCGGGAGAGGATATGGTTCATACTGATGGTCGCCTGTCCGCTTCCCCGAGAGTCCGTGACGCTCACGCGCGAGCTGTAGTCCGACGGCAATACATTGCCTGAATAATATGAGACCTCGAAGTCATCGAGTCTAAGAGTAAACGGCAGCGCGGCCTGCTTCCCGTCGGAGAGTTCGAAAGCGGCGGTCTCTTCCCCTGTCCTGAGGTGAATGGTCCCCTTCTCGGCAAAGAGAAAGGTAAGCAGCCCGCCGGCAAGTATCACTACGAGCGAGCAGTGCAGCAGGAAGATCGCCGGGCGGCGATAGAGTCGCGCGCGCAGAGCATAGCAGCAGGCACTGACGGAGGCAAGGGTCCAGAGGGCCACGAACCACCAGTTGCCGTATATCAGGCTATGAGCCTGAGCCGTGCCGCAGAGCTTCTCGACGACGGTGGCGGCGATAAGCGCTAGCACGACCAGGCCGCATAGACCTAATGTGGTGTATTTAAGAGCTTTAGATTGCATTGATAAACTTTACGACAGCCTCGCGGTCCGATGCGGACAGAGCCCTGAACTTCTCGACAGACTCGCGCGCATCGCTCTGGGCGGAGCCGTGCCACATAATGGCTTCGATCACTGTCCTGGCGCGGCAGTCGTGCAGTCTGTCAACTCCGCCGCTCACAATCTCGCTGAGTCCGCGACCCCAGAGAGGGGTGGTGCGGCACCAGCCGGTGCGGATGTCGTTCTTCATATAGAGCCTGTGCTGCACCATATCGCTGTATGGCCAGATGGTCTGGTGCGGGTAGCGAGGCAGGCGGGAGTCGCCGTCCTTGAAGAATCCGTTAGGGTCGGTGAAGTTGTCGTCACCGGTCTTCCAGCTCGGCCTGTGGCAGTACTGGCAGCCTATCTCGCTGAATAGAGCTTTGCCCCTCTGGACATCGGCGTTGTCGAGATCTCGGGCGGCAGGTACAGCGAGTCCGCGGTGCCAGATCATGAAGTCGGTGTATTCGCTGTCGCTCATCTCAGGCTCCAGATCCTTGGCGGTGAGGTAGTTGTAGATATCCTTTTCCACATCGCCGGTCTTATTCTCCTCAGGGAAGTATTTGTAGAACTCGGCCTGCACATCGGGGTCCTGGGAGGCCACGCGCGCATAGGTGGTGGTCATATAGTTGTAGCGGCGGTCGCTGCGGGTCACGTTGGTGATGTTCCAGATGGCGTTGGCACCGGCCGCATCCTGCAGAGGTCCGCGGGAGAGCGCGTAGGTGTAGCGGAGAGGATGTCCGGTCTTGCCGTAGGTCTTGACCCACTCGCCGTTTGCGAAGATGGAAGGGTTGAGCTGGGCGCCGGCCTTCTCCTCTGAGGCGTACTGGGCCTTGAGGTCCTCATCGGTGATGGCATCGAGCAGTCCCACGCCATAGACTCCGATGGTGGATTCAAGCCTTACGCGCACATTCTCATAAGGCACGGCGGTGGTGACATTGTTCTTCGTCACCTCGAGCGGCACATAGTAGGCATCCTCCGGGATGACTACTTCGGGGTAGATGAGGCTGTATGAAGTCCCGTCAGGGAACTTGTTACCCCATTCATCGGTATATTCGAGCCAGTTGATCCGGATCTTGCTCTCATCGAGCGGTGCCTTGAACGGCTCCACCGCGAGGGTCTGCGGCATACCGGTCAGAGAGCTGAGGTAAGTATCTGTGTCGTCGGTGATTACGAGCAGGTAGCCATTACCCATATTGTCGGCCTTGTAGCTGGTCTGGCGCTTGCCGTGACCGTAGTTCGGGTGGCAGTAGAGGCAGCCGCGGCGGACCATCAGAGGCCCGAGGCCGTGGAAGGCACCCTCCTTGTTCTGATTGTAGTCCCTCTCGAAGAGCTGCTCACCGTTCTTGAAGGCCTGGATCATCCCCTCGCTCTCGACCACCGGGGTCGGCTGCTCATAGGCGGATGAACTCTGGTTGAATGCAGTTCCCAGCTTGCCGCCGGCGTACCACTCCTCACTCAAAGGCTGAGGAGTGGGATTTTCCTTACTTCCTTCGCGGGAGCAGGCGGCAAGGCTGAGGGCTGCGGCCGTGATAACAATATAATAATATGGCTTGTACATTTTGTTTATTCGTTAACGAGTACCTGCCTTGCAGCTTCAAGAGCGTCATTGAGCGCGTTGCAGGCGTCAATGGCCTCCTTGACCTTGGCATCTTTGTAGTTGTTCACGAACGGTCTTGGCATAGCGTCAATCTTGCTAAGGCAAGTCTTGAGGGCGTCCTGTACATCCTGGTCGGCCTTTTCATCGGCACTTCTCACAAAGGCACTGACCGAGTGGCTCTGGGCAGACTCCGCACCGAACTTGCCAAAATAGGCGTTGCGGATGCTGACCACATTGTCATAGAAATCGGTGACGGAGTTCCAGGAGTGCGGGGACTCGATATAGTTGATATCCTCTCCGGTGTAAGGCTTTCCGATCTTGGAGTTGCCGACCTCATCAATGATGTCCTTGCAGCCCTCAATGATCTGCTCGCTGCCGGCAGTCACTGATTTCCAGACACTTCCAGCCTGTCCGCAGAGCAGCATCTGCTCGCCGAAGTTGTCCTCCGGCTCCAGCTCGGCCTCCTCGATGAGCTCAGCCTTGCGCTCGCTGACCTCATCCATTCCGGCCCAGGCAGCCTCGAGACGGGCGCAGCTGAGCGCAAGATCCTTGGCCACAGCGGCCGCGTACTTTAGTTCGTCGTCGGTGATCTGCGCGGCCGGCCTGTTCTCTCCCTCGCGGAAGATGATGTATTCCAGGCCGTGGAAGCCTACGAGGCCGTTGTTGAGATTTGCAACCACATTCTCGATGTCTCCCATCATCTTCTCGCTACCGAGGAGATTGTCAAGCGCGACCTTGTCAAGAGGCCAGGTGTCGATATGCGGGTCGATATAGTACTTGGAAGCGGCGCCGAAGAGGAAGGCCTCGCTCCACTCCCAATACTGACGGGCGTCCTTCCAGAGGCTGCAGGCCTTGTCCACATTGGCGGCAGTCTTGGCACTCTGCAGAGTGGTCACGGCGTCATAGAGGGAGAGGGACTTGTCGGCGAGAGTGGTGTATGTAGGGAGTACCACATCATTCACGAACTGCTCGTTGACAAGCTGGAGTTCATCGTCTTTGGAGCTGTCAACTCCGGCGGATTTTTCGCAGGAGGCGAATACGGTGGCAGCCAGTGCTATGCAGAGGGCTGCAGGGGAAATGAATTTGTTTGTCATATTTGTAATAAACTGTTATTTCTTAAACCAGCCGCTGAATACGATGCCAAGGCTCAGAGAAGGCTCATCGTTGTACGGGGCCACATAGTAGCGCTTGGACCACTCGGCCTTGATGGCAATCTGTTCGATCGGGTACCAGTTGACACCGGCGGCTACGCGATGCTTGCCGCACCAGGTGTAGTCCAGCACGCCGTCAGCGACCTTGAACATCGAGTCATAGTATTCGTAGTGTGCGAATACATAGAGCCTCTCGCGGCCTGCAGGGCGCTGATTGAGCAGCGAGAATACATCATAACCCATCTCGAAGCTACCCACGATGGCATCGGAACCCACCGCATTGTGCGGAGAAGGCGAAGCCGTGGACATATTGTTTTTGTTGAAAGCGGTAATCTCGGCGGAGTTGTTGAGATGCGCCCAGTCAAATACGCCCTGGGCGATGAAGTCTCGCGTGTCATAGCGGAAATCCACGGAGCCGATCAGCACGTCACCGCGGCAGCCGGAATACTTGCTGTTCTTGGTGAGCGAGTTGCAGAACGAAGCGCCGTAGTATCCGCTGACTCCGAGCCTGAGTCCCCGGACGGAACGGTTGTCTAGCCGGAACGCGCCGGCATAACCATTAGCGATATTGAATTCATAAGGGGAACCGGCACCGCCCTGGATGAAGTTCTCGGTGCCGAAGCGGTCTGAGTCAAGACCTGGGAGGAACATCAGTTCGTAAGACCACGCACCCGCAGTGCCGAGGATCTCCACTCCCGGCTCGTGCCAGGTGCAGGGGAATACGGTATTCTCGCCTTCCTGACGGTAGGCAGTGAAATATTCGTTCGGGAGATGGTGTCCATTGGTAAGACCCACCGGGACTATTATCATACCGGCGCGGACGTTGAAAGCGGGACTGAAGCTCTTCTGGAGCCAGAACTGCTCGAGGGCGACCTCGCCGCCCATCTCGATCTCGGTCTCGTATTCTCCGGTCTCGTCGGCCTCCAGTTCCACGGAGCTTCCGGTGCCGCCGTGCTCGAACTCAATCTCGGAGCCGAGGGTCCAGCCGTGGCCGAAATCGTAGCCGAGATTGATCACGAAATGTGGGATGTCAAAGCGTCCGTGACTCTTGTCGGATGAATATTTATCCGGGAAAGTGTAGCGCTGCCAGGCATCGGAATAGAAGTTGCGGGTCATCACCGCTTCACCGTAACCGCCTATGGTAAGCCTCTGCTGCGCTGAAGCGCTGGCTCCGGCTGCAAGGGCGAGGGACACTACCAACAAAGTTCTGCAATTCATAATCCTTCAAATTTGAATGCAAAATTATACCCCCCGCCATTCATCATCAATCGCAAGAACTTGTGAAATTGCCGCCAGAGCATCACCATTTATGGGGATTTTGCGGCGCGGAGGCGGGAAGATTCGGGAAGTATTCTTATTTTTGGCGCTCTAAAGTCAGCGATATGAACTTCACAGGTCTCATCATAGGTATAGTCTCCTTCCTTTCGATAGGGATGTTCCACCCTATAGTCATCAAGGCCGAATACCATTTCGGCACTGGCTGCTGGTGGGTTTTCCTGCTGGTGGGGCTCGCCTCCGCGACGGCTTCGGCGCTGATTCCGAACTACATAGCCTCCACGGCGCTGGGCGTGTTTGCATTCTCCTGCTTCTGGAGCATTCTAGAGATATTCGAGCAGAAGGAAAGGGTCCGCAAGGGATGGTTCCCGGAGAACCCGAAACGCAAGGGCAAAAACTAGTATTCCAGTTTCATATCGTCCACCCAGAGGATGGAATCCTTGCTGCCGGTGAAATAGTCGCCCAGCATACTTGCCGCACAGGATACTATGATGTGCGTAGGCACGCGGGAGGTGGATGTGTATTCCAGAGGTATCTCGACCTTCGTCCATTCGCCTATAGTCTCGCCGGCGATGTAACGGCCGTATGCAATCACATTCGCTCCCTTAGGGTCGAAGAATGTGGATTTGTCGGTAGTGTTGATCCCCACAGGGCAGTCGGCCGTACCGCCGTATCTGCGGTAATCCCAGTCGCCGAGCGCCACCCAGACTGATGCGCGGTCGTTGTCGCCGACCTTGACATCATCGCCCGCAGGCACATCACCCAGAGTCTTCTCCTCAATCTTGCCGCACTGGTATTTAAGAGAGAGAGTAAGTTTGCGCGGTCTGAGCGTGAACGGACGGCCCATATTGACCACGCCGCCGGAGGTGCCGATGGTGCGGCTGAATTCTCCCGAGAACACATTGCCGGCAGCGAACTTGACCACCACGTAGCGGGACATCATCTTCAGGGACCGCTCCCCCTCCACCTTGGTGCTCTCGTCCGGCAGGGTGATGGCGTAGCTGGAGCCGACTGTGGTCGAGCCCTTATTGCCGCTCCCCCACCACTTGGTCTGCAGCTCAAGGATAGAGGATGCCGGGTCGTAGAACGAGAAGTATTTGCTTGATTCGGCATTGCTTACGGTCTCGAATCCGGAGTTCGGCAGCTGAGCCTCAGCTTCGGTGGTGAAACTGCGCGGCGAAGTGACATCGTCGCCGCAGTAGGCGCAGCACTCGTACTCTGTGAGCGGCTCCAGAGAGTCGGCAGCGGCACTGAAGGAGGTTCCGCTGAAGCTTACTCCCCCGACTTCGGTCCACTCTGTCTCCCCTGCCTTGCGGATGCGGAATCCTGACGCGCGGCCTTCGACTCCGGAAGCCTTGAGCCAGGCTACCCGTGTCCAGGCATCGACGCTTTCAAGACTTACAGACTGCTCGACTTCATTGACATAGAGGGTCCACTCCTCGACCTTGTCACCGTAAAGCACAGCGACCTTGAGCGGCTCGGTGAAATCTTTGAGATTTTCGATGGCAGGATTGTAGACGGTGACATCGCGCGGACCAAGCTTGAGCGAGACCACGGCGACCTTGCTGAGGTCGGTGCCGAGCGGCACACTTGCTATCGCCCTGAAATTGCACTCGTCGATGACTGAAGCCCCGACCTGATCCGTGACGGAAAACTCCCTGCCGATAGGCTGCACCGCCCTGACCGTCCAGTAGAACTCTGTGTATATCCTGAGCGTGACACCCATCGGATAAGTCAGGTCGTGAGTGCCCACCAGTTCCTCGGAGGCGCAGACGCGATCGTCGCTATAGCTGACACTCCGGATGTTGACGTTCCGGATATCGGCCGACTCATCGAGGGTAATGAGCACTTCGCGCGCCTCGGAGTCGACGGTGACGTCCGTGGCGCCATCGACGGTAAGGTCCGTGATTGCGGCCACGACATAGGGGTAAGGTATGTCGTTGCGTATGCAGGAAGCGAGAGCGAGAGCCAGCAGCAGTATTGAGAGCGTCCTTTTCATATCCTAGAAATGCAGGCTGAGTCCGTAGGAAATATCAAGAATGTCAATCATGAAGTTGACCTTGGAGCAGTAGCGCGTGCCGGTGACTTCCCCGTCTTTGACATATTCTGTCTTTGTGTAGTTCGCTCCCCCGATGCCGATGGAGACGTGCGTACTGAGGTTGTTGAGCACGAATACCATAATGCCCGGATGGACTGCAAAGCGCAGCTTGTCGGTGACGGTGCGGGTGTCCAGCGACCGGGAGTTGTAGGAAAACGAGGTGTTGGCGCGGGACCAGCTGAGCGCGAGATCGGTGAAGACCCCGAACCTGCCCTTCTCGTCGAGAGGGGCATAGGAGCGGTGGTAAATCTCCGACTGAATGGTCCTCGAGTCGGCCTTGAGGTCCTGAAGCGACATCTCCAGCCCATCGCTCAGCAGCGAAAGGTCTACATTGGAGACGCCCCCCGAAGCGCTGACATATTTGGTTCTGATGCCGACAGACCTGTTGTCGCGATAGGTGTAGTCGAAATACGGCGACACGCTCGCCACGGAGCCCGTAGCATCGAGATGCTGGAGGAGGAGCAGCACCTCGCTGTTGCTGCTTCCAAGGTCAAGGTAGAAGAACTGGATACCTGCGGAGATGTCGCCCTTGGGCATAAAGACGCGGTCCGGTCCGCGCCGCTCCGCCCAGACAGAGAGACTGTCGGCGCGCTGCCGCCCGGAGAGCGGAAGCAGTCCGGCAAGAAGCATCACGAGTACGAGTGCACAGCGTTTCATCATATGTAATAATACAGGCTGAAGCCTATTGCTAGCAGGTTGATACGGAAATTGATGAAACTCGTGCGCCTCGCGCCGGCATCGACCTGATTGTGGATCTGGTTGGTCCAGTCGAACTGCAGGCCGAGCATATTGACGTTGACGTCGATGGCGAGCCGGTCGGTGACGAATGCGATGAAGCCCGGGCAGACGTTGAGGGCAACGGTGTTCTCGGTCTGGTAGCTACCGTTGACATTGTTGTCACGGCCGTCGAGTATCTTGCCCTGCCCGAAGGAGTAGCCGAGCTGGACTTCGTTGAAGAGACCTATCCTCTTGAGGGAGCCTATAGGGATGTAGTATCTGCCTATCCCCTGTATCTCAAAGGACTGGCTAATCTTGTGATAATTCGAAAACTGCAGCTGCGCAAGCTCGCCCATGCTCAGCTCCGCGCTGTCGAGCAGGAACATGCTCCGCTTGTAGCCCAGTCGCGCGCCCACTCCGAGGTTATCCAGGATCATATAGCAGACGGCCGGGCTCAGCGAGATGGAGTAGCCCGAGGAATTGATGCCGCTGAACACCAGGAAATCGGCGTTTTCGCTGTCCTGAAGGCTGTAGCGCGCTCCGCCGCCCACCATCCAGGTCCCCTTGGGAATGAACACAGGCTGGGTGGACATATCGATACCCCTGTCCATCTTCTGCCCCTGTGCCTGGAGGCATAGAAACAGGAGAACGGCAGAGATTGTCAGCAGTTTACGTGTCATCGCTTGTTACAACTCAAAAAAATTATGCCGAAAACAAATAAACGAATTTTCGGCATAATTTCAAAATGACTTTTCTCTAATCGTAGAGAAGTTCCATACCGTCCAGCCAGAGCCTGCTGTCGTCGTAACCGGCAAAATAGTCACCGTACATACTTGAGGCGCAGCTGATGATGATGTGGGTAGGACGCTTGTTGGTGTCGCGGTACTCCAGAGGCAGAGTCACCTGGATCCAGTCGGTAGCCGGGTTGGTGGAGTCGGAAGAAACTATCTTCTCGGCGAAGGCTATGGTGGATGCATCGGTGCTGTAGTCCACGAAAGTACTCGTGTCGGTAGTATTTACGCACACCGGGCTGTCGGCATCTCCGCCGTAAGTACGGTAATCCCAGGTGCCGAGGGCGATGCGGATGGAGGCCTTGTCGTAGTTGCCCTTCTTGCCGTCTTCAGGCACATTGTCGTTGGCACGGTTGATGATTCCTCCGGTATATTTCATCCAGAAGCGGAGCCCGGTAGGGCGCGCAGTGAACGGACGTCCGAAGTAAACGGTACCGCCGCTCGTGCCTATCAGATCGCCGAAGCGGCCGCTGAAGAAGTTGCCCGCCGCGAACTTCACCACCACATAGCGGGACTCCAGACAGACAGACTGGCTGCCGTCCTTGTAATCGCCTGTTTCAGGGTAGCAGATTACAGCGCTTGAGCCGACCAGGGTGGAGCCGGAATTTCCGCTGTCCCACCATTTGGTCTGCAGGCTTGTGTCCGAAGATGACGGGTCGTAGAATGACTTGTACTTGCTGCTTTCGTCGTTGGAGGTAGTCTCGAAACTTCCGTTAGGGATGGCAGGGGCCACGTCGGTGGTGACGGTGGACGGTGCGTCCATATACTCCACCTCCTTGCTTTCGAGGGAGGTGACGGCGAGCCTGTACTCATACTCGGTCTCAGGACTCAAGCCTGTGATCTCGGCACTGTAAGCGCCCTCGGATTCGCGGGTGGCAGACACCTTTGTCCAGGTAGTGCTACCCTTTGCACGGACTTCGAACCAGACCTGATCCTTATCGTACTGAGCCTCGTCCACATCGGCGTGCGCTGTGAAGTGGCCTGCCCAGACCTCGAACTTGGTGGAGCTTGAGATGCCGGTGGAAGAAGCCACGAAGATTATGTTGTCATAAATGTTGTTGGTCGAGTCGTCCACGAGCAGCTCGAATCCGAGCGTACCGTCCTTCTCGACATACTTGAGACCGAGCTTGTAGCGCTTGCCTCCCTCGACGGCACTGATGGTGCCGGTCTTGGTGAAGGTGGAGTTGTCCTTCAGGAGGGTTCCGGAGAAGGACCAGCTGAGGGACGGCTCGTATCCGCCGGCGATGAAGTAGCCGTCGACGCCGCTCTTGTCGGCGGTATAGACGAGCTTGCTCGCGTCATCGAGTGCAAGCGTGCAGCTGTAGCCCTCGGCAAAGAAGTCCCCGAGGTCGTCTGCAAAAGTCACATTGGAGATGACATTGCTGACCTTGGCGGTCACCTTGGCGGTGCTGGCACTGCCGGCGGTGACTGTGAAACCCTCCGAGCCGGAGTAGCTCTTCTGCTCCCAGGAGGCTGCAGAAGGGCTTGCCTTGACGGCCTCACCTGCAGTCACATCCACCCTGTATTCATCGGCAGGGAGATAGATCTGGGACGGCATCTCGGAATATACGTATTCGCGCACCTTGCCGGAGAAGTCGGCCTTGTATATCTTCACTACTGCGGTGGAGAGGAGTTCATCGCTTGTCATCGCCGCTTTGGTGGCGGGAGCCTCCACGCTGACGGAGAGGGAGAATGCGCCCTCACCAGCCTGCTCAGCCGCAGTGCAGGCGGCAAGCAGAGGCAGAAGTATCAGACTGTAATATATCTTCTTCATAGCTTATTCTACCTTAAGACTGATTTCTATGCTCTTTTTGCAGCCCTTCCGGTCAACTACATTCATAGTGAAGGTATGTGTGCCCTTGAATGCGAGGAGCGGAGTCTGCGCGCCGGAGAGGTCGAAGTCGATCTCCGTCTTGCCGGCAAGTTCGCTGCCGTGCGGGAACGGCACGATGCCGAAGATGCCGAGGGCCGCGTCGGAAGGATTGATGAGGTCGAGGGTGGTGCCGCCGACGGAGTTGACTGAACCGATAAAGTCGGCATTGTCGGAAGCGATGTCCACGGTGAACTTGAGGGCGCCGTTAGGTATCTTGGCAGTCATGGTGAGAGGGAAGCTGCCGGTCGCAGGGACGACTACCGGCCGGGTGATGTCGTAGCTGCAGGTGCTGACGAGTTCGATGCCGCCGTCGCCCACAGGAGCGTTAGGGTCGTTGCCGTCGCCCTCCTCCTCGGCTGCGACGTCACTGTCAAGCTCGACGTCCTCCACGAGTCCATCGATCTCCACTGAGAAGCTGGCGTTGCCGTCGGCATCGACCTTCTTCATAAAGGTGATGATATGCCAGTCGCGGGCTTTGACTCCGGAGATTGTAGCGGTCATCTTCTGGGTCTTGCCTTCGATGGAGCCCTTGAAGGTGACGCTGACCGTGGCCTCGTCCTCATTGAGCGCGAAGTAGCCGAGCCTCATCTCATACTTCGGATCGCCCTCGTTGTAACTTAGGGCATAGTCGAGAGGATAGCCTCTCTGGAGCTCGACGCTGGCCTTGCCGTCACCGGTCACGGTGCCGAGGAAGGCCTCGTTGTAGCTCACGGTCACCACAGCCTGCAGCAGGGTGCAGGTGAGGCTGCCGATGGCAGTGGTCTCGCCGGCCTTGATGCTGAAGTTGCTGGATGTGCCGTACACAGGCGAGCTGAACTTGGCTTCAGGGATGTTGGATGAGCTGGAGCGCACCTGCATCGTGTAGTCGCCGGCAGGGAGCTGCATAGAACTTGTACCGCGAACCTGGGACCAGGTCTTCTGACTCACGAGCTTGCTGTCGGAGCCGTAGATGGATATTACATATTCGTCGCCTGCCTCTTCGGCCTTGGTGGCAGGATTGACATCCTCGGAGACCTCGAGCTGCATCGAGGCGAAGGAGAGCGTGCCGGTCTTGGTGGAGCCGTAGCGGAAGGCGTCCTTCGAGCAGGATGCCAGCACCACTGCCGCACCCAGCATAATTATGGATAAATTTCTCATCTTCATAACTTAGTCGTTTAAATCAACCTCGTCGAGCTGCACGTCTTCGACCGTGTCGTCGAAACTGATGCTGATCGTGCCGTTGCCGACATTGGATGCGTCGAACCTGATGGTGTAGCACTTCTTGGCTTCAAACCCCTTCTTGCTGAGGGTGAATGTCTGTGTCTTGCCGCCCTGGGATGTCAGAGTGCCGTTGAGCGTGAAGGTGTACGCGTCCATGAATGCGGCGCGGGTCTCCCCCTTCGGGAACTGGATCTCGGTGCCGGCACCCGTCTTGAGGGTAAAGGAGTAGTCAGTGTAATAGGAGGTGAAAGTATCGGTGAACGAAAGCTTCACCATCGAGTTGGCAAGGCTTGCGGGGATGGTCACCGTGCTCGTGGTGCCCTGAGCAACGGTGAAGCTGCTCTGTCCGCTGAAGTACGGCTTATCGAAGCCCTCGACAGAAGCTGAGCCGTAGCTGGCGGTTGCAGTGTAGGAGCCGACCTTGACGGCGGAGGAACTATCGTAGTTCTTGAGCAGTCCGCTGTAGATCTCATCTCCGGAAGCGTCACTCACCGTGAGAGTGAAGTCTTGGGCAGACGGAAGCGTTGCATAGTCAGAGACGCTGCTCTTGGTGACCTCGATGACGGAACTGTCTGAGTCCAGCGCAAAGCGGATGAATCCGACGCCCCCGTCAGGCTGTCTGGAGCAGGAGACCGCCGCGAGGAGCAGCAGTCCTGTCAGAGTGATTCTGTGTTTCATCTTGTTCATTTTGATATTTTTACTTTAATATTGTCTATGTAGAGCCAGCAGGTGCTGTTGGAGGTATCCCAAACAGTCTGGGTAACAGTCCTCCAGCTCAGCCTTATAGGCGCTTTCACATCGCTAAGGGAAGTCGTGGCCAGATGGTTGATATTGTCATATGAGCCAGTGGTTTCATTCAGCTCAAAGCCATCCGGCCAGGTGCCGGTATCGTCGCCGCTCTTGAGGTTGTCGCTGGTGGTAATGTAGCCGAAATAGACGGTTTGTGAAGCTTTAGGTTTGCTGCCGAGGCCACCCTCTTCCCTGTTCATGGAGTAGTTGTACTGTATGTCGAGATTGACAGTCTTACCCTCCTTAAGTCCGCTGAGGAACGGCGAATCTGCGCGTGACGGATAGTTGGCGAATCCTGTCTCGCGGTGGGCGGCAAGCCTGATTGCCTTGCCGGCTTCGGCGCCTGCCCTCGCCACGCTCCAGCCGTTGAATACCTTAGGGTCCTTGCTACCGGTATTTGAACCGGAATGTTTGTCGCCTGAATTGAAACTTTCCACCGTCGAGAAGTCCTCATAGAAGAGGTACGGGCAGTCGAGGCTGACGATTGCTTGCGTGGCGCTGCCGAGGTCCGGGAGGGTGATGCTCTTGCTGAGAAGGGCACTCTCGGATTCGTAGCTTACGGTGACGCTCTGCCCAGAGATGGCGGTATATTCGGACTGCTCCAGAGTCTCCAGATAGAATGAGTCGCCGACCGTGATAAGCGAGCCGTCAGACTTGGTGTAAGTATATGTATTCGAGCTTGTCCCGGGCCAATTAATGCCTGAAGGGAGAGTTACTGCTATTTTTTGCAGGTCTTCGCCCAGATTGTTGGAGGCGAGGGTGAAATACACGCTGTATCTGTTCTTGACCGTCTCCGGCTTCAGGGCCACCGCGGTCACGTGTCCGGCCGCGAAACTCCGCCCGCCGAGGCTGTAGATGATATCGGAATATTTGTTCGCAGAAAGGATTCTTACCTTCATCTGGTCGGCGGCGGTGTAGGCCGTTGCCGGCGGGAAGATGGCGGCTGCGGCATATTGCTTCAAGTCGCTTGCGGACTCGGAAAGGCTCTGCTTGAGGCTTAGCCTGACGGTGGAGGTACCGCTGGAGAGAGATGCCCCGGAAGCATCGATGACATCTACGCCAAGAGTGCCGGCAACTGCCTGAGGCATAGTGAATTCGATTCGCTCTACCGGCTCGCCGAGAAGATTGTATCCTTCAGGGATGTAGAACTTCAGGAAGTGCAGCAGGTGCTTCATCTGCACGGTGAAACTCTGGTCCAGGATCACATTCTCCCCTATCGGCTGGAGCGCTCCGCCCTGCGATGGTACGGAGATGATTATGTCCTTGCCGCCGGAGAGGTCGCCGTCCTGCTCTGAAGGCACAGTGAATGTGGCGACGGTGCCGCTGACTGATTGCGGCAGAGGATAGCACATGTAGTAAGTATAGCTGCCGTCGGCCATAGCCGCGCTGAGGGTCGAGCTGAACCAGGCGAGGGGGCTTGGGGATTCAGTGCCGGCATAGAAGTTGAAAGGCTGGTTTTCAAGTGTATAACTGCCGTCTTCGGCCTTGGCCCAGACTGCTATCCTGTCACCCTCGTCCCAGTCGAAGCGCTTGAAGGAGGCATCGGGACTGGTCCTGGTGGCTGGAGCGTCGCCGACACCGAGAGCGACCTCCATCGGCCCCTCCTGCGGACTGATATCCAGACCGCACGACTGACAGAGCAGCAGGGCTGCAAGTGTCGGGATTGTCAAGCTTTTCACCAGCTTTATCACTACTGACTCAGTTTCCTTTATACTCGATTAGGAACCATTAATACACTTCCGGTTGCTTCAATCTTCGTTCCAAAAATCCTGCGAAGTTAATAAATATTAATCACATCATCAAAAACCGCGAGCCGCGCAGCGACTCGGCAGAGTCGGCAGAGTCCCAAGCTTGTCGAGGGGCCAAACCGGAAAATTCCAGCTTCCCCTTGAATTTCCGGAATTATTTGTATATTTGCACTCCAATCAGGAAAGATGCTCGAGTGGCTGAAGAGGCACGTCTGGAAAGCGTGTGACCGTCCAAAGCGGTTCCAGGGTTCGAATCCCTGTCTTTCCGCAGAATCACCGCGACTGCGCAGCGCAAAGAAAAGAAGGGTCTCCCACCAAGGAGGCCCTTAATTTTGTCCACGAAAAGCCACAAAGCCTGCGAGTCTACTTCAAGAGCCGCAGCGAGATGCGGCCGCGGTCGAGGTCCACGCCGATCACGCTGACCCGGACCTGTTGGTGCAGTTTCACTACCCTGGTCGGGTCGGTGCCGCGCGGGCCCATCTGGGAGACGTGCACAAGGCCGTTGTCGTGCAGTCCGATGTCCACGAAGGCTCCGAAATTGGTGATGTTGGTCACGATGCCCGGGAGTTCCATCCCCGTCTTGAGGTCGTCGATGGAGTGGATGTCGTCGGCGAATGCAAATTCGCTTGCACTCTCTCGCGGGTCGAGGCCGGGCTTGGCAAGTTCTTTAAGAATATCGCCAATAGTAGGCAGTCCGGCAGTCGGGGTGACGAAGTCTTCAGCCTTGATGCGCGAGCAGAGTTCGGCGTTGCCCACAAGCTCGCGGGTGCTGACGCCCAGCGACCCCGCCATACTGTCCACGATGCCGTAGGACTCCGGATGCACCGCTGAGGCGTCGAGAGGATTCTCGGCCCCGCGTATCCTGAGGAAACCTGCGCACTGCTCGAAGGCCTTTGCCCCGAGACGCGGCACCTTCCTGAGCTCCGCCCTGCTCTTGAATCCGCCTTCGGCGGTCCTGTACGCGACTATGTTCTCGGCAAGGGAAGGTCCGATGCCGGACACGTAAGCGAGCAGATAAGGGGAGGCGGTGTTGAGGTTGACACCCACCGCGTTGACGCAGCTCTCCACGGTATTGTCCAGTTTCTCCTTGAGCAGAGTCTGGTCCACATCGTGCTGATACTGTCCGATTCCGAGGTTCTTGGGGTCGATCTTCACGAGCTCGGAGAGCGGATCCATCAGGCGGCGTCCGATTGACACAGCTCCGCGCACGGTCACATCTTCGTCCGGGAACTCCCTGCGTGCGATTTCGGAGGCGCTGTATATCGAAGCTCCATCTTCGCTGACGGTCCATACCTTGCAGTCCTGCGGAAGATGGATGCGGCGCATGAATTCTTCAGTCTCGCGGGAAGCCGTACCGTTGCCTATCGCGATGGCCTGGATCCCGAATTGGTCTATCATCCCCTGCACCGAGGTGATGGCCTTGATCTTGTCGTTCTGAGGCGGGTGGGGATATATTATCGTGTGGTAGAGGAGATTGCCCTGCTCGTCGAGGCAGGCTATCTTGCAGCCGTTGCGGAAGCCAGGGTCGATGGCCATAGTCCGCTTCTGACCCACAGGGGCGCTGAGCAGCAGCTGGCGGAGGTTCTCCCCGAAGACCTGTATGCTCTCGATATCGGCCTTGCGCTTGGCTTCCTTCAGGACTTCGCCGGAGATGGACGGCTCAAGCAGACGTTTGTATGAGTCCGCCACGGCCTGCTTGATCTGCTCCGCGAGCGGACCTGATGGGTAAGAGTGCTCCTGGCAGAAGTCGTAGTATATCTTGGCGGCGCATTTCTCCGGGTCGGCATCGATGCCCACGCTCAGGAAGCCCTCGCTCTCCGCCCTGAGGATGGCGAGCAGATTGTGGGACGGGATGCGGCTTAGCGGCATCTTGAAGTCGAAATAGCTCCGATACTTGGAGGCTTCGGAGGACTCGCGTCCGGCTTTGGTGACAGTGGCGCTGATCCTGCGGGCGCGGAAGATTGCGCGGAGGTTTTCCCTGATCTGTGCGGTCTCGCTGAGCCTTTCGGCCACTATGTCGCGCGCTCCGGCAAGTGCTGCCGAGGTATCGGGCACCTTGTCGCTGAGGAACTTGCGAGCGTCCGCCTCGGGGTTGCGGGTGCGGACGTTCCACATCAGGTCGGAGAGCGGTTCGAGTCCAAGCTCCTTCGCCGCCGTGGCTCTGGTGCGCCGCTTCGGCCGATATGGCAGGTAGAGGTCTTCAAGCTCGATGGAACTTAGGCAGCTTTCGATCTTGGCGCGAAGTTCGTCAGTAAGCGCGCCGGCCTCACCTATGGTCTTGAGTATCGTATCCTTGCGCTTCTCCATCTCGTCATAGACATCCACCCAGTGACGCACTTCAGCCACCTGTGCATCGTCCATCCCGCCGGTCTTCTCCTTGCGGTAACGGCTGATGAAGGGGATGGTGTCGCCGTCGGCAAACATCTCCACGCAGTTCTCCACCTGCCAGGACTTCAGTTCGAGGAGCTCCGCTATATGATTGATATAGAGTTCTTTCATCGCTTCGGGAGGATTTTGCGGAACCTTAGGGCGAGCACGCCCCAGAACGCTTCGCCGAAGATGCTGCCGGACATCTTGGAGGTGCCCTCCTTGCGGTTGACGAAGATCACCGGCACCTCCGCAATCCTGAATCCGAGCTTGCGGGCGGTGTACTTGAGCTCTATCTGGAAGCCGTATCCCTTCATCCTGACATTGTCCAGATCGA
Organism: bacterium; assembly: GCA_963613775.1. Lineage (GTDB taxonomy): Bacteria > Bacteroidota > Bacteroidia > Bacteroidales > UBA932 > Cryptobacteroides. Next base: position 5,636 of record CAVEAQ010000017.1, on the reverse strand, counting down.
TGGTCTCCAGCACTTTGCGCGAATAGCAGACAAATCCTGCCGTGCTGTCGTAGATGCGGAAGCCGAGCACAGTGCGCACATAGATGGAGGCGCAATAGGAGATGAGGATGCGTGAGATCGGCCAGTTCACGACATTGATGCCGTCACAGTAGCGCGAACCCACGGACATATCCGCAGCGCCTTCGACGCAGGGCTTGAGCAGGCGCGGAAGGTCGTCGGGGTTGTGCGAGAAGTCCGCATCCATCTCGAAGACATAGTCATACTCCCGCTCGAGAGCCCATTTGAAACCTGCCACGTAGGCGGTACCGAGGCCGAGCTTGCCCGGACGCTCCATAAGGTGAAGTCTCTCCGGATAAGACTCCTGCAGGTCCTTCACGGCTGCGGCGGTGCCGTCCGGGGAACCGTCATCGATGACGAGTATGTGATATTCCCCTTCAAGCCCAAGAACCGTGCGGATGATCCTGGATATGTTCTCGATCTCGTTGTAAGTCGGGATTATGACAAGTTTTCGTTGCATATTGCGTATCTCAATTCTACAAATGTAGTGCTTTTTTCTTACTTTTGTGCTTATGACACCAAGCAGATTCGATATTCCTTTGCGGGTCTCCACTTCGCGCATCAGGGAGATTGCCGCCGCCGGCACTTCAGACTACACCCTCATCTACACAGGCCCTTCCGAGCTCCGTTGGGTGGCTTTCGGTCTGGAGCGGATGATGCAGGTCGCCTGCGACAGCGGGGCGGCGATGGTCTATGCCGACCATTTCTCCTCCGTTGGGGGCGAGGTGCAGCCGTATCCGGTCATTGACTGCCAGGAGGGGGCGCTGAGGGACGACTTCGACTTCGGCGGAGTGCAGCTTTACCGCACTGACGCGCTCCGGGAGGCGGTGTCCCGGATGGACAGGGAATATGAATACGCGGGCCTCTACGACCTCAGACTCAAGGTTTCGCAGCGCGGCAAACTCGTGCATATCAACGAGTTTCTATATTACGAGCTAGTACTCGATACCCGCAAGTCCGGGGAGAAGCTCTTCGACTATGTGGACCCCCGCAACAGGGCGGTGCAAGTCGAGATGGAGTGCGCCTGCACGGAGCATCTCAAGGCTGTGGGGGGCTACCTGAAGCCGGAATTCAAGCCGCTTGACTTCTCCCAGGGCGGCGATTTCGAATATGAGGCTTCCGTGGTGATTCCGTGCCGCAACAGAGTCCGCACCGTCGGGGATGCCATCCGCTCCGCTCTCAGTCAGAATACCTCATTCAGATACAATGTGATAGTGGTCGATGACAATTCGACCGACGGCACGCAGGAGGTGATCCGCTCCTTCAGCGACCCGCGACTCATCTACATAGCTCAGGACAAGTCCTACCACGCCATCGGGGGCAACTGGAACGCAGCGATACACCATCCGAAGTGCGGCCGCTTCGCGCTGCAGCTCGACTCTGATGACATCTATTCCGGGCCGGACACGGTGCAGAAGTTCGTGGACGCATTCCGGGAGCAGAACTGCGCGATGGTGATAGGCTCCTACCGGCTGACGGATATAAATCTGCAGCCGCTGCCTCCGGGAGTGATTGACCACCGCGAATGGACCCCCGAGAACGGGCGCAACAACGCACTGCGTATCAACGGATTGGGGGCGCCGCGCGGGTTCTGGACTCCGCTGCTGAGGGAGATCAATTTCCCGACCACCAAGTACGGTGAGGACTATGCCGTGGCGCTGCGCATCAGCCGCGAATACCAGATCGGGCGCATCTGGGATGTGCTGTACGACTGCCGCCGCTGGGACGACAACTCCGACGCCGCACTCTCGGTCGAGAAGACCAACGCCAACAACCTCTACAAAGACCGTCTCCGCACCTGGGAGCTCCAGGCCAGGATTGCGATGAACAGGATTTAGTCTTCCTGCGAGATCTCCCGCAGCTCGCTGCGGTAGGCCATCAGCAGGCGGGACTTGGAGATGAAGCCCAGATACTTCCTGTCCTGATCGACGACCGGCAGTCGCCAGGCCCCGGTCTTGTCGAACTTCTGCATCACCGAACCCATCTTCTCGCCATAGTAGATGTAGTCTGGCGGGGTTTCCATGATATTGTAGACGTGGATGCTGTCGTACTGGTCCGGACTGAAGAGGTACTTGCGCGCAGCGGCGAGGTCCACCATACCCTGGAAGCGACCCCTGGAGTCGATCACCGCCATCACTGAAGCATCGGAGTCGGAGCCGGAGAGCATATCCACGACCTCCCGCAGCGTCGCATCGATCCTGACCCTCGGGTACTTGTCGCGGATGAGATCCTCGGTGCGCAGCAGGGTCAGTACGGCCTGGTCGTTGTCGTGCGTGAGCAGGTCGCCGCTCTGCGCGATACGCTTGGTGTAGATGGAATATTTCTCAAATATTCTGACGGTGCCGAAAGCCACGGTGGAAGTCATAATCAGCGGTATCAGAAGCTCATAACCTCCTGATATCTCGGCAATAAGGAAGATCGCCGTCATCGGCGCCTGCATCACGGAAGCCATCAGCGCCGCCATCCCCACCAGCACGAAGTTCTGCTCCGGGACAGAATTGCCGCAGAGGTTGAGGCATCTCGCCACCACAAAGCCCAGTATGGCACCGGCGAACAGGGTCGGTCCGAAGGTACCGCCCACTCCCCCGCCCGAGTTGGTCAGGGTCATCGCCACTATCTTGAAGAACAGTATCAGCAGGAAAAACAGAGGCACGCCCCAGCGACAGTTCATCATCCCGGAGAGTACGGTACGGTTCTCGAGGCTGAGCTCCTGCCCGTTGAGCAGATAGTTGAGCGAGTCGTAGCCCTGTCCGTAGAGCGGCGGGAAAAGGAATATCAGCAGGCCGAGTCCCACTGCGCAGAGCAGCCAGCGGAGATAGACGTTGCGGAGCTTGCCGAGCTTGTCTTCGAGCCAGAGTGTCCCGTTGGTGAAGTAGAGCGAGAAGAAGCCCGCAGCCACCCCGAGTACGAGGTAGAAGGGGATATTGCCCATCGAAAACGCCGTCAGTTCGCAGGCGAAGACCGGAGTCTGCCCCCGGAAGGCGTAGCTCACCACCGTTGCCGAGATCGTGGAAATCAGCAGCGGAAGCATAGAATTCATCGACACGTTGAAGAGCAGAATCTCCAGCGTGAAGAGCACCCCGGCGAGCGGAGCCTTGAATATGCCGGCCACCGCGGCGGCAGCTCCGCAGCCGAGCAGAATGGTCACATTGCGGTACGAAAGACCGCAGACGCGGCCGAGGTTGGAACCTATCGCAGCCCCGGTATAGACAATCGGGGCCTCAGCTCCCACAGATCCGCCGAAGCCGATGGTGAACGATGAAGTCAGCACCGAAGACCAGGTGTTGTGAGGCTTGATGCGGGACTCGTTGCGCGAGACTGAAAGCAGCACCTTGGTCACACCGTGGCCGATGTTGTCGCGCACCACAAACCTGAGCAGAAGCAACGAGATCATCATACCTATGCCTGGGAATATCAGGAAGCCCCATTCGTACGAACTGCCGTCGAAAGTGCCGTCCAAGGCGTGGCTGATGAAATCAATAGCCCAGTCAAGGATAACGGCGGCGCACCCAGAGAGCACGCCGACCAAAAAACTGAGGAGCAGAAGCTTGTGCTGCTCGGATATTTTACCCAATGGCTTATTCAGTCGCATCAGCAGGTTCGTCCTCCGAGCCGTACTGGGAGATGTTTTCGTCCGGGAGCGTCCCGCCTTCCTCGCCGGCCTCTCCGGAAGTCCCGGCGACCTGCTCGTTCTCGGCATCTTCCTCGCCCTCGAGCCACCTCTCTATATCATCGGCATCGTCTATCTTCACCTTGATCTTGACCAGATATATGGCATCCGGGATTTCAATCATCACCGCGTAGAACGGAGTGCCGTCCGGCTTGGTATATCTGACAAGGTCAGGGAGATAGTCGCTGAATCCTTTAGGATATTTCTCCGCAAACGCCTCCGCGAGCTCGCGGGACATGTTCTCATAACTTACGATGTGACGCTTCTTGTTGTCCTGTGCCATATAACAGTTGATGTGTTCTTTGAATTGGAGTGCAAGTATACTACTTTTTCTTAAAAAAAACGGCTTTTTGCGCTTTTTTTCTGTCCGGGTCGCGTTCCACGAATACGGGCTTCATCGTGCGCGGGTCGATGCCGGTGCAGAACATTATCGATGAAGTGGTCATCGGGGTCGGCATAAAGTCCTGGACCTGATCCATCCAGATGCCCTTGAGGCAGGGATTTGAGGCCAGCTTGTGCATATCCTGGAGAGTGCACCCGGGATGCGAGGAGATGAAGTACGGGACGAGCTCTGTATGGGTGCCATTCTCCCGGTTGATCTTGTCGAACTCCCTGCGCAGCCGCTCGAAGAGACGGAAGGAAGGTTTGGCCATATAGCCCAGCACCTTGTCCTCGGTATGCTCCGGAGCCACCTTGAGCCGTCCGGAAGTGTGACGGAGCATCAGCTCGCGCAGGTACGGCTTGCCCGTGTCGTCTATAAATCCGTCCCCGTCCAGGAAGAGGTCGTAGCGGACGCCGCTGCCGATATAGGAGTGACGCACCCCCTTCACCGCGTCCACGCGGCGGTAGAGGTCCAGCACACGGCTGTGGTTGCGGTCAAGATTGCGGCACGGTGCCGGGAAGAGGCAGGATTTGCGCCTGCAGACCGCACACTTGTCAGGGTCGGTGCCGTGCATACCGTACATATTCGCAGTCGGCGCTCCGAGATCGGAAATATTGCCGTGGAACTCAGGCATCGAGGCCAGCTCGCGCACCTCGTCCACTATCGATTTCTCCGAGCGGGACTGGATGAACTTGCCCTGATGCGCCGCTATGGTGCAGAAATTACAGCCTCCGAAGCAGCCCCTGTGCGTGATGATCGAGTCCTTGATCATATCGTAGGCGGGTATGCGCTTGCCTTTGTAGCGCGGATGGGGCTTCTTGGTGAAAGGGAGGTCCCAGAATGAGTCCATCTCCTCCTCCGTAGCCGGCGGGTAGGAGGGATTGACCTGCACATAGCCGTTCCCAACCGGCTCGATAATGGTCTGCTGGTGGAGCATATTGGCGTGGGTTTCAATCTGATGGAAGTTCTCGGCGAAGGCGGTAGGGTCGTCGCAGCACTGCTCGTAGGAGTGAAGCACGAGGGGATCGTCGACCTTCCACTTCCCTCCGCGGAGAAACGCTATCTGTGGGATTTTTTCTATCTGACGGGTGTTGCGCCCGGCTTCTATGGCGCGGGTGAGCTCCAGCATCGGCCTCTCCCCCATCCCGTAGCAGAGCCAGTCGGCCCCGCTGTCCACGAGGATGGACGGGAAGATGGCGTCGTCCCAATAGTCGTAGTGCGTAAGACGGCGGAGCGATGCCTCAACTCCCCCGATCACCACCGGGACTTCCGGCCATAATTGCTTGAGTATCTTGGTATAGACAGTCACCGCTCTGTCGGGGCGCTGCCCGAATTTTCCTTCCGGGGTGTAGGCATCGTCGTGCCGCAGGCGCTTGGCTGCCGTGTAGTGGTTGACCATCGAGTCCATCGCACCGGCGTTGACGGCGAAATACAGTCTCGGGGCGCCCAGTTTGCGGAAATCGCGAAGATCATCCCTCCAGTTGGGCTGGGGCACGACAGCGACCCTGTAGCCGAATTTCTGCAGGT
>CAVEAQ010000016.1:0-23787 GCA_963613775.1 bacterium | reverse complement strand
AAATCTTCCAGTTCGTGAGGCCTGATAATTCCTTCTAAATCCTTATCTTTGCCTTCGCTTGTATTGTGCGGGTCAAAGTCTGACATATCGTAAGATCAATACAGGATACAAATATAGTTCTTTTATTTATATAAATTGATGATTATTATTCCTTGTTGAAATTGTTGATAACTTAGTCAAGTCTTTAATTGTTAATTTTTTAGATAAGAGTAAAAAAGTTGAAAAGTATGTTGAAAGAGTGTGTTGCAACCTGTTGATAACTTCCTCACGGAAGATTTCCACAGCGAGGCTCCCACTTATCAACAGGGTTATTAACAGCTTTTCAACAGCAAAAAGGCATTTGATGTTGATAAGTTCAAAATCCTGCAGAAAACTTCAAGACAGCATCAGGTCTGGCAGGAATGATATATACTGCCGCGGACTTTTCCTGTCCGCGCGTTGGATTGTGCTCTCGTCCGTAGCAAAAGAAGGTAATCATTTCGTGATTCTTCCAAACAGGGAGGCAGCCGAATATTGCACCTCCGACCTCTACAGTTTCATCGATGGAGACAGGGTATTCTTCCTTCCGGAGTCCGGGAAGAGCGTGGAGAGAAGCAATTACAAATCCTCCCTTGCTGTCCAGAGGACTGCTGCCATCAGTGAGATACTCTCCCCTATCTCCAACGGCCCCAGAGTGATAGTGTCCTATCCCGAGGCCATCAAGGAGCTGGTTCCGTCCCTCTCTACCATCTCAGAATCAGTGCTCAGCATTGTCCGTGGCGATGAGATATCACACGAGAAGATAGTTGAGCTTCTCTCTTCCGGCGGCTTCGAGCGGACAGATTTCGTCTCCGCTCCGGGGCAGTATGCGATAAGAGGTTCACTGGTGGACATATTCTCATATTCCTACAACTATCCATACCGTATTTCATTCTGGGGCAATGAGGTGGAGAAGATCAACAGCTTCGACTGCAACACTCAGCTTTCCGTCGCCGAGTTGGAGAAGGCTGATATAGTCTCTGATGTGATGGCGTCAGAGAGTGCAGACGGGCAGAGTGTACTGGAGATACTTCCTGCCGGCAGCATCGTATGGCTGGATTCGTCGGATATGTATTCTTCTGAAGAATTCTTCCCGCATACAGCCGCCTTCACGCGGGTATTCATCGACACTCCCCTCTCCGCGCAGGCGGAAGACTATATCCAGTTCAACATAAGCCCGCAGCCATCGTTCAACAAGAATTTCGAAATTCTTACCGAAGACATCCGCAGCCGCATAGAGAGCGGCTATAAGGTATATATCTACGGAGACAAGGAGTCCCAGCTCGAGAGAATAAGGTCAATCCTGTCTCAGAACGGCGGACTCATCCCGGAGTTCGTAAAGGGCAAGAATATCCATAACGGATTCATCGACTCGGAGGACAAGGTCTGCTGCTACAGCGACCACGAGATATTCGACCGTTTCCAGAGGGTCAACCTGCGGCGCACAGTGGAGAAGAGCGAGCAGCTCACCATAAATGATCTGAATTCCTTCAACATAGGGGATTATGTGGTGCATATCGACCACGGAGTTGGAGTCTTCGGAGGCCTGGTCAGGATGCGGGACGACAAGGGCAGGATGCGCGAAGTCGTAAAAATCACCTACAAGGACGGGGATGTGGTATTCGTATCCGTACACTCGCTCAACAAAATCTCCCGTTTCCGTTCGCGGGACGGGGAGCCGCCACGTATCAACAAGCTTGGCTCCAAGACCTGGGGTGCCCTGAAGACCAGCGCCAAGTCCAAGGTCAAGGATATAGCCAAACAGCTTATACAACTCTATGCCAAGCGGCGCGCTTCCAAGGGATTCGCCTTCTCCGCCGACACCTACCTCCAGCAGGAGCTTGAATCCTCGTTTATATTCGAGGATACTCCGGATCAGGAACTTGCCACTATCGCGGTCAAGAGAGATATGGAGGATGACTGCCCGATGGACAGACTTGTCTGCGGAGATGTCGGTTTCGGCAAGACGGAAATTGCCATCAGGGCGGCGTTCAAGGCTGTTGCCGACAGCAAGCAGGTGGCTGTGCTGGTGCCTACTACCATACTTTCGCTTCAGCACTACAACACCTTCCGGCAGCGCCTGCAGAACCTGCCGTGCAACATAGACTATGTGAGCCGCCTGCGCAGCGCCAAGGAGATCAGCGACATCAAGCGCCGTCTTGCCGCCGGACAGATCGATGTACTCATAGGAACTCATAAGATACTCGGCAAAGAATTTGTATTCAAAGACTTGGGACTTCTTATCATCGATGAGGAACAGAAGTTCGGAGTCTCAGCCAAGGAGAAACTCCGCGAGATGAAGGCGTCCGTTGATACCCTCACGCTCACAGCCACACCTATACCGCGAACCCTGCAGTTTTCCCTGCTCGGCGCGAGGGATCTCAGTATCATCAACACTCCCCCGCCCAACAGGATACCGGTGCAGACCGAGATAATCCTCTTCGACGAGAAGGAGATACGGAGCATCATCAACTACGAACTCAACCGCGGCGGTCAGCTGTTCTTCCTGCACAATAAGGTTGAGGAACTTCAGTCAATTTACGAGATACTCCACAGGCTCGTGCCGGATATGAAGATCTGCGTAGCCCACGGGCAGATGGAAGCCGGCAAACTGGAGAACATAATGCTTGACTTTATGCGTGGGGATTATGATATGTTGCTCTGTACCACCATCATAGAGAATGGGTTGGATATTCCCAACGCCAACACCATCATCATCAACCAGGCGCAGAACTTCGGACTCAGCGATCTGCATCAGCTCCGCGGCAGGGTGGGGCGCTCCAACAAGAAGGCGTTCTGCTACCTCATCGTACCTCCGCTGGTCAGCATCACCGATGATGCGCGCCGCAGGCTCAAGGCGATAGAAGAGTTCTCCGATCTGGGCAGCGGTTTCAACATAGCGATGCAGGATCTGGATATCCGCGGTGCCGGCAACCTGCTAGGCGCGGAACAGAGCGGATTCATTACCGAGATGGGATTCGAGACTTATCAGAAGATACTTGCCGAAGCAATGGACGAACTCGGGGTGGAGACCGGCATAGCTATGCGCAACGAGAGAAGCGTCTTTGTCACCGAGTGCACGATAGAGACCGACCAGCCTGCCCTCATCCCTGACGAGTACATTGGCATAACTGCCGAGAAGATAAGAATATACCGCGACGTCGACTCCATGTCTTCCGACAAGGAGATAGACAGCTATTCCAAGCGGCTGGAAGACCGCTTCGGCCCGCTCCCCGAGGAGCTTCAGAACCTTTTCTTCGTAGTGAAGATACGCAACCGCGGTGCAGCCCTCGGATTTGAGAAGGTCATCATTAAAAACGGCATACTGATAGCATTTTTCGTCTCCAACCCTATGTCGGCCTACTACAAATCTCCCGTATTTGAGAAGCTTGTATCAAGAATCTCCGATATGCAGGGTCGCGTGGAGATGAAGCAGAGCGACGGTAAACTCAAGATAGTCTCCCGCGGTGTGCCTTCGCTTCTTGCAGCCTTCAAGATTTTGAACAGCCTGAGTTGACTAGTATTCAGAAATAATCACTAAATTTGTAGACTTTACACTTTTGGAAATATGGCCAATCTTCTGGTAATAACGGGAAACACTGCGCTCAAGGCAGCCTGGTCCGATGGCACAACCATCGGGAAGACTTTCCGTTATCAGGGGGAGAAGATGCTCGACTACCTTCTGACCCTGACAGAGAAGGACAAGCCTGAAGTGCTCACCATCGCTTCGGTGTCAGGTGTGCTGCCGGAGGAGGAGGCTATCTTGAGAAAGGAGTGCTCCCACCTCATAATTCTCGACAAGCTGCATACCCACTACCTCCTCAAGAACGACTTTCCGGAGTACCTCTCCTGCGACAGGGCTGCCGGACTTGTGGCGGCACGCTTCCTCTTCAAGGGCAAGGACTGCACCGTATGTGACTTCGGAACCACTCTGACCGTGGATTTCCTGAGTGCTGACGGAAGGTACCTGGGAGGCAACATCTCTCCGGGATGCCGCACCAGATTCAAGGCTCTGAACCGCTATTCCAAGAATCTTCCGCTCGTGGATACCCCCGACAAGGTGGCCCCGGAGGGGGATTCGCTTATCTCCTCGATCGAATCGGGAGTGGTTTTAGGCATAATGTTTGAAATAGAGGGGTACATCAAATCCCGTCAGGACAATATTGTGATTTTTACAGGTGGGGATGCAATTTATTTTGCCAAGAAAATGAAAAGTTCCATCTTTGTGGTTTGCAATCTTGAACTGATGGGCTTGGCTATTATTACGGAAGATTATGTCAGCAAGAATATCAAATAGGCTTGCATCGATTGCAGCTCTTCTGCTGTGTGTCTCCTCTGTTATGCAGGGGCAGGCGTACAGCGGTTATTCCCCATACTCCATCTTCGGTGTCGGAGATCTCAGCCGTCAGGGCACAGCCTACAACAGGACGATGGGAGGTGTCGGAGTGGGTACCCGCAGCAACAGGTTCATCAACATAATGAATCCGGCGGCAGTCACTGCGAGGGATTCTCTGGCCTTTATGGCAGACTTCTCTCTCTACGGCGACAACAAGTTATTCACCCAGAACGATATAAAGTCTGCCAACAACACCTTCAACATCAACGACTGCGTGATATCCTTCCCTCTGTGGAGCACGTCTGCGATGATGCTCGGCATCTCGCCGTTCAGCGATACGGGATTCGGATATGCCTACGACTACACCGATCCGGATGTGATAGGCAGGACAGGCAATATCTCCTACAGCGCCGCCGGCAGCGGAAGTCTCTACAAGTTCTTCACCGCCGCCGGTATCACCTTCTGGGACAGGCTTTCGCTGGGAGCGGAGTTCGACTACTACTTCGGTAACCTGACCAAGAGTTTCAGCACCGCCATCAGCGACAACTCCTACAACAGCATCACCAGCACCACCACACTGCAGGCCAATGCCGTCGGAGGGAAATTCGGTCTCCAGTACGAGCAGCCTCTCGGTTCGAAGCTTAAGCTCATCCTCGGCGCCACTTACTCCACGGGAGCTGACATCAAGGGTTACTACGATGATCTCAGACTCTCAGGAAGTTCGGCTGCGGTGGATACCCTCTACCACAAGATGGATACTCTCGGCAGGACACAGAAGGCAAGGATAGCTTCTGAGATAGGAGTGGGACTCTCTCTCCGCTATGCGGACAAGTGGATGGTGGCCTTCGACTACACGAGGTCTGACTGGAGAAACTCAGGCATCGAGAACATCAGCGGCTTCACCTCCGTATCCTCCCCTTTCGCAACTTCGCTCTCGGAGTCGTACAGACTCGGATTCGAGCTCGTCCCGAACCGCAACGACATACGTTACTACTTCAACAACGTCGCCTATCGCGCCGGCGCCTACTACAAGAAGGAGAACTTCCTTCTCAACGGGAAGCAGATATCGTCAATGGGCATAACCCTGGGCGCCACTCTTCCTATCTACAGATGGTACAACGGTCTCACGCTCGGTGTGGAGCTGGGACAGCGGGGATCTCTCTCCGACGGTATGATCCGCGAGAGATACGTCAACTTCTCCATCGGAGTCAATATCTTCGACATCTGGTTCCAGAAAGCACATTACGAATAATCAAATCAAATTACTATAATGAAAAGAATAACACTAGTGATCGTGTCTTTAGCTGCACTCGCTCTGTGCGGCCAGGATGTTTTTGCCCAGGGTAAATGGGGTGCTGACAGTGCTGAGTGCATCAAGTACATGTCGTACTACAAGGAGTACTACAAGCAGAAGGCTTATGACGAGGCTCTTCCGAACTGGAGGAAGGCATACTCCCTCTGCCCGGCTACTTCCAGCCAGAATATGCTCATCGACGGTACTTCCCTCATCCGCAGGCTGATTTCAAAGAACGCTTCCAATGTGGCCTACAGAAATGCCCTTGTGGACACTCTCCTCACTCTGCACGACACCCGTGCGCAGTACTATCCGAAGTACGCTGTGACAGCCCTCAACAACAAGGGCCTAGATATGTCCAACTATATCAAGTCCGACTCCCAGAAGCTCTATGACGGCTATGAGGGCATCATCGCCAACAACCAGGAGCAGACCAAGGTTCAGATCCTTCTCTTCGACCTGCAGGCCGCCATCGACCTCTACCAGTCTGGTGCACTCGAGGCGGAGAAAGTGATCGACCTCTATCAGAGGAACAGCGAGCTCATCGAGAAGGCTCCGGTTAGGAACGACATCGAAGGCGAGCAGAACAACAATGTCAAGAGTGATATGGGTAACCTTTTCGCAGCCAGCAAGGTAGCGAGCTGCGATCACCTGGTTGCCATCTATACTCCGCGCTTCGAGGCTGATCCTGAGAACCTCAACCTCGCATCAAGCATCGTCAAGACTATGAGCCTTGCGGAGGATTGCACCAACAACGACCTCTTCCTCAAAGCCGTCACCACGATGAACAAGATCAACCCTTCAGCCAACTCCGCATACTACCTCTTCAAGCTGCATTCAGCCAAGGGTAACACCAACGAGGCTATTATGTATATGGAGGAGGCTATCGCAGGCGAGGATTCAGACGAGAAGACTGATATCGAGTGGAAATATGAACTCGCCACCTTCTGCTTCAAGAGCGGACTCAACTCCAAGGCCGTAGAGCTCGCAAGTGCAGTCGCTTCACAGTCCGAGGAGCTTGCCGGCAAGGCTTACTTCCTTATGGGAACGATCTGGGCTTCAACCCGCTGCGGCGGCGACGAGATCTCAAGCCGCGCACCGTTCTGGGTAGCCTGCGACTATATGAACAAGGCGAAGAACGCCGATTCTACCCTTGCGGAGGCTGCTGCCGACCACATCAGGCAGTACAGCGCTTACTTCCCGCAGGCTGCCGAGGCGTTTATGTATGACATCACCAACGGTCAGTCCTACACGGTTGTATGCGGCGGCATGAGGGCCACCACTACCGTGCGCACCACAAAGTAGGTTTGAGTGCAAAGCTGAATATCATTGAGGTACTGGCAATCACAGCCGTGGTTGCCAGTACTTTCGTTTCCTGCAGCAAGGGCATCGCCGAGGCGGACAAGCTCAATCTCGACGAGACCCCGGTACAGAGGGTCGTGGACGTCTTCGCCGTGCAGAGCAAGAACGGAGAGATGGAGATGCGGCTCGAAGCCGGAGTAATGGAGCGCTATAGCAGGGACGGCAGCGGGAGAGATTACTTCCCGAAGGGAATCTCAGTATTCAGCTATACTGCGGACGGGCTTTTGGAATCAGTGATAGTGGCCGACGAGGCCGAACACCTGACGCCGTCCTCCGGCGATGAAGTGTGGAAGGCATACGGCAACGTGATACTGCACAACGTCATCAAGCAGGAGACGATGGAGACTGATACCATATTCTGGGACAGCAGCAAGAAGGAGATCTACACCGACTGTTATGTCAAGATGTACTCCCGCGATGCCTTCGCCCAGGGCTACGGAATGCGCTCCGACGACCGTATGCGCAATTCCAAGCTGTTCAAGCCTTTCAACAACTTCGTCGTGGTGGCCCGCGATACCACGGCCGTAATTATTGATTCTGTGAATTTTATTGGACCATTTCCAAAAAAATAGTTAAATTCGCGGTCCTATTGGAAAATTTTAAATTATAGCTACAAAATGGCGGTACTTGAAAAAATACGCGTTAAGTTCGGTCTCGTGATATCAATCATCATCGCGCTGGCCCTTCTGTCATTTATCATTGACCCGAGCACCCTGGAGTCTGCACTCAATTCGATGTCGTCCAAGTACGACGTCGGCCAGATTGCCGGTAAGAATATCTCCTACACCGACTTCCAGGAAGAAGTGGAGAAATATACCCAGATCAACGAGATGCTTTCCGGCTCTTCAGCTCAGAGCGAGCAGACCCAGAAGCAGATCAGGAACTCTGCCTGGCAGGGGCTTCTCGACAAATATATGTTTGTCAAGAACGCCAAGGCGGCCGGTATCACCGTGGGCGCCGCCGAGATGTACGATCTCGTGATGGGGGATAACCTTTCCACTCTCGTTTCCCAGAACCCTGTTTTCCTTGATGAATCCGGCAACTTCTCCCCGGCTCAGGTCCAGGCATTCGTCAGCAACGTCAAGTCAGACCAGTCAGGACAGCTCCAGACTTACTGGACATATCTTCAGAACCTGGTGTTGAACCAGCAGTTCTACCAGAAGTATGGCGCGCTCTTCACCGCCAGCAGCATCGAGAATGCGCTGCAGGTCAAGAACGACCTTGAGGCTGGCAATACCACTGCGGACGTGGAGTACTGCCTCGCACACTACCCGATGACCCAGGATTCCACCGTCACCGTAAGTTCGGACGAAATCCGCAAATACTACAAGGCTCACAAGAACTTCTTCAAGCAGAGCGCCAGCCGTGATGTCGAGTATGTAGTATTCGAGGTTGTGCCGTCAGATGACGACATCGCCGAGACCAGCCTTGCAATGGATCAGGTTTACGAAGAGTTCTCCACCACCGACAATATGAAGACCTTCCTTCTGAAGAACTCAGAGCGTCAGATCTCCGAGTATTGGTATAAGGACGGCGAACTCAATACCATCAATTCCGAGCTCAACACCCAGATCTTTGAGGGCAGGAAGGTTACTCAGGTAGTCAAGTCCGGCAACAGCTTCTATGCTGCCCGCGAGACGGCGAGTGCAATGGTTCCGGATTCCGTATTCGTGAAGCATATTCTCCTCAGCGGTACAGGAGCACAGAAGACCGCAGACAGCCTTGTGACTGTCCTCAGCAAGAAGGGCACCAGTTTCTCCAACATCGCTTCTGCCTATTCTCTCGATCAGAACTCCGCTGCCGACGGCGAGCTCGGAAGCATCGGTTGGATGACCCAGACCTATATGATTCCGGGATTCGAGTCAGTGATGACCGCAGCTGTAGGCAAGCCGTTCGTGCTCAAGACCCAGTATGGTACCCACGTGGTACTCGTATCCGACAGGACCAAGCCTGTTGCCAAGAAGCAGGTTGCCATCCTCGAGAAGACAGCTCTTGCAAGCAAGGAGACATTCAACAGATATTATGCAGAAGCCAACACCTTTGCGACCCTTACCAACGGCTCTTATGAGGGATACAGGAAGGCTGTAGACTCCACCAAGGTCTATTCCCACTCTCTCAAGGTCACCGAGGCCACTTCCGCATACGGTGCAGTGGATCAGGCCAAAGAGGTAACAAGGTGGATATTTGACAATAAGGCCGGCAAGGCTTCAGATATCATCACCGTCAACAACAACTACTTCTTCATCACGGCAGTCAAGGCTATCCACAAGGAAGGATACGCCCCTGTCAAGGAAGTTGCTTCCTCTATCCAGGACAAGCTTTATGCAGATAAAGTTCAGGCCAAGAAGCTTGAGGAAGTTGCCGCTAAGGTTGCAGGCGCTTCTGACATCAACGCCGCCGCCACCGCTCTCGGAGTCAGCGTTGAGCGCAACGAGGGTCTTTCCCTTGCTGCCACCACAGTGGATCCTGCTATCCTCGGAGCTGCCGCAGTCGCTGCAGACGGTGAAGTCTACGGTCCGGTATCGGGCTCTATGGGTGCATATGTAGTCAGCGTTGCCAACAGGCAGACCGGCTCTTTCGTCACCGAGGATGATGTCAGGAACACAGCTTCTCAGAAGGCCCAGTATATGTCCCAGGCAATCCTCTCTGTGATGTCCGACTACGACAACGTCAAGGACAACCGCGAAAGGTTCTATTAGTAGACAGATTCTACTCCATACACTGTGAGCCGGCCCGGGAAAGGCCGGCTCCTTTCGTTTGTCGGTACAAGTTTGTATCTTTGCGGATATGGAAGGAACTGTAATTGAAGAGAAATGCGCCCGTTGCGGCTGTGTGCACAGAATGGAGTTTACGGGAAGCGTAGACACCCTCGCCTCTCCGGAACTCAAGGAGAAGGTCAAGAGCGGAGAGCACTTCGTCTGGACCTGTCCGCATTGCGGATGCGTCAATCTTGTGAGCAGCCCCTTCCTCTATCACGATCCTCAGGAGCGTCTGATGATCCTGCTCACGCAGGCAGATGTCAAGGCCGACGGTCTTCCGGAAGGTTACAGCGGCAGGATAGTGCACAGTGTGGGGGAGCTGATAGAGAAGATTAAGATATTCGACGCCGGCCTGGACGACATCGTGATGGAGATGTGCAAGTTTGTCACTCTTCAGGAGATGCACAAGGACGTGGCTCTCAAGTTCTTCAAGCTGGACGGAGCGGACTCCGAGATGACCTTCACCTACCCTCAGGACGGCAGGATGGAGATGATAGCAGTCGGATTCAACGTCTACGAAGACTGCGCGGGTATCCTCCGGCGCAACCCGTCCATAAAAGAAGCAGCCCGGGGACTCGTTCGAATCGACCCGGACTGGCTCTCAAAATTCATAGGATAGGGGAGACCTACATCTTCCTCGCTCCGTCTGAGATCACGACATCGTAGATCTTAGGCTCGTGTCCAAACTTCCCGGCAAACTGCTTTTTAGCCTCGGCCACGAACGGCTCATAGAGTTCATTCTTTACAAGGTTGATGGTGCATCCGCCGAAGCCTCCGCCCATAACCCGTGATCCTGTCACGTCCATCTTGCGGGCGAGCCTGTTGAGGAAGTCAAGCTCCTCGCAGCTGACCTCGTACAGACGGCTCAGGCCGAAATGGGTCTGGTACATCATCTCTCCCACGGTCTCATAGTCACCTCTCTCGAGTGCATCGCAGACATCGAGCACCCTCTGCACCTCGCCGATCACGAATTCTGACCTGAGGAAGTCCTCCTCAGGGATTTCGTTGCGAACTTCCTCGAGCCATACCCTCTTGCAGTCGCTCAGGCAGTCAATCTCAGGATGGTTCTTCTTGATGGCTGCGGCTGCGTTCTCGCAGGAACTGCGGCGCTTGTTGTAGGCTGAAGATGCGAGCTCGTGCTTCACGCAGGAGTCTACAAGCACCAGTCTGTAGCCTTCGGGATTGAATGGGAAATATTTGTATTCCAAAGTCTTGCAGTTGAGGCGGATGAGGCTGCCCTTCTTGCCGAAGCAGGAGGCGAACTGATCCATTATGCCGCAGTTGACTCCGCAGTAGTTGTGCTCTGTGCTCTGGCCTATCTTGGCTAGTTCGAACTTGTCGATGCCGTTGCCGAAGAGATCGTTGAGGGCATAGGCGAAGCAGCTCTCGAGTGCGGCTGAAGATGACAGTCCGGCTCCGAGAGGCACATCACCGGCGAACACCGCATCGAAGCCTTCCACCTTGCCGCCCCTCTTGAGAGTCTCCCGGCAGACGCCGAAGACATATCTCGCCCACGCTTCCTGCGGCTTGTCCTCTTCGTTGAGACCGAAGGAGGTCGCGCTGTCGTAGTCGATGGAGTAGAGATTGACCTTGCCTGTGCCGTTGAGGCGGATCTCAGCCATGATTCCCTTGTCTATCGCTCCGGGGAAGACATAGCCTCCGTTGTAGTCGGTATGCTCGCCGATAAGGTTGATTCTGCCTGCAGCGGCATAGAAGGTGCCGTCGTTTCCGAAAAGTTCCGAGAACTTGTCGTGGATTCTGTTTTTCATTTCCATTTTATGTGGTTTATATTGTTTGCTATCCGCAAATTTATCAAAAAGAAACAAAAAGCGCAACAGGAAGATGATCGCTCACTCCACCTTCGTAGCGCGGCCCGGTGAATGTGCGTCGTGGCTTCTGCCCTCCGAACTTCCTGTCCTCCGTCAGCAGCGAGGGGTCCGCGAAGACTTCTTCACGCACGCTGATGGTCCCGTAGGAGAAGTGGCCGTCAATCTTCTCCCATTCTCCGTTGTATTTGATGGTTCCAGGCCCCTTTCCGGGCCATAGACAATCGTTGAAGTCTCCAGCGCACAGAACCCCGTGCGCGCCCGCAGAAAGCAGCGAATCGGCTGTTTCTTCCATCCTGCGCAGCGCCGCCCTGCGCCCCTCGGACTTCCCGCCGATCCTGGAGGGGTGGTGATTGACCAGCACGCTCAGACCCCCGTCGAAACGGGCGACGAGGATATCCCTGGTGCCCATCAGCGCCCCGCTGCTGTCGCGGATGTGCACCGGGAAACTCTCCGTGAGCCGGAGTGCCGAGCGACGGTAGAGCAGGGCGCAGTCGATGCCGCGCCGGTCGGGGGAGTCATAGTGCACGATGTCGTAGTCCAGCTTGCGCAGGGGAGTGTTCCTGAGGAGGCTGCGGAGCACTGATACGCTCTCCACCTCGGCGAGCGCTACGATGTCGGGCAGGGTTCCGTAATGGTCAGCAAACTTGAAGATTATCTTGGCGAGAGCGTCGCACTTGGAGTAGAATCTCCGCTTCGTCCAGTAGGCCGGACGGGAAGGGGAGCGGTAGTCGAAGAAGTTCTCCACGTTCCAGAACATCACCGAAAGGGAGTCGCCCTGCGCGCGCAGGGATAGCGGCAGCAGGAGCGCGAGAAGTGTAATCATAGTCCGTTTCATACTGCTAATATGGTGATTTTTGAGTACATTTGCATATTAATTTTTGATTTTATGTCTCTCAAGTGCGGCATCGTGGGACTCCCTAATGTGGGCAAGTCCACTCTCTTCAACTGTGTCAGCTCAGGCAAGGCCCAGAGCGCCAATTTCCCTTTCTGTACCATCGAGCCCAATCTCGGCTCCACCAACGTCCCGGACCGAAGGCTCGACACCCTCTCCGAAATCTGCCATCCGCAGCGGACGATACCTGCCACCGTGGATATAGTGGACATAGCCGGACTGGTGAAGGGCGCGAGCAGGGGAGAGGGCCTGGGCAACCAGTTCCTTGCCAATATCCGCGAGTGCGATGCGATACTGCACGTGCTGCGCTGCTTCGATGACGGCAACGTAGTGCACGTGGACGGCAGCGTGGACCCTGTAAGGGATAAGGAAGTCGTGGATATGGAGCTCCAGATAAAGGATCTCGAGACTGTGGAATCCCGCCTCGGCAAGGCTGAGAAGGCCGGCAAGGCGGGCGACAAAGAGGCGAAGAAGCTCGCCGACCTGCTCACACGCTACAAGGCCGCTCTCGAGCAGGGCCGTTCCTGCCGGAGCGTGGCTCTGCTCAACGAGGAGGAAGTCTCCCTTGCGCACGATCTGTTCCTGCTCACCAACAAGCCGGTGATGTATGTCTGCAATGTGGATGACGCCTCAGCAGTGGGCGGCAATGCCTATGTAGATGCCGTGCGCGAGGCTGTGAAGGATGAGAATGCCGAGATACTTGTCATCTCCGCCAGGACCGAGTCTGAGATTGCGGAGATGGAGGACTACGAGGACAGGAAGATGTTCCTAGAAGAGATGGGGCTCGAAGAGTCCGGCGTGGTAAGGCTCATCCAGAGCGCCTACCGCCTGCTCGGACTTCAGACCTTCTTCACCGCCGGTGCAGATGAGTGCCGTGCCTGGACTATCAAGGTCGGCGACAAGGCGCCAAAAGCTGCCGGAGTGATACACTCTGACTTCGAGAAGGGCTTCATACGCGCGGAGGTGATCAAGTACGACGACTTTGTCAAATACAGGACTGAAGCTGCCGTGCGCGCCGCCGGCAAGATGGGCATCGAAGGTAAGGACTATACCGTCCAGGACGGCGATATAATGCATTTTTTATTTAATGTTTAGCATATGAAGCATATTACTCTTATTCTTGGTTCTGTCCTGCTGCTTGCGGCAGCCTGCGGACAGGGAAATCGTGGAAAATCTGAAAGCGAAAGTGTAACTTTCTACAAGGGCGCAGACATCTCCTGGGTCACCCAGATGGAGAGCAGCGGCAACAGGTTCTACAACTCCAACGGTGAGGAGCGGGACTGTTTCGCCCTGATGAAAGAGTTGGGACTCAATGCGGTACGTCTCCGCGTCTGGGTTAACCCGTCCGATGGCTGGTGCGGCAGGAGCGACTTTATGGAAAAAGCTAAGCGTGCCGCAGCAGAGGGGCTGGAAATATTGGTGTCTCTCCACTACAGCGACAGCTGGTCAGACCCCCAGAAGCAGTATAAGCCTGCGGCTTGGGAGGGAAAGAATCTTGAGGAACTCAAGTCAGCGATTTCCGAGCATACATCCGAGATAATGAACGACCTCAAGTCGGCGGGTATCACCCCGAAATGGGTGCAGATTGGCAACGAAATCAGCCCGGGAATGCTTTGGGATACCGATGCCTCCATCAGCGGAGCCGCCCGTGACGTGACTGTGAACGGCAAGACCTACCGGGCCAATTTCTCCAACCTCGCCAGTTTCCTCAACACCGGCTATGCGGCGGTCAAGGCGGTGTTCCCGGAGAGCCTTGTCATCATCCATCTCGACAACGGCTACGACAATGCCCTCTTCACAAGTTTCTTCGATGAAGTCAAGAAATACGGCGGCAAATGGGATATGATAGGAATGTCCCTCTATCCTTACTGGGCAAAACAAGCCAAACCAGACTACGCTGCCGACTCGGTGATTACAGACGGCATCAACAACATCAAGCTTCTCAGCGAGAGATATGGCTGTGATGTGATGATAGTGGAGACTGGGGTCGAATGCGGCGATGGTGAAGGCAAGCTGGCTTCCGACGATATGCTCGAGGAGGGCAAACGCCAGTTGACCCGCATCATCCAGGAGAGCCTCAACCAGACTTCCGGCCGCTGCAAGGGTGTATTCTACTGGGAGCCTGAGTGCAAGCCGTGGCCGTACAAGCTCGGAGCTTTCACCGCCGACGGCCGCCCGACCGTGATAATGGACGCATTCAAATAGGATGGAGAAGACCTGGAGGTGGTTCGGCTACAAGGACAGGATAAGCCTGCAGATGCTGCGGCAGATAGGCGTGGAGGGCATAGTCACAGCCCTGCACGAAGTGCCCAACGGCGAAATCTGGCAAGAGAATGACATCCGCTCACTCAAGGAATATATCGAGGCTGCCGGCCTGAGATGGTCGGTGGTGGAGAGCCTCCCAGTGAGCGAAGCCATCAAATATGCCGGAGCGGAGCGCGACCATCTGATAGACAATTATATAGAGAGCTTGCGCAACCTCGGTCGCTGCGGCATCGGGACAGTCTGCTACAACTTTATGCCGGTCATTGACTGGGTACGTACGGAGCTGGAGCATCCTATGCCGGACGGCACAAGCTCTCTCTACTTCGATTATTCCCACTTCGCCTACTTCGACCTGCGGATACTGCAGCGCGAGGGAGGGGAGAGGGATTACCCGGCTTCCGTGCTCGCCAAGGTGGAGCAGCTCGACAGGAGTTTCACAGACGAGGACCGGCATCGTCTTGTGGACACTATCATCGTCAAGACACAGGGCTTCATCAACGGCAACATCGCCGAGGGAGATGCCGCTCCCGTGCAGCACTTCAAGTCTCTGATGAGCCTCTACGACGGCCTCGGCAAGCAGGATCTTCTCGACAATCTGGTCTACTTCCTCAAGGCAATAATGCCCGTCTGCGGCGAATACGGCATCAATATGTGCATTCATCCCGACGATCCGCCGATGCCGGTGTTCGGTATGCCGCGCATTGCCGGAAGCGCCGAAGACATACGTGGCATACTCGCAGCGGTGGATGATTTTCACAACGGCCTCACCTTCTGCGCCGGTTCGCTCTCCGCCGGGGAGCACAACGACGTGGAGGCTATGGCGCGCGAATTTGCGCCGCGCACCCATTTCGTGCATCTGCGCAGCTGCAATCTCCTGCCGGGCGGTGACTTCATCGAGGCCCCGCACACTTCAGGCAGGGTCAATCTCGTGGAGCTTATCCGCATCTTCGAGCGGGAGGGCCGCAATCTCCCGATGAGGGTGGATCACGGCAAGAATATGCTCGGAGACGAAACGATGGGCTACAATCCCGGCTACAGCTTCCACGGGCGTATGCTCGCTCTCGGGCAGGTGGAGGGGATGATGGCCGCCGTGGCGGACGAACTGAAAAATCAACGATAATATGAACGAACTTTATTCAGTGAAAGGAAAGGTGGCCGTCATCAGCGGCGCCGCAGGAGCTCTGGGCGGATCGCTAGCCCGTCATTTCGCATCTCAGGGGGCTGACGTGGTCGCCCTTGTGCACAGGGAGGAACAGCTCGCTCCGACAGTGGAGGCGCTCCGACAGCTGGGCGGAAACCCTTGCGGCTACGCCTGCAACGTGATGGACACCGCCGAGCTCAAGAACATCGCCGCTGAGGTGGTGAAGAAATATTCCCGCGCGGATATCCTCATCAATGTGGCCGGCGGCAATGTGGCCGGTGCCAACGTGATGCCTGACCAGAACTTCTGGGATATGAAGCTTGAGGACTGGACCCGGGTGCTGGACCTCAACCTCAACGGTACGGTCTATCCTTGCCACGTCTTCACGGAAGTGTTCGCTTCCCAGGGATATGGCTGCATCCTCAATATATCTTCGATGGCGGCCTACGATGCACTCACCAGAGTGGCCGGCTACGGAGCCGCCAAGGAGGGAGTGTCCAACTTCACCCGCTGGCTTGCTGCCGAAATGGCCATCAAATACGGAGAGAAGATCAGAGTCAACGCTCTTGCCCCCGGCTTCTTCATCGGCAAGCAGAACCGTGCCGCCCTGCTCAACGAGGACGGCTCCCTGACCGAGAGGTCCGTCAAGGTCATCGCCAAGACTCCGATGAGGCGTTTCGGCGATCTGACTGAACTCAACGGCGCGGCGCAGTTCCTCTGCAGCGAGGCGGCCAGCTTTGTCACCGGTGTAGTCCTTCCGGTCGACGGAGGATTCAGCTCTTTCAGCGGTGTGTAAGAGCTACATCTCGACACTGAAGATAAATCCGAAAGTATGTCTCTGGGTGTCGAATGCTATAGTCGGAATATTGAACATACTTCCGCAGTTGTAGTTGTAACTCACGCCGATACGGGTCGGGTAAGGGATCCACAGCAGATTGCCCAGCCTGACGCAGAAGTCGGCTCCGACGCTGCAGAGAGAGCCCGTCCCGCTGCTTACAGGGACTAGACAGAGATCCGCGTGCGGGGTAAGTTCGAAGTTGCGGACATACGCCAGCGGAGAGAGGAAAGACCAGTCCACAGGGAAGATAGGCATCACATAGTCGGCGGTGAATTTGGTCTTGGAATATGCTGCCGCGATGGTGCTGTTGGTATCCTGGGTGAACCCGCGCGGCACCGTGTTCGCAAGAGTCTCGCAGAAGAGTCCGTCTCCCATCTTTGTGGAATACAATGCGCTGATTTTCAGTCCGTGAGTTCTATACACTCCCGGAAGATATGCGTAGAGATGGAGGTAGGAGTTCGGGCTCATAAGCTGTGTCAGGGCCGGCCTTGTGCTGATGCAGGCCTCAGCCCCGATACCCCAGCGAGGATAGACTCTCGACGACGGGATGTCCTCTATCACATATGTTCTGAGACTGGCAGTCAGCCGTGAGAAATATGCCTCATAGCCCTCAGCCACGCTCCTGTCGTTGGTTATCGCATATCTGACCTGGGGGATGAAGCCAATATTGACGCCGCCCTTCCTGATACTGAGCGGAATATACATCTTGACTTGTGCGGACATCAGCGGCTTGAGAGCATCGCTGCCGGTGAGCTTGATTTGATTGTTCCCTCTTTCGAGGCTGTAGTTAAGCGCGTTCCTGTCGTTGAAGTCCAGAGAGGTCTCGATGACCGGATAGAACCCCCTGTAGGTAAACTTGATATGCCCTGAATGCCGCCATCCTCCGGAGAAGGAATAGCCGGCCTTGTAGGCGGCTGAACCGTAGGCGTTGCCCAGTTCGTTCTGGAAGAACGCCGTGGCCCCAAGCCAGGCGGCGGAGGTGAGGCTTGATGAACTGATATTAGCCACCTCATCGTAGTCGATGAAGGCTGGAGCCCAGGAGTGTATCTTGATGGCGTTGAGGAGTTTGCTATACTTTTTCGGGGCGCTGATCTCCACCTCCGCACCATAGTCCACCGTCTGTTTTTCGCCCTCGCTCAGCTCCTCCGCGAAAGGGAAGCGCGGTCTGGTACTGAAGTCCGCGCTCACACAGACCAGCGAGTCTGCAGGAGTGCTGAAGATCAGCCTTCCTTTAGGGGTGAGTGCGCTGTAGTAGAGGGTGTCGCCCTCTGCGTTGAACTGAAAGTCATTCGCCCCGAACCGGGTGGAACTCAATCTGCTGACTTCTCCGCTCACCGTTTCCAGAGCATAGAGTTCGTTCACTCCGCCCAGGTCGGAAGTGAACATCAGTTTCCCCCCGTGCTCCCAGAGTTTCTTGATCTTAACGGTCTGAGGACCGAGCACGCACTCGAGCGGGTCGAGCCGCCAGATCCCGTAGCCCTCATCGGAGAGTACGCTGGCATAGATCTCGTCTCCAATCCAGACCGTCTCGATGGCCTGCAGCCCGTCCGGCATCTTGCGCACATTCAGGATATCACCGCTATGTGCATTGAGTGTCAGTACATTGCTCCCTCCTTCCACCGGGTATTCGGTCACCGAGAGGTATCTGCCGTCCGGCGACGGTGCGGGGTGGTAAAGCCTGCGGGAGCGTGTCAGGGTATATGGGGTTCCGAGACTGTCGAGGCAGCGGATGTTGGAGAAGGATACCTGCTCCCAGCGCGGATGTTTGGAATATTCGCTCCAGTAGAGGATTCCGCTGGCGGCGCAGTATTTGAGCCCCGTGTAGCTGGAGTTGAATGTCCCGAGCCTGCGCACTTTGCCGTCGGGGTAGATCCTCACAAGCTCGTTCGGCCTGCTCAGGCTTGTGCGTACGGCGAAGAACGAGTCTCCGGCAGATGTGAGTGCATTATATCCCGTGAAGTCCCGTGGTGTGGCGACGGTCTGCGAGGACGTGACAAACGGTGCCCTGACCTTCTCGTCGGCGCTCCACTGCGCCGCCAGGCTGTCGCTGATCTCCCGGAAGGTGGCGCCAAATTTCTTGCCGCTTACTTCCCTGACGCTCGGAGCAAGGAACGAGAAGCCGTGTCTGCGCTCTATCCGGCGGAAGTAGTCAGCCGTGAAGTCAGGCCTGTCATAGATGCTGCGTATACCGGCAAGCAGCACATATCCCGCGCGATAGTAGTCCGGGGTATAATTTTTCTGCGAGCCGTAGCGCCATTTCCAGAAGTCGCGGTAATCCCCCGCTGCGAAGCTGACGCGGTAGTATTCCAGGAAGTCGGCAGTCCTGCCGCGGCCGCCCTTGCTGAGCGCAGTCTCGGCCACTACTGCATCGCCTTCCATCATCGCCTGTCCGGGATAGACGGCGGCCACAGCCCCCGGGGCGAGCTCGCCGATGAGATAGTTCCACAGCTTGAACGGACGTGCGGCGCCGATCTGCATCTGCGAGACGTGCCGGGACTCGTGCACGACGAGCTGCTTCTCCCACGGAGTCGGCTCCGGGTAGTCCGGGTCCGGCTGGGTCTGAAGCTCCATCCGGCGCGGAATCCACATCACCATTCCGTTGGAGTAGGCAGCATAGGGGTGAAGCACCACCGGCATCCTGCTCCGGTAGCTCTGGTTGGGCTCGTATCCGGCGCTGTTCCCCACGACTGAAGCCGCCTGCTCAAGGGTCCTGGCGTAAACCCTCGCCAGCGAATCCAGCCCCCTGGGGTAGATCACCTTATAGTGTGCGGTTTCTATCCTGCTCCAACTCACCGAGTAAGGTTCGTTGCCGCCGGTGTAGAACTGGGCCTTGGCACAGAGCGCGGACAGGCAGCACAGAGCTGCTGAAATTATCAGTTTGGACTTCATATCGAACAAATCTAACAATTTTTGCCTAACTTTAGAACGCATTTCGGAACACAGATGAAAAAGATACTCGCTACACTATCTCTTCTGCTTCTGCTGCTCTCCTGCGGGCAGCGGGGAGGCAAGGCGCCGTCAGACGCCACAAGGCCATTTCCGGCGGTGGAGGTGCCCTCTATGCTCACCGATGAGACAGAGCGGCTCGACTACATCCTCGACCACTATTGGGACGGCTTCTTCAGCGGCGACGGACCCACTGATTCCGCCGGGGTACTCGGAGTGCGCAATGCGGAGATAGAGAAGAATACCGGCGCGTTCATAGGCCTTCTGGACTATATTCCAATGCCCGCGGCGCAGAGCAAGATCAGGCACATATTCTCCCAGATCGAGGCCCGGCAGGAGCGTGACACCGCTTCGCTGGTGTACCCGCTGATGACGGAAATATTCGCCTCCTACCTCTACGATCCGAACTCCCCGCTGCGAAGCGAAGACTACTACCTCCCGTTCGTGGAGGGGATGGTCGCGTCCCGCTTCACCTCCGAAGACCGTCGCACCGGCTACCGCTTCGAGTTGGAGAAATGCCGCCTCAACCCCTACGGCACCAGGGTTCCGGACTTCAACTTCAAGGATATACACGAGCGCCGGCACAGTCTCTACGATGTGCAGGCAGCCTACACGATGCTCTTCTTCAGCAACCCGGGCTGCCAGTCCTGCAAGGAAATCATAGACCAGATCGGCTCCCGGAGCTATATCGACACGATGATCTCCGACGGCACGCTCGCCATCGTCAACATCTACATTGACGAGGAGGTGGACAAATGGCGGGAATACGAGCCGGTATATCCGCGCAACTGGTACAACGGCTATGACTACAAGGGAGTTATCAATAGCGATGAGCTCTACTTCGTGCGTGCTATCCCGTCCCTCTATCTGCTCGACTCGCAGAAGCGCGTGATCTACAAGGATGCGCCGGTGGAGAAGGTGCTGCTCTATCTCGACAAACTGGAAAACAATCAATAAACATATGGAAATCAAGAGAAAACTCTGGGCCAAGTCCGAATGTGGACATCCTATCTACAAGTACACCATCATCAACGGCAGCGGTGCATCCGTCACCTTGTGCAGCATAGGTGCCGGCATCGTGTCGGTCAATGTGCCTGACAAAGACGGCAAGATGGGAGATGTCGTCCTGAGCTACGGCAAGGCCGGGAGCTATTTCGGGGACGGTCCTTGTATGGGCAAGTGCCCGGGACGCTATGCCAACCGTATTGCTGCCGGCAAGTTCTCCCTCGACGGCAAGCAGTATGAGCTGCCTGTCAACAATGGTCCGAATCACCTGCACGGCGGTCCGGAAGGCTTCCAGAACAAGATTTGGGAGTCCCGCAAGCACAAGGGCGGTGTGGAGTTCAAGTATAGTGCAGCCGATGGCGAGATGGGCTATCCGGGCAATCTGACCGTCGTGGCCCGTTATGAGTGGAGCGAGGACAACGAACTCAGGCTCACCTTCTCCGCCAAGAGCGACGCCAAGACCGTGGTCAACCTTACCAATCACTGCTACTTCAACCTCAACGGCAAGGGCTCCGTGCTCCGCCACTACCTCAAGCTCAACGCGACCCAGTACCTTCCTACCGACGAGACCCTCATCCCGCTGGGCGAGGCGGAGCCGGTGGTCGGCACCCCGATGAATTTCATCACCGCGAAGACCCTCGGGCGCGATATCCGCAAGGACTTCCCGGCGCTCAAGTACGGCAAGGGATACGATGCCTGCTGGGTGATCGACGACTATATGCCGGGACAGATCCAGGAAGCGGCAGAGCTCTATTCTACGCAGAGCGGACGCGAACTCAAGGTCTATACCACGCAGCCGGGCGTCCAGGTCTACACCGGCAACTGGCTTGAAGGCTGCCCGAACGGCAAGCGCGGACGCAAGTACCACGACTACTGCGGTGTGGCTCTGGAGTGCCAGCATTTCCCGGACAGCCCTAACCATCCGGACTACCCGAGCACAGTCCTCAAGCCGGGCAAGGTGATGCACGAGGCGATAATATTCGCATTTTCAGTCAAGAAATGAAGCAGTACCTCGACCTCCTGCAGACGATAATGGACAGCGGTACGGTCCGCCACGACCGCACCGGAGTCGGCACTAAGAGCATCTTCGGACACCAGATGCGCTTCGACCTCAGCGAGGGATTCCCTCTGCTTACCACCAAGAAAGTTCACCTCAAATCAATTATTTACGAGCTTCTCTGGTTTATCAGCGGCGACACCAACATCCGCTACCTCAAGGAGCACGGAGTCTCCATCTGGGATGAGTGGGCCGACGAGAACGGCGACCTGGGTCCGGTCTATGGGCACCAGTGGCGCAGCTGGCCGGCTCCGGACGGGAGAGCTATCGATCAGCTCTCCGAAGTTATCGAGACCATCCGGCACAACCCCGACTCGCGCCGTATGCTCGTCTGCGCCTGGAACCCTGGGGAGGTTGACAAGATGGCCCTGCCCCCTTGCCACTGCCTCTTCCAGTTCTATGTAGCTGACGGCCGATTGTCCTGCCAGCTCTACCAGCGCAGTGCTGACACCTTCCTTGGCGTACCGTTCAACATAGCTTCCTATGCTCTCCTGACGATGATGATTGCCCAGACCTGCGGTCTGCAGCCGGGCGAATTCATCCACACCACCGGAGATACGCACATCTACCTCAACCACTTCGACCAGGTGCGCGAGCAGCTCTCCCGCACTCCGCGCCCGCTTCCGACGATGAAGCTGAACCCGGATGTGAAGAGCGTGTTCGACTTCAGGTATGAGGACTTCACCCTCGAGGGTTACGACCCGTGGCCGGCGATCAAGGCGCCTGTGGCGGTGTAGTTATGGAGAAATGTATCATAGTAGCCGCGTCCGACAACGACGCGATCGGACGCGGGGGAGTGATGCCCTGGCACTTGAGCGAAGACCTCAAGTACTTCAAGCGGGTTACTATCGGCTGTCCTGTGATAATGGGACGCACCACTTTCGAGTCCATCGGCAGGCCTCTGCCCGGCAGGAAGAACATAGTTCTCACCAGCCGCGAGGGGTTGCCGGATGGGGTGTGCAGGGTCTCTTCCCTTGAGGAGGCCTATTCGGCTGCCGAGTCGGCGGAGAGGTGTTTCGTGATAGGCGGGGCGCGGGTTTATGCCCAGGTCGTCGGCACTGTGGACCGCATCTACCTCACCCGCATACACACAACGGTCCCCGATGCTGACGCGTTCTTCCCGCACATCGATCCTGCCCTTTGGACAGAAGAATCCCGTTCCGAACTCCTTACGGACGCGCAGAGCGGGCTGGAATTTGAATTTATAGTCTATCGCCGCGCCCGCTGAATCACCCCCTCCTGAGACCGATCTAGGAGATCGAATCTTACGTGAGTTTGAGGTAAAACAGGATCTCCTCCACAATTTTGCAATCTCAGAGTTTATAGATACCTTTGCCAGTTGAATTTGAGTTATTTCAAAAACGGCTTCCAAGTTAGCGGTACAAACTGAAAAATATCATTAACAGCAATATAATTCACTTACATAAATGACGAGAAATCAAATGATAAGCGGCATCTATGTGCCGCCGTGTTGCGAAATTATCCCTGTATGGTCTGAAGGTCCGCTGTGCGGCAGTACCGAAAAGGTTAAAGACGAAAATGGAGAATGGTAAAGATGAAAAAAGTATTGACCTTTAGTATTCTGGCGGGTCTTGTGTTCTGTGGTTGCCAGAAAGAAGAACTCAGGACGGACACCGTGTCTGAGCAGGGAATATTTGCTGCAATAATTGAAGATATTGACACTGCCTCTACCAAAACGTCTCTGGACGGTAGCGGCAATGTGCTATGGAAGAAAGGAGACGAGATGAGCATATTCGCCGGCAGCACTCTCAATGAGGAATACCAAGTTTCAGATGAGTCCGACGGCAAAACCTCAGCCGTTGTGAAAAAGGTAAGTTCTGAATTATTCACGGCAGGCACTGAATTTGAGTCCAATGTCGCTTATTACCCTTATACATCCGGCGCTTCCATCGCCAGAAACAGTAATGGCGGCGAAAGCTCTGCCACGTACACCATAAGCGGCATCAGCCTTTCCGCCACCCAGACTTATGCTGAAGGCAGTTTCGGCAACGGATCCTTCCCGATGGCGGCTGTCACTTCATCGG
>CAVEAQ010000015.1:0-24298 GCA_963613775.1 bacterium | reverse complement strand
TATGGCAAAGATAAATTCAAATCGGTTGACTCGAAAAATCCTTGTAATTACCTAACTTCCAATATTTTCAAAGAACTTTTATGATTTTTTACCGGACAGCATTGGTTTCGATTATATCTTCAGGAAGAAATAACAAATTCGCGCTGATTATGAATCATCGGTTTACACGCGGGATGACGATACGGTATGTCTTGCCGTCCTTGTTGGTGAGTTTGGAGTCCCTGAGCCAGAGGTTGGCCCCCTTGAGTTGGGCGTAGGTCACGCCGTGCTCCCCGGCGAAGTCCACCAGGCTCTCGATGGCCCCTGTCACCTCCACCGTCTCGACCGGAGAATAGTAGGGATATCGCTCGGCTTCGGGTACATTGTAGCCGAAGTCTCCGGGACGTTCGAACAGCAGCTTGGCTGCAAGAATCCTGAACATATATCTTGAAGTCTCCTCCACCATCCAGAGGTCCAGGCCGCTCTTCTGCCGCTGGTCCGCGAGTTTCCTGGTGATGCCGTTCTGCCCGCCGTTGTAGCTCGCCGCCACGGTCATCCAGTCTCCGTACTTGGCATAGGCCTTCTTGAGATAGGCGCAGGCGGCCCTGGTGGCCTTATCGAGATTGTAGCGCTCATCCACCTCGGAGGTCACCTCAAGCCCGTATTCCCGAGCAGTCGCCTTGGTGAACTGCCAGAGCCCCGCAGCGCCCGCCGAAGACAGGGACTTCGGGTCAAGGTTGCTCTCTATCGCCATCAGATATTTGAGGTCCTCCGGCACGCCTTCCTGCTTGAGGATCGGCACCACCTGCGCGAATATCCGGTCTGACCTCTTGAGCATCAGGGTCGAGTTGGTGTGCGTATAGGTAAACGATATCAGCTCCCTGTCCATCCGCTCATAGGTGTCGATGCGGTCGAAGCGCACAGTCTGGCCGGCAAAGACGATCTTTTCCGGCACTTTCGGAGCCTGCTGGTGGAGATTCTCCCCGGCGTCCTGGGCATTGAGAGTAGCCGCTGCGGACAGGAGCAGCAATGATAATATCAGGCGATTTTTCATATTCATATCAATTCAATTTCATCATTTTCGACATACCAGATCGCGGCCGAGAGTACATTGTGGCCGAGCTGCCGGTAGAGACTGGCGTAGTTGGAAATCTGCAGCCGGTGGCGGGAATCCTTGCGGGCAAATTTGAAGTCCACGATGCGTACCCCCTCCGGGCAGATCACAACCCGGTCGGGACGGTATTCCCGGCCGTCTGCGGCGAACAGCGACTGTTCGTTATACACAAGCACCCTCTCCTCCGGCGCGGCAGGGAACCATTCCGGATGCGAAGCAATCCTCCTGCGGAGCAGGTCTCCGGCCGCGAGCGCATCCTCGGCAGCCAGACTGCCATCGGCAACTTCCGCCTCCACTGCGCCGTCCAGATCCTTCTGGGTGACGACGGACGAGAGAATCCTGTGCAGCACCACACCCTTCAGGCGGGCGGAAGCTTCGGTGCCGGTCAGCCCGTCACCGCCGAAGAAATCCAGAGCATCCGCAGATGCCGTCAGCCTGCCGTCCAGCGGGATGGAGGCGTATTCAATCCCGTATGCCTCCTGAGCCGTACTCTCCTTGCGCAGCATCCGGGTGAAGTCATATTCTTCCCCGTAGCTCTCCTGCCCCATTTTCTGGATGAACTCGTAGAGAAGATCGGTCAGTCCGGAGTAGTCCGGCACTTTGCCCAGACTGCTCAGGAACTTCTTGGCGGGCGGCGCCGAGATGATATGCAGGCTCTTCACGGCACGTGTAAGCGCCACATAGAAGATGTTGATATTGTCCACGAGCTGCTTCGCAGCTTCGTCGCTGCAGGCAGTCGCGAACAGCGAATCGGCGGTATATTTGTTCAGCTCGACCGGATAGATTCCGTCCAGGTCGGAGGGGGCGCCGCCGCGGCTGAAATCGAGGTGGCACCAGGATGTGGTGCCCTTGTAGAGCTTTACGCCCTCCGCAAACGGGAATATGACATACGGGAACTCCAGACCCTTGGACTTGTGGACGGTCAGGATCCTGACTGCATCCGAGTTCTCGGGCGAGCTGATGAAGTGGTCCTTCTCTTCCCAGTACTGGAGGAAGTATTTGAGATTGTTGCCGTTGATGCTTGTCCAGTTCTGAAGTTCGTCCATAAAGGTCTGGATGAAGAGGGTCTCTCCCGCGAACCCCTCCCGGTCGCAGTCCCTGATGGCGCGGATCAGGCTCTCGCAGAAGTCCACAAGGGAGTGGTAACTGTCCGGCAGGGTGATGTCCATCGACTGCGCGAGGTAGGCGCTGATGCTGTCGTCAGGGTTGTCGTAGGCTTCCAGCAGGGCGAGAAGCCGGCGCACCACGGAGGACGACTTCATATTTAGAGAATCATCCGAGATCACAGGTATCGAATTGTCTATCAGGTAGTCGGCTATGTCGGCTCCGATCCTGTTGGTGCGGACAAGTATGGCGATGTCACCCCACTCGGCCCCGTTTTCCCGCGCACGGCTGACTGAAGATAATATTTCCTCCATCTGCTCCTCGCTGAAGCTGACCCGGACATATCCGCTCTGAGCCTCTTCCGACTTGACTTTCTGACAGACATCCGAATAGATGTCGCCCAATCCGAGCCTGGAGGCGGCGTGTGTGAAGAATGCATTGTTGAACTCTACCACTGCGCGGGCGCTGCGCCAGTTGCAGTCCAGCACTTTCACCTTCGCTTCAGGGAACTGCTGCTGGACTCCGCGCCCCAACAGCCTCCAGTCCGAGTCACGGAAGCGGTAGATGCTCTGCTTGACATCCCCCACGATCAGGCTCCCTCCCCCCTTGCCCTCACTCTCCCGCAGCAGAGGCAGGAAATTCTGCCACTGGATGTTGGATGTGTCCTGGAACTCGTCGAGCAGGAAATGCTCATATCTCACTCCCAGCTTCTCATAGACGAAGGGCGCGTCCGAGCCGTTGATGATGTCGCGAAGTATGGTGTTGGAATCATCGATGCACATCAGGTTCTTCTCCTTCAGCAGATCATCGAAACTGCGGTAGAACTCTCCGGCCAGTCCGAGGCTGAAACTGTCCTTGTAGATGATGTATGCAGTAAGGTAGCGCGGGTACTGCCTCCCGTAATATTCCGCGAAGTCGGGATTCTTCTTGAGCAGGGTCTTGCCTGCCTCGATTCTCTTGCCGCGCTCCACCCTGACTCCGGCTTCCGCGGCCCTGGCACTGAAGTCCCGTATGATGGCGGAGCACTCGGAGCGCACTTTGGACAGTCTCTCAGGACTGAAGTGCTTCAGGTCATCGATGCCGTATTCCTCGGCCACAATCCGGTGAGCCTCGGACTTGAGCTGCTTGCCGATATCGTAGAGCTGTCTGTCGAAGCTCTGAGGCTTGATCCCCTCGCTGAGGCTATCGGAGACATAGCTTCTGATCCACTCCAGCAAGTCCTTGCGCTCCGGGGTCAGCGAGTCCAGGATCCTGTCCATCGCCTCCCTGATCAGCGAATCTTTGTCGAGCTCTATCTGGTAGTCGGCAAACTGGCCTATCTCCCTGGAGAATGCCTTGAGCGTCTGCTGGAAGAACTTGTCTATGGTACTGACGGAGAATGCACCGTAGTCGTGGAGCATCTTCTGCAGCAGCAGCTTCGCCCTCTGGTCGGTCCCGGACCTCTTGCTCAGGTCGTTCAGGATGCGGCTCTTCATCTCTGCCGTCGCCTTGTTGGTGAATGTCACGGCAAGTATATGGCGGTAGGTATCATCCTTCCCGCCCGGGTTGTCGAGCAGGAGGTCGATGTATGTCTTTGAGAGCTGGTAGGTCTTGCCCGAACCGGCGCTGGCTTTGAGTATTTTCATCGTCCGCAAAGAGTTTTGAAGTCACAATACTTGCAGACTCCGTTGACATTCGAAGTCTTGGTGAAAGGCTTTGAGAGGTCTGTGATCTCTGCGAGCAGACCTTCGAGCGCCGAGCCCATCAGAGAGTAGAATTCCTCCGACAGAGGGTAGCACCCGACATCCTCGAAGAAGAAGTTGCGGGGCTGATAGATCGAATTGTATACGGGTTGTCCGGCATATCCCGGATCTTCCCTGACGAAGCGGTCGTAGAGATAGATCTGAAGGGCTATCTTGGGCCTGTCGGCGGTCTCGGGAGCGAACAGTTTTCCGACCACGTCGGCGGCGTTGTCGTCGCTGATGCGGTAGTCGTCGTCCGTCACCTTGCCGGTCTTGTAGTCCACAACCCTGATCTCTCCCGGGCTGAGGCTGTCCAGCCTGTCGATGAATCCCTTGAAGGCGAATCCGCCGATAGTGCTCTCGCAGCGCTTCTCCAGGCCGAGTATGCGTATCTCGCCGATGCCCCGGCTGTCCATCAGGGCAATATCCTTCTCGACAGTCTTGCGGACATAGCGGCAGATCATATCCTCGAAGACCAGGTCGCGGCCACGGACTTCCGGACTGTTCATCTGGGCGCATATCTGCCTGTCAACCTCTTCCGCGATCCTTTCGCCGGAGAGCAGACTTCTGAGATATGCCCTGTCCACCGAACGGGTCGGCGTGGTATAGAAGACCTGCATAGTCTTGTGGAAGGCGTTGCCGATCTTCCCTCCGTCCATATATTCAGCCACTTCGTCCTTGTCCCTAAGACCTTTGACGGTGCTGTAATAGAACTTTGCAGGGCAGTCGAGATAGTTCTCGACGGCTGTCGCCGAGAGCTTCTTCCCGCGCAGGGCCAGGATGTCCTCGCCGCGCTTCGCAATGCTGTCCTCCACTATATGCTTGACTATCGGCGCCTGAGCTACATAGTGCCGGATCTTGAGCCCGAAGTCCAGCTCCAGCTGCTTGATGTAGCGGCTCTCCTCCCCGTTCCTGATGCCCTGGGCAGTGGAGTCGTAGAGCATCCAGAGCACCTTTGGGCGCTGTATCATCCGATAGAAATAATATGCCCAGACAGCATCCTGGTATTCGTAGGTAGGCAGCCCGAATCCACGGCGCAGCTCCGCCGGGATGAACGACGCGGACACGTTGCGGCGCGGGAAAATGCCTTCGTTGCAGTTGAGAATCACCAGCTTGTCGAAGTCCAGGGCGCGGGTTTCCAGCGGGCCCATTATCTGCAGACCGCTGAGCGGCTCCCCCCTGAACGGCACGGCAATGCCGCCCACGAGCCTCTCGAGCAGGCGGAACCAGGTCTGCGGCAGCACGTTGAGGCTATGTCGCAGTAGCCGGCCGATGCAGAGGTAGTATTCCTTGGCGAAATCCAGCTCCAGAGCCATATCGGGCACATCCTTCAGGAGGGGGGCAATGCCGCTGATGATATCCCGGAGATATTCGCCCATAGCCTTCACCGCCGTTGCATCCGGCCGGGCGGGCTGAGTCGCGACGGGACGGAAGATCAGCCCAAGGACCCTGTCGCCTGACAGCTCGGACTGCGGTACATAGTATTTCGCATCCTTCTTGACCTTCGAGACGGTCCCGCGCCCCTCTTCGGAGATTATGGTCTTGACTATGCTGTTGGAGAATATCGCCCAGACCTGCTTGTGGTAGAAATACCACTCTCCATCCTTCTGCCTGAGGTGCATCTGAAGGGTGGCGACATCGTTCATCAGGGTCCAGAGGCTGCTTCCGCGCATCGGGTAGCCCATTGTCACGTTGATGTCCCTGATCCGTCCGGGGATGGAGTTCAGCACCGGCAGGAGCTGAGTCTCATCGGGCAGGACAACCGCCGTCTCGATGCCGCGGGCGCCGATGGAGTCAAGTATGGACGGGAGCTGTTTGGCCTGCCCCACGGCGGAAGGCACGCTGAGCACATTGATTTCGGGGACGCCTGAGGCTTCGCCCTCGTCTGGCGCGAAGGCCTGCGGGAACTCGAGCACGTTGTCCGCCATAAAAAATGAGGACTTGTTGTGCGGGGCGCGGATCTGCGGGCTGACATAGTCCCAGCAGAACTCCGCAATCCCTGCGTCCCGCATCTTGCGCATCAGACGCTTCTCGCATTCGTTGAGCGCGTTGAGGCCGACGAAGACGAACCTGTCCACCTTCTTCCCTGTGACTGCGGAGAGCAGGTCCACGACACTCTCGGCCGAGAGCTTCTCCGCCAGGGAACGGTAGACCTTGCCCTCGTATGAGAGGCCCTTGCCGACAAGGGCTTCATTGAAGGATTTGTAGAGCGGCAGCAGTATGTCCCAGATGCGGCGGAACTCTTCCTTGTAGCGGCCGCCCGTCTGGAAGTGTGAGACAAAGCGGCTTATGGCCTGCTTCTGCTTCTCTTCCAGGTAGCCGTAGTCGTCCTGCATCTTCCTCAGGTCCGCGATATTGGCGAAGAGCGACTCGGCCGAGACAAGGTATTTGTCGATGTCGTTGAAGTCCGAGAGCAGCACTCCTCCCCAGAATATGAACTCGTCCAGCGATTCGTGGGCCGGATTGAGCGCGCTGTAGTGCTCATAAAGCTCGAGGAGCAGAGTGATCTGGTCCGCCTCACGGAGACCCGAAGCGGCATAGAAGAAGTCCTTCATCGTATAGACCGGAGGAGCCATCAGGGGCTGACCGTGCTCCGCTACGCACTCTCCCAGATACTTCCGGAAGAAAGCGTCGGCACGTCGGTTCGGGAATATGAAGCAGTTGCGCTCCACTCCCCCCTGGGCATAGTAATGCTCCGCTACCTGTTTAAGAAAAGGTTTCATAGCCCCGGCAGCTATTCTTCGCCGAGGAACATAGGATCCCAGGCCGGCAGCTGCACTGGCTTCTGCTCCAGCATCTTCTGCACGTCTTCAGGCACGAACTGCCTCTCCACCACGAGCCGGAACATATATTCGTCGAACCACTCGTCGGTCATTATTATGTTGCCCTTGTAGCCGGAAGCCGCGCCCCAGCTGTTCTCCACCATCCACTTCTGAGGCACTCCGTCCTTGAGGTCCACTGCGATGAGGGTCATCGCGTGGGTGGAGCCGCTGGCGTGGGTCATCACCCTCTGCCGCTTGTCCATCGAGAGGTCCACTCCGAGCAGGGACTCGTAGTCGTAGTTGCGCAGGTCGGCTACGCCGTTGCTGCGGTTGAGGTACTTCGCAACATCGCAGGAGAAGTACATTGCCTTGCCGGCCTTGATGGATGCTGTCGCCATCTCCTTGATGCGCTCCATAGGGAGGTTGACATAGAGCCAGTTCTGCCCGTCGTAGGTGTGGCGGTCGTACTGTATCTCATAGACCTTGCCGTATTCGCGGCACGGGTCGTTCATTAGCATAACATATCCGCCCTCGAGGTCGTAGCCCAGCAGCTCACTGTAGAACTCCACCGGGGTGTAGGTCCTGCCCTTCCACTCGAAGCTCTTCGGAGGCACTCCGTAGGCAAGCGCGAGCACGTGATAGACATCGCGGAGCATCGCCACCTTCTGCGATTCGAGCCAGGCCGGGAGATCCTTCTTCTTCACTCCGGACGGGGTCTCGCGCAGCTGCAGGCCGTCCTTGCGCAGGAGAGTTTTGAGCTGGGCGGTCAGAGCGGAGGTGTTGTTGGCGGCGTAGCTCTCAGGCATCACATTGGACGGCACCAGACCGTACTTGGTGACGAGATTGGCCACTCCCGTGAAGGTGCCCCCGTCGCTGAGCGGGTTGGAGAAGAGCCAGTCCACCTCGCGGTCGTCGAAACTCTTCTCGCGGGTGTCGATGACGGCCTGCAGGAAGAGGTTGGCCTTCTCGAGCTGATCCCAGAAGAAGCAGTAGGACTGTGAGAACTGGAAGGCGCCGAGGTCGTATTTCTCGATGGCGGCAGCCCTCAGGACATTGAGCCCGGTGAAGAGCCAGCAGCGCCCGGAAGACTTCTGGTCGGTGATGCCGACCGTCTTGACGCGGTCGGAGAACTCGGTGTCGATCATCGCCGCGTTGTCGGCACTGGCGGCAAGCACTGTCACTGATGCCGTGTTGAGGGCGTTGCGGATGGCCTTGTCGGAAGCGGTGCCGGCGTAGCCCTGCTCGATCTGTCCGAGCATCTCGGGGGTGATGCTCCCTTTCTGCTGAGCCGTCGCGCAGACGCTTGCGAGCGCGAGGGCGATGATGAGGATTCTCTTCATATTATCGTGTTATTATTCTTTCAATTCTGCGCGGTACGGAGGTCAGTATCTCGTATGGGATGGTGCCGAGGATCCCGGCCAGCTCGGACACGGTAGGATCGGAGCCGAATATCGTCACCGTGTCGCCGGCCTTGACATCGATCCCGGTGACATCTATCATGCACATATCCATACAGATATTGCCTATCGTGGGGGCCCGGTGCCCGTTTACGCTGAACGACGCCGCACCGCAGCCCAGATGCCTGTCGATGCCGTCGGCATAGCCCACCGGAATCGTGGCTATCACGGTGCCGCCCGGGGCGATGTGTCCGTGCCTGCCGTAGCCGATGGTGCCGTCCTGAGGAGTCAGAGTCTTGACCTGAAGCACCTTGACCTTGAGCGAGGCAACCGGAGAGAGCTTCACTCCCGGCAGCGCGCTGATGCCGTAGATTCCGATGCCGAGACGCACCATATCGAACTGATACTGAGGGAATCTCTCGATGCCGGCGGAGTTGAGGATGTGCCACATCGGCTTGTATCCTACAGCCTCCGTGATCTGTGTCGCATTGCGCCTGTACATCTCAATCTGCCCGAGGGTGAATCCGTCCTCGGCGGGGTCTTCAGCCGCCGCGAGGTGCGAGTATATCGACTTGACCTTCACCTCGCCATGTCTCTTGAGAAAGTCGAGCAGCGCGGGGATTTCGGAAGTCATGAAGCCTAGCCGGTGCATCCCGGTGTCGAGCTTTATGTGTACGGGGAAGTCCTTGATCCCGCGCTCGCGCAGCACGGCGCAGAGCGCTTCCAGAGTGTAGAGGTTGGGGATGCCGGGCTCCAGGCGGTTGTCGATTATCTCCGGGAAGAAGTCCGTCCCGGCAGTGAGTACAAGTATTGGCAGGGATATACCGTTGGCACGGAGCTCCATGCCCTCGACCGGCAGAGCAACTGCGAGATAGTCAGCTCCTTCCGCCTGCAGCATCGACGCGAACTCCACTGCCCCGTGGCCGTAGGCATTGGCCTTGACGAGCACGAGCAGACGGGTGGACGGTCGGAGCAGGGAGCGGAAGTAGCGGTAGTTGCTTCTGCAGCCGGGGAGACTCAGCTCCAGCCTCGAAAAATCATTGGCATTATACATACTTCACACAAAGATAGCAGAAATCCCGACAATCTCCGAGAGAATATAGCACATAAGTACGACTTCTCCGAGATGAAGGTGATGAATAGCTCTTACGGTTTACCGCAAATCGGTGACGACCCAGGAGGAGTCGAGCGCAGAGATGTCGAAGACGAAAGGGGAGAGGTCCTCGGATCCGGGAAGGTATTGAAGGTCGCTCAGGACGAGAGTCCCGAGCGACTCTTTGTATTGCAGGACTTCCCGTATGCCGCCGGAACTTTCGATATAGACTTCCTTCTCTTCCCTGTCCACGGTCCAGCGGGTGCTGCCGTCGCAGCAGATCTCCACTCCGTTGCCCTCGGCGCGGTAGCAGTCTCCCTGCAGGAGCAGCCTGCCGCTGAGCTGCATCGGGGCGGGACCGTCCACCGTGCAACTGTAGCTCAAGCTGACGCGCTGCCCTTCACTGAGCCTCTGGGCAATCTGGCCCAGCTGTCTCTCCGGCAGACTCTGCGCCACGCAGAGCATAGGCAGAAAGATGCCGAGCAGGAGTATCAGAGCGGACCGTTTCATTTTCTCAGAAAAGCGTCCAGAATCGGCTGCAGCGAATCGAGGTCTGATACCAGTACCTGGCGCGGCTTCGAGCCTTCCTGCGGCCCTACGATGCCGGCCGCCTCAAGCTGATCCATCACCCTGCCGGCCTTGGCATAACCCATACCAAGCTTGCGTTGCAGGTCGGAGGTGGAACCCTTCTGGGTTGTCACCACCAGCCGGGCGGCTTCTTCGAAGCGCTCGTCGATATTGTGCATGTCTATCGTGCCGCCGCTGCCGGAGCCTTCCGACCCTGCGTCTTCCACTGACGGCAGATAGTAAGGGGTGTTGTAGCTCTTGCCGTAGCCTTTCTGATCTCCGATGGCCTTGGTCACGGCGTCAATCTCCTCCCCGTCCACAAGCGCGCACTGGATACGCTCGGAGCCGATTCCGGCGGAGAAGAGCATATCGCCCTTGCCGATGAGCTTCTCGGCGCCCGGGGCATCGAGGATGGTCTGGGAGTCAACCCTCGAAGATACGCGGAATGCGATACGCATCGGGAAGTTGCTCTTGATGATGCCGGATATGACGTCCACTGACGGTCTCTGGGTAGCAAGTATCACGTGAAGACCGGCTGCACGGCCTTTCTGGGCCAGGCGGATGATGGAGTTGGTGATGCTGCGGCTGGCAGACTTGGCATCGGGCGAAGCCCCCGTGGTCATCGTGAGGTCGGCGTACTCGTCCACTACCACCACCAGATACGGAAGGAAGCGATGCCCCTTGTCCGGACGG
Source organism: bacterium (assembly GCA_963613775.1). Classification (GTDB taxonomy): domain Bacteria; phylum Bacteroidota; class Bacteroidia; order Bacteroidales; family UBA932; genus Cryptobacteroides. The sequence continues at coordinate 13,868 of CAVEAQ010000015.1, read as the reverse complement.
AGATGGCGGGACTTGTATTTGTCGTTGTAGAGCCGGATATTGTTGACTCCGGCCTTGCTGAGCAGCTCGTAGCGCTCGTCCATCTCGATGCAGAGAGAGCGGAGCACCTTCTCGGCGTCCTTGGCGTTCTTGACGATGGCGTTGCTCATCTCGTCCTCTTCGGAGCAGGCATCCGGCAGCACGGCAAGGTAGTGCCGGATCATCTTGGCGTAGGCGGTGAACTCCACCATCTTAGGGTCGATGAAGACGAATTTCAGCTCGGACGGGTGCTTCCCATACAGGAGCGAGGTTACTATAGTGTTGAGTCCCACTGACTTGCCCTGCTTGGTCGCACCGGCAATCAGGAGGTGCGGGGCATCGGCCAGATCGAAGACCTTGACTTCCTGGGTGATCGTGTATCCTATCGCTACGGGCAGGTCGGCCTTGCTCTCGCGGAACTTGCCGTCGTTGAGCAGCTTCTTGAGCGGCACTATGGAAGCGTAGTCATTGGCGACTTCGATGCCGACGGAATCCGACAGGACTACGACCCTGACGCCTTTAGCATTAAGCGAGAGGGCGATATCCTCCTGCAGACGCTTGATCTCGGCGATCTTTACGCCCGGGGCGGGGTAGACCTTGTAGAGGGTGACTGTCGGACCCACCACGGCCTTGACATCGGTTATCTGAATCTTGTAGTTGGCGAGGGTCGCGCGTATCTTGTTGTTGTTGCGGGTAAGCTCCTCGCTGGAGACCTCCTTACGGCCGCTGGCGTGGTCCTTGAGCAGACTGATCGACGGGAACTGATAGCCTGGAAGGCCCTCGGGAGGATCCAGCCTGTTGTCTATGGGCTTGAGCTCCTCGGTCACTTCAGTGTCGAGCTGGTCATCGCTGATGATCTCGAAGCTGCCTTCGACGCTTTCGGCCCCGACCTCCGCTTCGGCTGCGACAGGCTCTGGCTCAGGTTCCGGTTCAGAAACCGGTTCAGTAATCGGCTCGGAAACCGGCTCCGGCTCGGCTTCCCGGGTCATAGTGTCTGCCTGACTGTCCTCCTCCGGGGTGGCTTCAGCCTCAACCGCTTCCGGTGCGGGCTTCTCCCTGTGCTGCCCGATGGAGGCGAACCAGCGGCCGAATCTCCTCGACGAGAGGAAGAGGAATGCAAGTATCAGCACTCCTATGGCAATCCCCGTGACCATCACGCCAAGCTGCTCCTCGGCCCAGAGCACAACCTTCTCCCCGCAGCGGCCTCCGAGCCCTCCGCCGAAGAGATTGTCCAGAGCGAAGAGGTGCCCGCAGAATGCGAGCGCCAGGGATGAGATGAAGGCTCCGAAAAGCGCAATCAGCGCAGTCTTGAGCAGGGACTGCTTCCACTTGTGTGCAATCAGCCTGACTGATATGGCGGTGAGAATGATGAGCAGGGCGAAACTGCCAAGTCCGAAGAGTTCGCAAACTAGCAGATGCCCGGTCCGTACTCCGATCTTGCCGGCCGCATTGCCGACTTCGGCCCCCTCACTCCCGGCCGCAGCCGAGAGCAGACTCATGTCCTGCTCCCAATGGAAAAGATAGGAAGCGGTGGCTATGAGGATGAACACGGCAAACGCCGCCACCACGAATCCGGCAATCCGGACCGCGGCAGCCCTGTCCTCTTCGTCCCAGCTGCTCCAGAATCTCATTTCTTCTTGTTGTTCTGCCTTCTGTTGTTCTTGTGCTGGCGGCCCTTGCTCCCGCCTCCTGGCTGGCCTACGTTGATGACTATGCCCGGGCGGGAGAAGTTGTCCCCGCTCACCTTGCCGAGGCTCAGACCCTCAGGTACTTTCAGCCGGTATTCGGACAGCTTCTCGATGTCGCTGAAGATGGTCTCGTCGGCAACGCTGTCCTTGTTCCATATGAGATACTGCTGGCGCATATAGATGCCCAGGCATCTGATCATCTCCGTCTTCACCTCTCCGTCCGGCTCGCCGCAGAGCAGGTTGATTATCTTCTCGATGTTGCGCCCGTAGTGAGCGGCCTTGATGCGGCTGTCCTTCATCGGGATAGGTACCGGGTCGGTGGTGAACTCCTCCTTGACCGGGCAGGGATACGGCGCATCCACGTCCAGGTCGTATTCCGCTATCATGTAGAGCTGGTCCCAGAGCTTGTGCTCGTAGTTCTCCTGCGTGTGGACTTGCGGATTGAGGATTTCCATCACCTTGACGACGGCGCGCGCCTGCTCGCTGCGCTTCTCCCTGTCGGGTATCTCGCGCAGTCTCTCCACCATCTTCAGCACATTGCGCCCGTATTCGGGCATCTTGAGCTTATTCCTCTCCGTATTGTAGTCCAGACCGTTGTCGTAAGAGTCAACAGGACCTGTGTATTCGTTTGTAGATTCCATATTCTGCAAATTTAACAATTATTTTTCCAATGCGAAGCCTTCTGAAGTCCATACTCCGTCCGAGCAGATGAGGTAGCCCTCTATCTCCGGTCGGGAACTGATGAACTCCTTGGCTCTCTCCGGCCCCATCACCATACATGCGGTGGCCAGCGCATCGGCTTCGGCTGCCGTCGGAGCGACTATGGTCGCGCTGAGCAGGTCGTGCTGCACCGGATATCCGCTGCGCGGATCGATGGTGTGGGCGTACTTCTTCCCGTCGCGGATGTAGAACTTGCGGTAATTGCCTGATGTGACTATTCCGCACCCGCTGCCGCCGGAACGCCACACACCCCTCAGGTCCTGTCCGGGCGTGTCGTTGCCGTCCACGGGATTGTCCACCCCGATGCTCCATCCCTTCCCGGAAGGGTTGAGGCCGTCACAATATATCTCTCCGATGTCCACGAGCATATCTTTGACCCCTATCGAGTGAAGGTATCCGGCTATTACATCGCAGCTGTATCCCTGGGCTATGGCGTTGAAATTCACCACTTCCCTCTGCTTGCACCGCTCGAGTGCCGCGGCGATGCGCTCCGGGGAGGGGAGGGAGTCGGAGGTGAAGCCGAATCCCCAGATATCGAAGAGCGGCGCGGCATACACGTCGAATGCCCCGTCCGTCATCGCGTTGTATCTGTCGGAGAGTTCGGTGAGCTCTCTGAAGTACCTGTCCGGCACGATCTCCTCTCCGGCGTTGCGGCGGCTCAGAAGCGAGTTGCGGTTGTAGCCGGATATACTGAAGTCTATGCCTTCCAGCAGCGAGTCGATGGCGGCGGCGATCTCCCCGCGCGGCGTGCTGACTCCCTTGAGGTTGGCCTTGACGGTGTAGGTGCCTCCCTGAGCGTAGCCGCTGAAGCTTTCGTAGCGGTCGGAAGAGCAGGCGGGAACTACCAGGGAAATGGCTGCGAGGAGGATTATTTTGAGATGTTTCATGACTTCGGCAAAGTATTTGCACAAAGGTAGCGGAATTTTGTGCAATATTCTCACTATATTTGTAGTTCGTAACGGAAAATTATCAGGATGAAATTCTGTAGAATATCACTCGCCGCCCTGCTTGCAGCCGTTCTGGTGCTGCCCGGGTGCAAGAAGGACTCGGACGACTCCAAGGACTATCTCACGGGGTCTCTCTCCCTGTCCCTGCCCACCTATGTCGGCGCCGGCTACACCAAGACCTTCAAGGTCGACTCGCTGATGACCCTCAGCCGCGAGGACGGCGGGACCATCGGCTACTGCTTCAAGAACTCGATCACGGGAATATATGACACCCTCGTCCTCGCGGACGGCACGATCCGGGAGCATTACTATACTCTCGAGGTCCCGGATACAGTCGGCAATCTTACGCTGACCTTCGCCGCGTTCACCGACGATGATGTCTATTACGGCAGCAGTAAGATGGCGACTTATACCGTTGTGAAGTCCGGTCTGGACGGCAACGGCTCCATCACCGGCTTCACCCTGGACCAGGCCGACGCCATCTTCACCGACCCGCGCGACGGGCGCAAATACTACTACACCAATATCGACGGCACCGACTGGATGCGGCAGAACCTTGCCTGGGAGGGCGCCGGCACAGCATACGGCGGCTGCGATGTGATGTCCGACATCTTCGGGCGCTACTACAGCTGGAAGGAGGCTCAGACCGCCTGCCCTGAGGGCTGGACTCTCCCGTCCGACGAGGACTGGGTGGCTCTCGGCAGGAAGTACGGCACCGATGCCGCCTCCGGCAAGGATCTCGGCGGCCTGGCAGGCGACCTGATGCAGAACCTCTACTTCAACGGCACCCGTATGTGGGAGTTCTGGCGGGATGTGAAGATCACCGACAAGTCCCGACTTTCAGTGATGCCTTCCGGCTACGTCACCGTCAGCGACGGCAGGTACGACTACCTCGAGATCTACAAATATGCGGCATTCTGGACATCCGACTCAGTCGGCGATGATGCAGTGCTCCGCTACATCTATCAGGACAAGGATATCGTATACCGCGCCCTTATGTCCTCCACGGACTTCGCCGCATCGGTGAGGTGCGTCAGGAAATAGACGCGACCGCCTCGAGGAAGCCGACCAGGGTGTTCCCGCACAGGTCAGTAAGATATATCAGCGGCGACGGGCAGCAGCCTGCCGCCGTCATCGTTGTGACCGCCACCGAGCAGATGATAAAGGCCTCCGTCAGCGGCAGCGCGACCAGGTTGGTCAGCAGGAAGTACAGCGGGAACGAGCGGAAGTGCCACCATACCGCCGGCGCTGTGAATATCTGGCAGGAGATCGTAAGGGCCGATGCGCTCCATATCCGCCGCAGAGGGTTGAGCCTGCTTCCCGGGAACCAGGCGTCGAGCTTCGGGAAGAGCAGATAGATGCCCAGCATCGCGAGGTAGGAGAGCTGGAAGCCGGCCGAGCGGATTATCAGCGGGTTGATGCAGAGCTGCAGCATCAGAGCTGCTGCGAATACGCACAGCGGCCTGCGCCGCCTGCCCGGGAAGAGGCGCGAGAGTTCGTTGAGGCAGATAAAGAGGTAAGCCCTCACTACGGAGGCGGAGCTCCCGGTCATCAGCACGTAGAATCCCGCGACCGCAAGTGTCAGGATGCTGCAGGCAAGCTCTGCCGGACGGCTTCTCCCCGCCCAGGCCAGCGACTTGTGCAGAATGCCGTAGATCACCCCGAGATGCAGGCCCGACAGGGCGAGAATATGCGCCGCGCCGGCTGCGCGGAACGCTGCCGTCGTGCTGTTGCTCAGCTCCGTGCGCTGCCCGGTGAGCAGGGCCTTGGCAAGGGCGGCAGTCTGCTCTCCGCTGAAGCCGGCGGAGTCGATTGTCGAGAGCAGTGCTTCCAGTGCCCTGTCTCCAGGCCTCCACTCTCCACCTGCCGCCGCCTGCCCCAGAGATGCCGAGCAGGCGCTGAATATGCCGGCTGCGAAAAGCGCGACGCATACTGCCCCGAAACCGGTCTGCGGGCGGCAGAAGATGACAGTGCATCCGATGCTGAGAGCAAGGCTGACGGCCGCGGCCAGGTATGCCGCATCTCCTGCCATCGGCACGAATGCCGCCAGAGCCACACCAAGCGAATAAGGTATGGAAATCGCCACGATATCTCTCTCCCCGACCATTTTCCTTCAGAATTTTTCCAAAAATACATATTTATTAGTAATTTTGTGTCCCATTTCGACTATATTATGATAATCTTAGTAATCAACTGCGGAAGTTCCTCCATCAAGTATCAGTTGCTTGATATGAAGGGGGATGATGTATATGAACTTATGGCCAAAGGCCTTGTCGAGAAGATAAGTCTTCCTGACGGCTGCATAACCCACAAGCCTACCGGCAAGGAGCCTTTCTCAAAGACTCTTCCGATCCCGGACCACAAGGTCGGGATGAAACTTGTCCTCGACGCTCTCGTGGATCCCGAGCACGGGGTGCTCAAGAGCTTCGATGACATCGAAGCTGTCGGCCACCGTATCGTGCAGGGTGCAGACTTCTTCTCCGGAAGCGCCCTTGTCAATGACGATGTGCTCAGCAAGATCGAGATCTGCTGCGACTTCGCGCCGCTGCACAACCCTGCCCACCTGCTCGGCATCCACGCCATCTCGAACGTGTTGCCGGATGTGCCTCAGGTCGTCGTGTTCGATACCGCCTTCCACCAGACGATGGAGCCGTATGCCTATATGTATGCGCTTCCGTATGAATACTATACCAAGTACCGCGTACGCCGCTACGGTGCCCACGGCACTTCGCACCAGTATGTCTCCCAGCGTGGAGCGGCGCTTGCCGGTCTGGATCTGAGGCACTCCAAGATCATCACCTGCCACCTCGGCAACGGCAGTTCCGTCACCGCTGTCAAGGACGGCAAGAGCATCGATACCTCGATGGGATTCACTCCGCTCGAGGGTATGATAATGGGTACCCGCTGCGGCAACATCGACGCCAACATCGTTCCTTATATTATGAAGAAGGAGGGTCTTACCCCGGATCAGATGACCGACGTGATGAACAAGAAGAGCGGCCTGCTCGGCTTGAGCTGCAAGAGCTCCGACCTGCGCGACCTCAACGCGCTTGCGCTCGAGGGTGACCGTATGGCCAAGATTGCGCTCAAGAAGCTCACCTACGACACCATCAAGAACGTCGGAGCCTACATCGCCGAGATGAACGGTGTGGATCTCATCGTCTTCACCGCCGGCATCGGGGAGAACAACCCTCGTCTTCGCCGCCATATCTGCGAGAACCTCTCATATATGGGAGTCAAGATCGACAACGAGGCCAACGAGAACGCCCGCGCAGAGACCATCATCTCCGCGGCCGACTCCACCGTCAAGGTCGCTATGATCCCTACCAACGAGGAGCTCGTGATCGCCCGCGACACAATGCACATCGTATCGGAACTCGAAAACTAATACAAGAATATGAGCAATTTCATCATCGAGACATCAGCCCGCCACGTGCACGTGACACGCGAGACTCTGGATGTCCTTTTCGGAAAAGGCTTCGAGCTTGAAGTCAAAAAGCCTCTGTCCCAGCCGGGACAGTATGTGTCCAACCAGAAGGTCGATGTAGTCGGCCCTAGAGCGTCGCTGAAGTGCTCCATCCTCGGACCTGTGCGCCCGGAGGATCAGGTGGAGCTCTCATTTACCGATGCCCGCACTGTGGGTATTGTCGCTCCGATCAGGGAGAGCGGTCACGTAAAGGGTTCTGCCCCTTGCAAGATCGTCGGTCCTTGCGGAGAAGTTGAAATCGCCGAGGGAGTCATCGTTGCCAAGAGGCACGTGCATATGACTCCTGCCGATGCCGAGAAGTTCGGCGTTGTCAACGGACAGGTTGTCAATGTGGAGGTTGAGCAGGAGACCGGCCGCAAACTCGTCTTCGGCGACACCGTGATCAGGGTTTCCGACAAGGCCGCCCTCGCAATGCACATCGATACCGATGAGGCCAATGCTGCCGCCTGCAGCGGTCAGATTACAGGATATATAATCTAAAGCGTTTCGCTTTAGATTATATATCTTGATATTATCGGGGCTACCGCCCCGAATCCCTGCGGTGCTCAAGTCGCTGCGCGACTTGCTTAGCTTCTTTAACCCTAGTCGGCCTACGCCGACAGCCCCTTTCAGGGGTACACCGACTCCGGCTTCGCCTATGTCGGGCGGCTTCGCTGCTTCGATTTCTTCGAAATCTCGCTGACGCTCCACCGCGCCGCTGTAGCGGCTTGTTTCAGGTGTATTTTTTTCTACACTTGAGGCAATCCCCCCCCCGGGTTGTTTGATCTGGCCGCTCCCTCTACAGCTTCCCGGCGCGGCGGGCGAAGTCGATTATGAAATCGGCTGTGCCGTCAATGCCGAGGATGGAGGAGTCGACACAGAGGTCGTAGTTGGATGCGACTCCCCAGTGGCTGAAGGTGAAGAAGTTGTAGTAGCTCTCGCGGCCCTTGTCCATCTTGGAGATGAGTTTCGTCGCTTCCTCGTCGCCGATGCCCATCCTATCGCAGATGCGGGCGCGGCGGCTCTCGTCGGGCGCGGTGATGAAGATGTCCAGGCAGTTCATGTCCCTGAGCACGTAGTCCGATGCCCTGCCCACGAAGATGGCGCTTGTGTTCTGAGCTATGTCGCGGATGACCTTGCTCTGGATTTTGAAGATCTCCCTGTCGTTGAGCCCCGCCGTCTGGAAGCCGAGCTCCACGATGCGCTTCTTCTCGTCGCTGCGGCGGAAGAGCTCAGGACTGAAGCCGCTCTCGGCCGCAGCCTTGATTATCAGTTCGTTGTCGTAGACCTGAATACCAAGTTTCGCTCCAAGCGAGCTGGCGACGCTCTTGCCGCCGCTGCCGAACTGCCGTCCGATGTTGATTATGATATGCTTGTCCATAGAACTGCGTTTATTCGATTGAACTCCCCAGTGCGGCTGAGTCCTCGCCATCCTGGAGCTTGTTGAACTTGCGGAAGAGACGGACCGCGAATATCGCCGCGATGACGGCGGACAGGATATCCGAGATAGGGAAACTGAGCCATACGCCCTTCTCCTGCAGCCACAGCGGCAGGGTATAGATCAGAGGCAGCAGGATGATGAGCTGCCTGGAGAGAGAGAGAAATATGGACTGTTTGACCATACCGAGACACTGGAAGAGGTTGGAGGTCACGATGCCGAAGCCGACCACTGCGATACCTGCGTTCATAACCCTCAGGCCCTTGGACGCCATGGCGATCATCTCCGGGTCGTTGGTGAACAGGCTCACCGCAAGCTCCGGGATCAGTTCCGACATCAGGAAGCAGGCTGTCGTGACCCCGACCTCCCACTTCGCCGTCAGCGCTGCCACTTCCTTGACTCTGCGGTACTGACGCGCGCCGTAGTTGTAGCCGGCGATAGGCTGCAGGCCCTGGTTGAATCCCATACAGATCATAAGGAAGAGCATAGTGAGCCGGTTGATGATGCCGTACGCTCCGATGGCCATATCTCCGCCATATTTGCCGAGCTGCTGGTTGATGAACATTGCCACAAGGCAGGCGGCCGCATTCATCAGGAACGGCCCGAGGCCGATGACAAGGGACTGTTTGGCAATCCGCCACTCGAGCTGCAGGCAAGGTTTAGGGAAATGCAGCAGCCTGTCACGGTTGAAGAAGAACCTGATTGTATAGGCGAGAGCCAGCATCTGGCAGGCAATTGTCGCGATGGCGGCACCCCTGATGCCCATTCCGCAGCCGAATATCAGTATCGGGTCGAGTATCGCATTGGAAATCACGGTAAATAGTGTCAGACCCATTGCCGTCTTCGGGTGCCCGGCGGCACGGATGATGCCGTTGAAGCCGAAGTAAAGGTGGGAGAATACATTGCCGAGCAGGATGATGACCATATAGTCCCGTGCAAACGGCAGGGTGTTGTCGCTCGCGCCGAAGAACCTCAGGATCGGGTCCAGAAAGCTGAGTGTGACCACCGAGAAGAGTATTCCGATGACGATGTTGAGGGCGAAGACGTTTGCGAGCACCTTCCGTGCCGTTTCGTAGTTCTTCTGCCCGAGGAGAACGGAAATGAGCGTCATTGCGCCGACTCCCACCAGGGTACCCATCGCCGATGAGAGGTTCATCAGCGGGAAGGTCACGGCAAGACCGCTGATTGCAGCCGAGCCTACTCCCGGGATATGGCCGATGTAGATGCTGTCGACCATATTATACAAAGAAGCAGCGGTCTGGGCGATAATGCCCGGGACCGCATACATCTTCAGAAGTTTTCCGATTTTCTCCGTTCCGAGCTCCGTTGGAGCCAGTTCAGATGTTGCCATAAATATATAATTACTACTAACTTGTCTATGGTTGATCAACTACCTCTATGTCAAATCTCAGCGGTGAATATGCCGGGATGCTGCTTCCGGAGCCGCTGGAGCTGTAGCCCAGCTTGGAGTAGAAGACGCCGCTGCCCTCCTCGTATGCGCCCATCCTCCATACCATATAGGCAAAACCGTCGATGACGGAACTCTTGTCGGAGGTTATGGTGATCTGGGAATAATCGTCATAATCGTAGTTTACCGAAATCGGCTTGTAGCTCTTGCTGGAGGAGTACAGGCCGTAAACCTTGGCCGTATCCTCTATGGTGGTGTCGAAGACCTGCCCGTTGAGCAGGCGTCCGGTGTAGTTGATGTAGATTGTGCTGTCCCTCGGGAAGCCGGCGTCGGACTCATCTTCATCCCCGTCGTCATCTGAACCGGTGCCGATAGGCTGCGGAGCCTTCTTCTGGATATAGTAGAATCCGTATTTGAGGGAGTCGGCGAGTGAAACTTCCGGGAAGTTGGATGAGAGGTAGCGTCCGATGGAGTCCAGCTCCCACCGGTCCGTGTCGTTTATGGCCTCGAGCAGCTCCAGCTCGTAGATGGCCGGAGAGCTTGCGCTCACATTGTCAATGTATTCCTGCGCAGTGTCGTAACGGCTGCCGGTGAGAAGCCAGCCCGGAATCACCGTTGTCTTCTTGCCGCCGATCTTCATCGATGACAGCATCTCGTCCACTCCGGCATAGAGGCTGCCGTCGGCACGGCTCCAGATGACCGGGCCGTACCAGCTTGTCTCGCTGTATTCGCCAAGCTGCTTGGCAAGGTAAGGGTAGGTGGTGCCGCTCACGGTCCCGTCGAGCGAGCGCACCGTATAGTTGAGCCTCACATAGGCATCGGTCTCCGCATCCTGCAGCGATGCGCCGGTCCCTTCCTTCTCCTCGATCACGTAGGCTCCGAGGGCGGTCGGGGTGAGGTCAGGGTAGTTAACGTGTATCCACGCATCGAAGTATCTCTTCGAAGCGTCGTTGAGTCCGCTTGTGACCGTCTTGGCGCATCCGCTCAGCATGAGGGCGGCAAGCAGCAGATATGTCAGTGTCTTTTTCATCTCCTATTATTATAAGGACAGCGCTTCATCTTGCAGGAATCGTGCCGTCACATCCTCTATGTATTTTTCCGCATCTTCCCTCGCGGATAGTCCGTCCGCGATCCGGAGTCTGCCGCCTGCCGCGCACTCGTGGCCGCCACCATTGAAGAATGCACGCGCGAGAGCATTGGACGACCAGCCCTTCCTGGAGCGCACAGACACCCTGTAGATGTCCCCGTCCTCTCTGAGGAAGATGCTCATCCGGACGCGGTCAATGCCCAGCGGCAGGTTGACGAATCCCTCAGTCTCGCCTTCGCCTAGCCCCAGAGAGCGGAAGTCCTCCGCGCTGAACACCGCATAGGCGACTCCATCCGGTGTGATGCGCAGCCGGGTCTGCAGATAGTAGCCCATCGCCCTGAAGCGGTTCTCGCGGTAGCGGTTGTAGAGGAGCGAGAGCAGTCTGTCGCGGTCAACCCCCGCCTCGATCAGGCGCGAGGCCATCACGAACGTGGACGGGTAGGTGGAGTTGGCGAAGTTGTTGGTGTCGGTGGTCATACCGGTCATCAGTCCCAGAGCCGTGTCCTTGGGCAGTCTGCGTGCATCGCCCGCCACATCCGGCATCTCCATCAGGATGCTGTAGAGCAGCTCGCTGGCCGAGGAGATCTCAGTCTCGCTGAATACGAGATCGAATCCGTCTGCATCCGGACCCGGATGGTGGTCAATCATCACCTTTGGGCAGCGTGCGGAGCGGATGGCGGTCTCCAGCGTGCCGGTCCTGCCGGGGGAATTGAGGTCCAGGCAGACCAGCAGGTCGCAGGCGGCAAGCGCCCGGGCGGCTCCCGACTGATCTTTCGAGGCGACTATGACTTCTCCGTTGCGGACGAGGAAATCCAGCGTCGCAGGATACGGGTCGGGCACTATCGCCACGGCATCGCACACCCTGCGCTCCCGGAGGTAACTCACGAGGGCGGATGCGCTGCCCAGTGCGTCCCCGTCGGGGTGCTGATGCACTGCTACGCAGGCGCTCCGGACTCCTCCGAAATACCCGTCAAGGCGGTCGAGCAAGGTTCTGTCGAGCATTTTCACTCCGCAAATTTACGAAGAATATTGCATTTGATAAATCAATTTCATAACTTTGTACGGTTTTGGATATTGATAAAAATTAACAATAATGAACAAGACAGTCAAGATTATCGTTGAAGTTGTGCTGCTTGCAGTCATCGTCTTCCTGGTGTATGCAACCGTCAATTCAGTTATGCAGCCGGTCAACTTCAATAAGCAGAAGGACTACCGCGAGAGCGTAGCCATCCAGAGACTCAAGGACATCCGCACGCTTCAGGTGGCTTACAAGTCGGTGAACGGCAAGTTTACTTCCACTGTGGATTCACTTAAGGCTTTCTACGAGACCGGCAAGATGCCGGTTGTGCTTCAGGTCGGTTCAGAGGACGACTCAGTTGCCGTACTCCATACCGAGGCCGTCAAGAAGGCTCACCGCAAGATCACCAACGAGGAGCTCTACAAGATGTACCTCGCAGGTGACAAGAATCTCGTGTTCTCCATCGAGAACTCCATCGCCGTCAAGGACACGCTCTTCAATGACCGTGACGACTTCTGCGTGGATTCCCTCAAGACAGTTCCGTTCTCAGGCGGTGTCCCTGTTACGATGGATGCAATCGTCAAGATGGTGTCAGGTGTGCCTGTCCCTCTCTTCGAGGCCAAGCTGACCTATAAGGACCTTCTCAAGGGACTTGACAACCAGCTCCGCATCAACCTTGACGCTGAGCGCAAGGCCCAGAACAAGTTCGAGGGACTTCAGGTCGGCTCCATCTCTGCGCCTAACAACAACGCAGGTAACTGGGAGTAACGGTGTTTACCCTCGTCCCTTCCGCTTTCTTCAATCCTGCTTCCGAGCGCGAGGCGCTCGCAGAGGTGGCCCGGCTGGAGGAAGGCACTGAGGTGAAACACATAGAAATACCGGAATATGACGCTGTCCTCATCTGCACTGCTGATGAGGACAGTGGCGTCTCCGGGAGTGAGATGGTCCGCGTGCTGAGACGGCTCGGGGACTGTCCTGAATACAATAGGATCCTGTGCAGTATCCGGGACGGCAGACTCTATCTCGCAGTGGCCCAGGGCAAGACCCTGATGCTCGCCAATGCGTTCGACATACAGGACTTCACCACTGCCGAATACTATATCTTCCTCTCCGTCAAATCCCTTCAGATCAATCCGGAGATGTCCACTATCTGCTGGATCTCCGATCTGGATGCCGATGAGCAGATGTCGCTCTACCGTTACTTCAAGACTGTCGTGAGGCTATGAGAATAATTGGTGGCACTCTCAAGGGCAGGGTCATCTGCCCGCCGGCAGGCTACAGTGCGCGTCCGACCACCGATTATGCCAAGGAAGGTCTCTTCAACACCATCGACAACGAGTACGAATTCGCCGACCTCAAGGTCCTCGATCTCTTCGGCGGCACCGGCGCGATAGCTTATGAGTTCGCTTCCCGAGGAGCGGCGCTGGTCTGCAGCGTGGAGATGAATAGGGACAACTCTTCCTTCATACGCCGCGAAGCCTCCCGCCTCGGGCTAGGCTGCGTCAAGGCCGTCCATAGCAATGTCTTCGACTTCCTCCCCATCTGCCGGGAGAAGTTCGACATCATCTTCGCCGATCCTCCCTACGCCCTTGAGGGACTGGAGACTCTGCCTGACAAGGTCCTCGGCGCGGGCATACTCCATAAGGGCAACTATTTCATCCTCGAACACGGCGATGAGCACTCTTTCGCCGCCCACCCCCGATTTATAAAAGAAAAAGTGTACGGTCGCGTACACTTCTCCTTCTTCGAGCAGTAATCGGGCCCCCGAGCCTGCCCAGGAACGGCTGCTGAGACTGTCTATGCGTCAGCGTTAAGGGCTTCAGGTAATTATATTGGCAATCATTTGGCGATTGTTAAATAATTGTTATTTTTGCTCTTGCATTCCTCTCTGCGGGGAAGCGGACACAAACACACTGAACTAATACGATGTACGAGCTAACCAAGCGGCTTCTAGAATCTATCTTCCTGGTACTCAGTATTTTATATACCGGGAGGAGCAATATGCTCTGCAGGCACAGCCGAGTTCGTCTTCTGAACATTCCTCAATAGAGATATACTTCCGCAGCGGGTCGTCGGAG
>CAVEAQ010000014.1:0-24653 GCA_963613775.1 bacterium | reverse complement strand
GCTTCTCCATCGTCACGCGGTCATAGACATCGCCCTTGTTGATGGCGAGCACCTGGTTGAGAGCGTCGGAAGAGTAGACGGAGTTGCCCGTCCAGGTGATGTCGCGGAAGTAGTACTTGTCGCCCTCCTCGAAGACGAGGTCAATGCCGAGGCGGTTCGGGGCCACATAATATACTGAGTCGCGCACCAGCCTCGCGTCGCGGTAGCCCGCCTCGTTGAAGGCGCTGATGACGTTCTTCTTGTCGTTGATATATTCCTTCTCGTTGAACTTCTTGCTGTTGAAGAAGTTGTAGATCTTGTTGGACTTGGTCTTCTTCATCGAGCGGGCGAGCTTGAAATCCTTGACGTGCTCGTTGCCGATGAAGTTGATGTCGCGCACCTTTATCTTCTGACCCTTGTCCACCGCGAAGTTGACGCGGATGGCGTTGCGGATGACGGTATCTTTGGTCACCTCGGCCTTGACCTCGCAGAGCAGGAAGCCCTTCTCGGCGAAGTAGCGCTTGATGATGTCGGATGTGGTCTTCTCAACATATTCGGAGAACTCGCCGCCCCTGCGGAGGCTGACCCTCTCCTGGATGTCCTTGCGCTCGCCGGACTTCACTCCGGAGAACGTCCAGCTGGACACTCTCGGACGCTCCTTGACCCTGATAGTGAAGAAGGCCGAATCCCTGCCGGCGCTGAGGGAGTCGATCGTGACTGCGACATCCTCGAAGTAGCGCTGAAGCCAGAGCCGCTTGACTATGTTGGACATGTCTTCGCCAGGTACGGTGACCTCCATCCCGGTCTGAAGTCCGGTGTGGGAGATAATCTGCTGGTCGCGGTAGTAGGTGTTGCCCTCAACCTTAATGCCTCCCACCTTGTATGTGCGGGGGTGATTGTAATCGACCTCAACCCCGGACTCCTGCGCGGCGGCGAGCACCGGTATGAGAGCGAGGGTCAAAGCGACAAGTATCCGTCCAATCTTCATCTTCAATCAATAATTCGCAAATATAGTCCAATTATTTGACTTTTCCGAACCTCCTGTCACGCGATGCGTACTCCTCCAGCGCGGCCTTGAACTCTTCCCTGCGGAAGTCCGGCCATAAAGTGTCGGTAAATACGAATTCCGTGTAGGCTGCCTGCCAGAGCAAATAATTGCTGATTCTCTTCTCTCCGGAAGTGCGGATCAGCAGATCCGGGTCCGGGATGCCGCCTGTGACGAGATAACGGCTGAAATCCTCCATCCCGACCGGCTGACCGGGGTGATTTATCAAATCGTGTGCCATCCTCTCGGCCGCCTGCAGTATATCCCAGCGGCCGCTGTAGCTCAGGAAGAGTATCATCGTCATCGCCTCTCCCCCGCGCGTAGCCTCCATCACCCTGTCTATCCTGGACTTGAGCGAGTCGGAGAGCCGGTCGCGGTTGCCGAGCACCAGGAAGCGGACATCGTGTCCGAGAAATGTCGGGAGTTCCGCCTCCATCGCGGCCCCCATCAGGTCCATCAGGGAATTGACTTCGTCGGAAGGACGGTCCCAGTTCTCCTCGGAGAAGGCGAAGAAAGAGACATACTTAATCCCCCACTCCACTGCGGCCTCCATCACGGCCCTTACGCTCTCCACGCCCTCATAGTGTCCGTAGATCCGCGCCTTGCCGCGCTGCTTCGCCCACCTTCCGTTGCCGTCCATTATCAGCGAGACGTGCAGCGGCAGTTTTTCTGTTTCTATCATACCGTTTATAGAGTTCCGTTTCCGTTGCGGACATCCTCGCCCCAGAGTAGGCGGCTGCGCAACGCATTGATAAAGTTGGATTTGCCCAGGCACAGCCGCTTCAGATGCCGCTGCGAGGCGCATACCTCGACGCGTGTGGACGCCGGGATGCGGCAGTTGCAGTTGTCCACCGTGAATACGGCGCTCTCGTCGCGCGAACGCAGGGTGATGGCTATCCGGGAAGTGTGCGGCACGACCAGCGGGCGCACGTTGAGGTTGTGCGGAGAGATCGGTGCCACTATGAACACCTTCGCGTCAGGAGTGCATACCGGCCCCCCTACGCTTAGAGAGTAAGCTGTTGAGCCTGTGCTCGTCGCGACCAAAAGCCCGTCGGCCCACCAGGTCGGCAGCTTCTCCCCGTCTATCTCCACCTCGACTCCGAGCATCGACGCGCTGACCCTCGAGACGCTAGTCTCGTTGAGCGCCAGCGGCCAGAAACCCTGAGGCAGCGGCGTGCTTGCGCCGACCTGCAGCAGTTCCCTCTCCTCCACGCGGAACTCGCCCCTGCGGAGAGCCTCAGCGAGATCTTCGGGCCTGCACTCCGAGAGGAAGCCCAGGCGGCCGAGGTTGACGCCCAGCACCGGCACGTCCGAGGCCACGGCAATCCTCGCCGCGGAGAGGAAGGTCCCGTCTCCGCCAAGACTCAGCAGCGCATCGGTAGAAGGCTGAATATCAGCTGCTCCCGCCACCCGGTACACCTCGAATCCGGCAGCCTCCAGCGAGGAGATCATCTCCTCCAGCCTGGAGTCGCCTTCGAGCCCTTTCTTCTTTATATAGTACGCGAGACGCATATCGGATGCCAAATTTAGCACAATTTTATAATTATTGCTACTTTTGCGTCAAAGTTGGTGAGAACGTAAAATGGGATTTGTGAAATGGCAAGACTAAGCGTAAATATCAACAAAATCGCCCTGCTGCGCAATGCGCGCGGCGGCAATATGCCTGACGTGCTCAAGGCTGCGCTCGACTGCGAGCGCTTCGGGGCGGAGGGGATCACAGTCCACCCGCGCCCGGACGAGAGGCACATAAGATACTCCGATGTCAGGACCCTGCGACCTGCAGTCAGGACCGAATTCAATATCGAAGGCAACCCGACCGGCAGCTTCAGCGCGTTGGTCTGCGAAGTGGTCCCCGACCAGGTGACACTGGTCCCGGACGCCCCGGACGCCCTGACTTCCAATGCCGGCTGGGACACGGTGCGCAACTATGCCTTTCTCTCCCGGATCTGCGCCTCGTTCAAGTCGCGCGGCATCCGCACCTCCATCTTCATCGACCCTGATCCGGCGATGGCTGAAGGGGCGAAAAGATGCGGAGCCGACAGGGTCGAGCTCTACACTGCCGCCTACGCCGCAGGCTACCCCGCAGGCAGGGAAGCCGCCATTGAGCCGTATCTCCGTACTGCCGAGAAGGCCCGCGAACTGGGCCTCGGCCTCAACGCCGGCCACGACCTCTCGCTTGAGAACCTCTCCTACTTCATCAACACCATCCCCTGGACCGACGAGGTCAGCATCGGCCACGCGCTGATCTGCGATGCCCTCTATATGGGCCTGGAGACCACTGTCGGCAAGTATCTGGAAGCGGCGGCAGGCTTATGAATGTAGGATTGGACTCTTCCTGCGTGCCGGACTGGGCCCGCGGACTCGACTGCTCGATCACCGTCTGCGACAGGGACGGGGTCATCATCTATATGAACGACAAAGCCGTGGAGCAGTACCGCAAGCACGGCAATCTGATCGGGAAGAATCTTTTCGCCTGCCACGGCGAGCGCTCTGCAGGCATCATCCGCAGCCTGCTGGAGAATGGCGGTTCGAACTGCTATACCATCGAGAAGCAGGGTGTCCACAAGCTCATCTTCCAGAGCGCCTGGACGGTGGACGGGGAGGTCGCGGGCCTCTGCGAGATCTCCATCATCACCCCCGACGGCATGCCGCACTACATCAGGGGGTAAGGGGGCAGGCGTTAATTTCCCGCAATAAAGAGGTTTTTCCGAATTTTTGACTACATTTGTGCTTCAATGCGGGAGGGAGCTGCTTCCCTCCCGCAAGATTGATTTGCGTCAAAAACAGTAATTAGTATAATTCAAAATGAAAAAGTTAACCCTTTTCCTCTCAATCGCCGCAATGACGGCTTTCGTTGCCTGCACCAACAATAACACCGCCAACGGCGGCACCAGCGCCGCTGAGGCCTCCGAGTCCGGAGCCAAGTCCGGTGCAATCGTGTACTTCAGTATGGATCGCGTACTGAGCGAATATGATATGGCCAACGACCTCCGCAGCGTGGTTGAGACCAAGGTAGGCAGCATCAACCAGGAGGTTACCCGCCGCGGCAACAAGCTTGAGAAGGACATCAAGGCATTCCAGGACAAGATCAACAAGGGACTTCTCACCCAGTCCGTAGCCGAGACCCAGAGCCAGAAGCTCTCTCAGCAGCAGAACGATTTCCAGACCTACGCTTCCCAGAAGCAGCAGGAGATCGCCGAGGAGCAGCAGGTCATGATGAACCAGATCGCCGACGCCATCAACTCCTACATCAAGGAATTCAATGCCGACAAGGGCTATGCGATGATCCTCACCACCCAGGGCGACATCCTTCCTATGCCGGTAGTTACCGCCGACGAGAGCCTCGACATCACCGACGAACTGCTCGAGGGGCTCAATGCCGCATACGTCAAGACCAAGGGCCAGAAAGCCGAGTAAGCCTTGAGGATTGCAATACTGTCCTGTTTTTACCCCTACCGCGGAGGTATCGCCCAGTTCAACGCAAACATCCTGACAGAGCTGGGGAAGTCGCACGAAGTGCGTGCATTCAACTTCAGCAGGCAGTATCCCTCGCTCCTCTTTCCGGGGAAGACGCAATATGTAAGCGAAGACGATGAGGCCGTATCCGTAGAGTCAGAGGCTCTGCTGGATACGGTCAATCCTTTATCCTGGAAGCGGACGGCGAAGGCCATCAGCGGGTGGAATCCCGACCTGCTGATAGTCCGCTACTGGATGTCGTGGTTCGCTCCGTCGCTGGGATATGTAGCCTCGCATCTCCCGGAGAGCTGCCGGGTCATCGCCATAATGGACAATGTAATCCCGCACGAGCCGCACTTCTTCGACGCCCCGCTGACCAGATATTTCCTGCGCAGGGTTGACGGCTGCGTCACTCTCTGCCGGGAGGTTTCCGAAGACCTGCTCAGGCTGAAGAAGGACGCAGTATATACCGTGATCCCGCATCCGGTCTACGACCACTTCGGCGGCAGGATTCCCAAGGAGGAGGCCGAGAAGAAGCTCGGCGTCCGCAGCGGCAGCCGCAACATCCTGTTCTTCGGGCTGATACGCGAATACAAGGGGCTCGATGTCCTCATCGAAGCCTTCAACCGGCTGGACGACAGCTACCAGCTGATCATCGCCGGCGAACCTTACGGCACGTTCGACCGTTATCAGAAGCTCATCGACGCCAGCCCCAACTCCAGAAGGATCTATGTCTTCCCGAACTATATCCGGGATGCCGATGTCAAGACCTTCTTCTCGGCGGCCGACGTGGCGGTACTGCCTTACCGCAGCGCCACCCAGAGCGGCATCAGCGCCATCTCCAACCACTTTGAGCTGCCGATGATAGTCACTGATGTCGGAGGGCTCAAGGAGACTATCGGCGCATCGGGCGCCGGAATGGTCTGCAGCGAATGTACGCCGCAGTGCGTCAGCGCGGCCATCAGGAAGTACTTCGACGAGCCGCAGTTGCGCGAGGGATACATCAGCGGCATCCGCAAGCTCAATGCGAACCTCAGCTGGCAAAGATTCTGCAAAGATCTGATAGAATTTGCGCAATCCATCGAGAAATGAAGAAACTCATCACAATATTTAGCCTGCTCTGCGTGCTGCAGCTCACCGCCTGCGCGCAGTGGTACCTCTTCCCGGGCAAGAAGAAGAAAGCCGAGACCGAGAAGAAGGAAGTCCCCGTCGAGGTGGCGCCAGTCACCGAAGTCAGTGACAGCACCGGGGTCGCCTTGCCCGAAGGCGGGCAGGAAGCGTCTGAGGACAGCTGGTCCTACGATGCTCCGTCAGTCATCAACGTGAGCCTGATACTCCCTCTCAAGTCCGCGGGCGAGAGGCCGAGTTCCAATTTCGTGGAGATGTATTCAGGCGCTCTGCTCGCGCTGCGCGACCTGGGAGCTGACGGCACCCGTATAAGTCTCAGGATGATAGATTCCACTGTCGAAGATCTAGCCGAGGGTGACGCCCTTGCGGAGAGCGATGTCGTCATCGGGCCTGTGGGCTACGATGACGTGGTCCGTGCGCTGCCGCTCTGCGGGAGCAAGACGCTGGTTTCCCCGCTCGAGCCGCGCACCGCGGCGCTTGCGGAGCAGGGGGACAATGTCATTCAGTCCCCTGTCCCCTGGACCAGACAGATAGACGAACTGCTGGACTGGCTTCAGGAGGATCTGCAGTTCGGAGACGAGGTAATAGTGCTGAGGGAAGCAGCCGCGACCAAGGCCGGAGAGCAGAGTGCATACCTGCTGTCCCGGCTGCAGGAAAGGGGCGTCAAGTATAAGTCCCTGCAGTCCATTGACGAGCTCAAGGGCGAAGGCGGCTTCAGGTCGCTCGGGCTTCAGGGGAAGTACCGCGTGCTCATCGCCTCCGACAGCGACAGCTTCATCAGCTCATCCGTCAAGAGTACCGGCATCGCCGCCGCCCTGCACGGCAACATCGTGCTCTACAGCACTTCGAAGGTGCGCAACTGTGTCGGCCCGGACGTACTCGACCTCTACAACGCGGAGACCAGGCTGACCGCAGCCTACCATATCGACTATGACTCGCAGGCAGTCAAGGACTTCGTGCTGAGCTACCGCGCTCTCTACGGCGGCGAACCGGGTTCGTTCGCATTCCAGGGCTACGACACCGTGCACTATTTCGTCAGGATGTGCAAGGAATACGGCAGGAAGTGGCATAAGAGACTTCCGGACAGCAGCGAGCGCGGCCTGCAGTCGGATTTCAGATTTGACCGGGAGTCAGGAGACGGCCGTGTCAACCAGGCCGTGCGCCGCGTCATCTACGGCAAAGACCTCTCAATGAGCCTCCTGTAGCAGCGCTTCAGCGTTGGCTATGGCGGCTTCGGTGATGGTCGCTCCGCTGAGCAGACGGGCGATTTCGGAGACTCTCTCCCGTCCTTCCACCTTGTGTATCGAGGAGACTGTGCGCCCTTCCGGGGTCAGTTCCTTCGTGACTATATAGTGCGCATCTCCCTTGGCTGCGACCTGCGGCAGGTGTGTGATGGAGAATACCTGCATACTGCGCCCCATCTCGCATATCATCTGACCCATCCGGTCGGCGACACTGCCGCTGACACCGGTATCGATCTCGTCGAAGATCATCGTCGGCATCCCGGAGAACCCGGCCATCTCAGCCTTGAGGCAGAGCATAATGCGCGACATTTCACCTCCGGATGCGACCTTGGAGAGCTCCTGCGGCTCGCGCCCGGTCGATGAGAAGAGGAAACTGACCCTGTCTGTACCGTCTGCCGAAGCGGGTCCGTCCTCGATCTTCACTTCGAAACTTGCTCTCTCCAGCTCCAGGAAGCGCAGGGACTTCACAATAGACTCCGAGAGCTTCGGAGCAGCCCCGCGGCGAGCCCCGGACAGCTCGGCGCAGATGCTTTCGAAGGCTGCGGCGAGTTTCTTCTCACGGGCCTCGAGTCCGCCAATCTGCTCCTCAAGGGCGGAAGACCCCTCCACCGCACCGGCGTAGGAGTCGCGCCGCGCGATGAGATCGTCTACAGTGTCGCAGCCGTGCTTCTTGAGCAGAGAATAAAGCAGCGACATCCTCTCCTCCACAGCCTCCAGCCTCTCAGGCGAGAGGTCGATCCTGGAGAGAAGCGTGTCAAGTTCCGAATTGATGTCCTCAACTTCCAGCCTCGCGGATTCCAGTCTCGAGACGAGTTCGGGGACTTCGGGGAGAAAGGAAGAAATCCGCTCCAGCTCCCGCCCGGCTTCTTTGAGCGAGGATGATACTCCAGGGGTGTCGTCCTGCGGCGAGAGCAGAGTGCCGGACGTGGAGAGGCTCTCCATTATCTGCTCTGCATTGGCGAGGCCCCTGTGCTCTTCCTCGAGAGCCTCGAGCTCGCCGCTCTCGAGTTTGGCATCCTCGAGCTGGCGCAGCTGTGCCGCATTGTACTCCCTGTCGGCTTCGAGCCTGGAGAGCTTCTCCCTAAGGGAGGCAATCTCCCCCCTGACCGAACGCAGTTCGGCCCAGAGGCGGCGGGACTCGGCCAGGCGGTCTGAATTGCGGGCGAAGCGGTCCAGCACCGAGAGCTGGAAACCGCGGTCCGAGAGCAGCAGACTCCTGTGCTGGGAATGTATGTCTATAAGCATCGGCGAGAGCCGCTGGAGCAGCGCCGTCTGTACCGGACAGTCGTTGACAAAACTTCTAGAACGTCCGGAGGCGGAGATGACCCTGCGCACCACGAGGGCGTCGCTCTCGGCTTCCAGCTCCTCTTCAGCCAGGAGCTCCTTCACCGCCTCTCCCGCCGGATCGAACTCGGCTTCCACAACGCAGGAGGAAGCCCCCTCCGACAGCATCGAAGCATCGGTCTTCACCCCGAAGAGCAGCGAGAGGGCCCCGAGAAGGATGGACTTGCCGGCGCCGGTCTGACCTGTAATAATGACCAGACCCTCCGGAAAGTCAATATCCAGAGAGTCTATGAGAATATAGTTCCTGATGTGAAGGGACCGGAGCATAGGGGCTGTCGCGCAGGCCTACTTCTCTCCGGCCGCGTCTTCCTGAGCTACCCTATAGTAGAGTTCACCGTTCTCGAATTCGGAGATGGCCACAAGGTCAGGTTTAGGCTGACGCTCATAATACTTGGAGATCTCGATCTGCTCCTTGTTCTCAAACACTTCGTCCATCGTGTCGCGCTCTCCGGTGCGGAAGTCCTCAAGCTTCTTGGCGAGCTCCTTCTTCTCTGCGAGGGATACCTGGTTGGCTCTCTTCGAGAGGATTACGACTGTCTCATAGATGTTGCCTGTCGGCTGCGCGAGGTACTTGATGTCGCGCGTGATGGTGTTGGTAGGTACTTTCTTTTCCATATAATATAGATACCTGTGCTGCGGGAGTGAAAGTTTCAAATATTTCCTTTCACTTTTGCGTAGAGGGCGTCAAGCTCCTTGCGGTATGAGGATTCCGGGTATTCGCCGATGAAGTTGAGGTAGTCGTCCACGAAGACCAGATACCTCTCCTTCTGCTTGGCCTTGACGCTGAGGTAGGCATACTTGTAGGACGACATCGCGGAGTAGTAGAGTATGTCCTCGCGATAGACGTTGTCAGCGTCGTCCTTGAGTATGTTCTTGAATGCCACGCGGGAAGCCAGATAATCCTCCATCTTGTAGTAGATCCTGGCGTTCTCGTAGGCCTTGCGGTCCAACCGCTCGCCCAGCTCCTGCAGCATATGGTGGCAGATCTCAGCATTGGCTCCCTGCGGATGGTCGGCAAGATATTCGCTGATGGCGCTGATGGCCGTGTAGGTCGGAGTCTGGTCGAGCTCGTAGCGGAGCGTGGCCTTGTAGAGACAGTCAACCCTCAGGAACTCGGCGCTCTCGGTGAACGGGGAGCGCGGGCAGTTGTCGAGGAACTGCTTGAAATTGGTCTCGGCGGTATAGTAGTCTTTGTTGGAATAGTTGCTCAGCCCCCAGTAGTAGCGCACGGTATCTTCCCTCTCGGTGCCGTTGGTGAGGAGGGAGAGCGACTCGAACACAGCTGATGCGCGGGTGTATTTGCCCTTGTTGAAGTAGTCGAACGCAGCCTTGTACTTCAAGTCCACATCGCTGCTCTCGAGCACGACGTCATACTGCGACTTGCACCCCGCAAGCAGGGTGAGGGCAAATGTGAGAGCGATTGCAAATCTTTTCATCCTTTCAAATATTTTTCGGCTTCAAGCGCGGCGCGGCATCCCGATGCGGCGGCGTTGATGGCCTGACGGTAACGCGGATCCTGCACATCTCCGGCGGCATAGACGCCCTCCACATTGGTGCGTCCGCTGACCCCGTCTGTGACGATATAACCCTCTGAGTCAGTCTCCACCCACTTGGAGAAGAGCTCTGAGACCGGATGGTGTCCTATCGCCAGGAAGAATCCGTCCACCTTGATATCAAAAATCTCGCCATCTTTTCTGACGAGCCTGACGCCGGTGACTCCTCCCCCGTCGCCGAGCACTTCCTGAGTGTTGCAGTTCCAGAGGATTTCGATGTTTTCCGTCTTGCGGACCCTCTCCTGCATCGCCTCGGAAGCGCGAAGGACATCCCTGCGGACTATCATATAGACCTTGCGGCAGAGTCCGGCGAGGTAGGTGGCCTCTTCGCAGGCGGTGTCTCCTCCGCCGACCACGGCCACGTCCTTGCGGCGGTAGAAGAATCCGTCGCAGGTCGCACAGGCGGACACGCCGAGCCCGCGGAACTTCTGCTCCGACGGCAGCCCGAGGTAACGCGCGGTGGCTCCGGTGGCTATGATCACGCTGTCGGCTTCAATCTGAGTATCGGAGTCTATAGTGAGCCTTAACGGGCGCACGCCGAAATCCACGGCGGTGACAGTCCCGCGCCGGATGTCGGCACCGAGCTTCTGCGCCTGCTCGCGCATCGAGCTCATCAGTACATTGGCATCGACTCCGCCGGGGAAGCCCGGGAAATTCTCCACCATCGTGGTGGTCGTGAGCTGTCCGCCAGGCTCCATCCCCTCGTAGAGGACCGGGTTCAGCGCGGCGCGTGAGGCATAGATTGCAGCCGTGTAGCCGGCGGGACCGCCGCCGACAATCAGGCATCTGATGTGTTCGCTAGTATTCATAGAGGACAAAGATAGTCATTTCCTCGGCCGATTGTCGAAAACCCGCTTAAAAAAAGGCAAAAGTAGAGGTGAACAAATAATTTGTTTTTGTTCGGGCTTTCACTATCTTTGCAGAGTAACAAGGGTTCTGCCTGCGGGCAGGATTCTTTTTTATTTGACTAACAACTATGGCAGAAGTACATTTAATGAGCCAGGAAGGGCTCGACAGGATCAAGAAGGAGCTTGCTGAAGCGCTGGCTCAGAGGCCTGTCATCTCCGCAGCGATCGCTGAGGCCCGCGAGAAGGGTGATCTCTCCGAGAACGCAGAATACGAATCCGCAAGGGAGGCGCAGGGGCTTCTCGAGATGAAGATAGCCAACCTCCAGAATATGATCGTCAACGCCAAGGTGCTGGACAGTTCGCAGCTCAGCACCGAGAAGGTCCAGATGCTCAACAGGGTGAAGGTCAAGAACCTCAACTCCGGCAGGGAGATGGAGTTCACCATCGTCGGGGAGAGCGAGGCGGACTTCTCCAAGGGTAAGCTCGCCGCCACGACCCCTATCGCCAAGGCCCTGCTGGGGCACGGCAAAGGCGAGACCGTGGAGGCCAAGGCCCCGTCAGGCGTCATAAAGTTTGAAATTCTCGACATTTCCCTCTGATGGCAACACTTTTCACCAGGATCGCCAAGGGCGAGATCCCTTCATACAAAGTAGCGGAGAGCGAGGACTACTACGCATTCCTCGACATCAGCCCGCTCGCGCTCGGGCACACCCTCGTCATCCCTAAGAATGTCGAAGACGACTACATCTTCCACCTGGACGACAGGACCTATGAGGGCCTCTGGGCATTCGCCCGCGAGGTCGCGGTGGCGCTCAAGGCCGCAGTTCCCTGCAAGAGGGTAGGAGTGGCCGTGCTTGGGATGGAAGTCCCTCACACCCACATCCATCTCGTCCCGCTGCAGAGCGAAGGGGATATGGATTTCCGCAAGAAGAAGCCGGTCTTCACCGAGGAGCAGATGGCTCAGACGGCGGCAGCAATACTCGCAGAATATGAGAAATTATAGAATACTTGCCGCTGCGGCGGCTGCACTCTCGCTTGCCGCCTGCTCCCAGAGCGCGAAGATCAGCGGGACAGTGGAAGGAGCTGCCGACAGCAGGATCATCGTCAAGCAGCTCGATGTCAATGTATACAATGTACTCGACACGATAAAGACCCGCCCGGACGGCTCATTCAGCTATTCAGTGCCGGTCAGCGAGGGTCAGCCGGAGTTCGTCTATCTCTTCTACAAGGACACCCGGATCGCATCGCTGCTCCTCGAGAAAGGTGAGAGCGCCCGCGTGAGCGCCGACACCCTGGGCAACTACAGCGTGGAAGGTTCCGAGGGCTCGGCGAGCCTCGCAGAGGTGGACAAGGCCTATGCGGACTTCGTCGGCGAGCTGGTCTCCTCGGCCGGAAGCGGCCCTGATATGGCCAAGGCCTACCTCAAGCACTACCGCGAGAGCGTAAAATACGTGATGGCGCATCCGTACTCCCTGACCACCATCCCGGTGCTCTACGAGACCATCGGCGAAGGCACTTCGATATTCAACCAGCCGACCGACGCGCTGCTCTTCAGGAACGCCGCCGATTCGCTCAAGACCGTCTATCCGGAGTCCCGCTACGTCAAGGCACTCGACAAGGAGGCTGCCCGCAGGATGAAGCTCCTCGAACTCGACAGCAAGCTGCGTGTGGCGGAGGAGCGGGAATATCCCGACCTCATCCTTCCGGACACCAACGGAGAGCGCAAGGCCCTCAGTTCAGTGGACGCCAAAGCGGTGCTTCTGCACTTCTGGGACGCCACCGATGCCGCGCAGAAGATGCTCAACATCGATACTCTGCTCCCGATATGGAACGAATACCACAAGCTAGGGTTTGAAATCTACGCAGTATGCGTGTCAGCCGACAAGGCCGAGTGGGGTTCTATCGTCAAGTCGCAGAAACTGCCCTGGATCAACCTCAACGACGGTCTCGGCGCCAGTTCGTCCGCACTTGCCACCTATGGGGTAAGTTCACTGCCGAACTCCATCCTCATCGTGGACGGCAAGCTCAACACCGAGCCGCTCAAAGGCGAGGCAGGTCTGCGCAGATTGCTCGACAAGTCTCTTCGTCGCAAGTAAGCTGATTCTTCAGCTCATCGATACCAGTGAAGCGCTTCCCGTCCCGGAGGCGCTTTTTGAATAGTACGGTGAGGTCGAGGCCGTAGATATCCTCAGAGAAGTCGAAGATGTGCGTCTCGATGATGTCACCGACATTGGTCATACCGTAGAACCGCCTGCCGAGGGTCCGGACCTCGGAGAGATAGACTCCCCTGCCCGGGATCAGCTTGAGCGGCTCGTAAAGCTGCATATTCGCGGTCGGGAAACCGATGGTGCGCCCGAGCTGCTTGCCGCCCACAACCACTCCGCTGACCGGGTATTCGTAGCCCAGCATAGAAGCGGCCTCCTCTACGTGACCCGCTGCGAGCGCCTCACGTATCTTGGTGGAACTGATGAGTTTATGCTCAGCCGAATGAGCTGCCTGCACTATGACTGCATCCAGCCCGAGCCTCCTTGCGAGGGGCTCGATCAGGGATGGAGTGAGGTTGTCGCAGCCGAGCCGGTTGTCGTAGCCCAGCACTATCGCCGTGCCCCCGAAGCGGTCCCGCACAGTATCGCGGAGATACTGCTCCGCGCTGATACGGGAGAAGTCTCGGGTAAACTCCAGCACTTCCACCCTGTCAACCCCCTGCGCCTTGAGCAGGGCTATCTTTTCCTGCGGCGAAGAGAGGAGCCTGAGGCTGCGCGCATCCTGCTGGAGCACCGCCCTCGGGTGGGTGGCGAATGTAACGACAATCGCCTCCTCGCCCCTTGAGCGGGCCGAGGAGACGAGAGTATTGATGACTTCGCTGTGCCCGAGATGGACACCGTCGAAGAAACCGGTAGCGACTACAGCCATTTAACGAGCGGGAAGTCCTGTCTGTGAGGCAGATGAGGATTCTTCGGGAAGATGCGGGTACCGACCTGGTAGAGACCGGTCCTCTCCGGGAAGATCTCCGCCTGGTAGGTGACCTTGCCGTCCTGGCAGGAGACTATGCTGAGCTCGCAGGCATTCTGGATATGGGTCTCGCCCCTGGCGTCGGTAGAGGTAAAGATTATCTCCACTCCCACATCCTCCGGCTTGAGACGTCCGAGATCGAGCACCACCTCGCACTTGAGCATATTGTTCGGAGAGAGCACGTAGGATGCATCAGGTTGGGTGTAGGACACGACACGGATATTGTTCCACTCGTTGCTGACGTTGTCCTTCCAGGCCGCAATCTCGCGGGCGAGCTTCGCATCATCGGAGTTGAGCTCCTCATAGCGGCGGCTCTGAGGGTTGTAGTACTGGTCGCAGTAGTCTGTGAGCATACGGTTGGTGGTGAAGTTGCAGGCAACCTTGGCCACCGTATTCTTGATGTAGCCGATCCACCTCTCCGACAGGCCGGTGGCGCTGTCGGTATCGTAGTATGCAGGGGCGATCTCGTTCTCGATGGTGGAGTAGATGGTCGCGGCATCGAGCTCGTTCTGGTAGTTAGGGTCGTCGTAGGTCTTCTCGAGCGGCAAAGCCCAGCCTGCACCCTCCTTGTAGCCCTCGACCCACCATCCGTCAAGCACGGAGAAGTGCATCACTCCGTTCATCGCAGCCTTCTCTCCGGAGGTGCCGGAAGCCTCGAGCGGACGGGTAGGGTTGTTGAGCCATACGTCAACTCCCTGCACGAGCCTCTTGGCGAGGGTGATGTCGTAGCCCGGGATGAAGACGATCTTGCCGAGGAAGCGGTCCTGCTTGGAGATCTCGATGATCTGCTTGATGAGGTCCTGACCGGCGCCGTCGGCAGGGTGAGCCTTGCCGGCAAAGAAGAACTGCACCGGATGCTGCGGGTTGTTGACGATGGCGTCGAGTCTGTCGAGGTCACTGAAGAGCAGGGTGGCGCGCTTATAGGTGGCGAAGCGGCGGGCAAAGCCTATGGTCAGCACGTCGTCACGTAGCTGCTCTTTGATCGTAACTATCTGGCTAGGAGTATAGTGTGCGCTCTGCTGAGGATCGGAAAGCCTCTCTTTGATGGCGTTGATAAGGTCGCTCTTGAGGAGCTTGCGCGTGTCCCAGATCTCCTTGTCAGGCACGCTGTAGATGCCTTCGAAGCACTTCTTGTCGTAGTGGTGGGTACCGAATTCCTTGCCGAACACGCGGGAGTGGATAAGCTTCCACTCGCGTGCCGCCCAGGTCGGGTAGTGCACACCGTTGGTGACATAGCTGATGTAGAGCTCCTCAGGGAGGTAACCAGGGTACATCCCTGAGAATATCTGCTGGCTGACCTTGCCGTGGAGCATTGACACTCCGTTGACGTTCTGCGACATATTGGCGGCAAGGAAGCTCATCGAGAACTTCTCGTCGTGGTTGTCCGGGTTAATCTTGCCGAGGCTCATCATCGTCCTCCAGTCGATGCCGATGGCCTGAGGGTAGTAGCCCATATATTTGCCTATGAGCTCTTCAGTGAAGGCGTCGTGGCCGGCAGGGACAGGGGTATGGGTCGTGAAGAGCCCGGACGCCCTGATCAGCTCCATCGATTCGGCGAAGGAGAGGTGCCTCTGCTGCATACATTCGCGGAGTCTCTCGAGTCCGGCGAACGCCGCGTGACCTTCGTTGTAGTGGTAGATGGTCGGATTGAGCCCGAGGGTGCGCAGGGCGCGCACGCCGCCGATGCCGAGCAGGATCTCCTGCTTGAGACGGTTCTCCCAGTCGCCTCCGTAGAGGTGGTGGGTCACCTGTCTGTCTTCAGGGATATTGTCCTCGTAATCGGTGTCGAGAAGGTAGAGATCGGTGCGTCCGACAGCCACCTTCCAGATCCTCGCGCAGAGGTCGCGGCCCGCGATGGACACCTTGATGGACTTCCAGACCCCGTTCTCGTCGAGCACCGGCTCGGCAGGGATCCTGAGGAAGTATTGCGCCTGATACTCCGCCACCTGATTGCCCTGGGGAGTGAGCCTCTGGGTGAAGTAGCCGTAGCGGTAGAGGAGTCCGACCGCGACGAGGTTGACGTTCATGTCGCTGGTCTCCTTGAGGTAGTCACCGGCGAGGATTCCGAGGCCTCCGGAGTAGATCTTGAGGGAGGTGTCGAGGCCGTATTCCATACAGAAGTAACCTATCGACGGCTCGGTCCTCTCGGACTTCTTGGCCATATATTCGTTGAACTCGGTCATCACTTCGTCCAGACGGGCGAGGAACACCTCGTCCTGGGCGAGCTCCTTGTATCTCTTGTAGCTTACCTTGTCAAGGATTTCCATAGGATTGTGGCCGGAGCGGTGCCACAGATCATAATCCACGCTCCTGAAGAGGGCTTTTGCGTTATCGTTCCAGCACCACCAGAGATTCTTGCAGAGGGTTTCGAGCCCTGAGAGCTTCTCAGGCAGATGTCTTGTCACCATAACGCTCTTCCACGATGGTGTCGTCCCTGTTTCGTTTCTGTTCATAAATACACTACTGTTTTTCTGCTATTGCGTTGTTTACTCTTATTGTGAAGTCGCTGAGCACGTTCATATAGTTGATGAACGCCTCGTACGGTGTCGCATACGGGTTGAAGCGGCTGTGCACCTCTCCGTCGGAGAAGAACTTGGTGCACATATAATACAGGTGATCGCTCTCCTGAAGGTGGCCGTAGTCGTTCCAGAGATCCTCGTCGTCGAGCAGGGAGAGCTTCTCCTCCAGGGCGTAGAGCTTGTTGTAGGCGTCCTGCTGAAGCTCGTTGCCGAGCCAGGCGGAGAGATCTCTCTCCTCATCGGCCCAGGAGATCGGCTCCGGCACAGAGAGGTCACCCACTGAGCGGTGCTTGGCGGCCGCCCTTGAAGGGGTGACGAACTCGAGGTCAGGATCCTTGACTATAAGTCCAGGGAGAGCCTTCATAAAGTCGAAGATGCCGCAGGAAGCATCCTGGTGCTCTCCGAAGGTCTCGTAGTCCATGAAGAGGTTGACGATCTCGCCGTCGGAAGCCTTGAGCCAGCCGAGGTACTTCTCGGCGGTAAGAGGCCACTCTGACCAGTTCTTGTCGGAGAAGCGGAAGGCGATGTCGTCGCTGAGCGCATAGTTGCGCAGCAGCAGCTTGAGACCGCTCTTGAAGTCGTTGTTGTAGACATAATCAGGGCTCATCCAGCCCATTATGTGTCGGGCGCCCTCGGTCAGCATCGTCTTGAACCCGAGGTCATAGACATCCTTGCCTATGCTGTCGGAGTAGATCAGCTCCGTGTTGCGGAAGGTCTTCGGGGTCACACCGAAATACTTCTCCACCGCAGCCTTGTGCTTGAGCACCTGATGCTCGAACTCCTGACGGGAGCCAAGGGCGGCGAGGGAGTGGTTGTAGGTCTCGCAGAGGAACTCCACGCAGCCAGTGTCGGCCAGTGCCTTGAAGCTGTCGAGGACTTCCGGAGCGTAGCGGGCGAACTGCTCGATGGCGGAGCCCGATATGGAGAAGGCGCACTTGAACTTGCCCTTGTTGGCCTTGACGGCTTCGAGAAGGAGCTCATTCATAGGGAGATAGCACTTCGTGGCTATCCTCTTGAGGATGGTCCGGTTGGCGAAATCATCATAGTAATGGGAATCCTTGCCTATATCGAAGAAACGGTAGAGGCGGAGTCTGGTAGGCTGATGTACCTGGAAATACAGGCAGATTGACTTCTTCATATTATTGGTTAACTACTGATTCATAAACTTTCTTGAGCTTGGCGGTCGCGCCGTTCCACTTGAGCTCGTTGACTTCATCATATCCCCGCTTGGCGGCAAACTCCGACAGCGCAGGGTACTGCAGGAGGGCATAGATGTCGTCCGCCATCGCATCCACATCCCAGAAATCGACCTTGAGGGCATACTTGAGCACCTCTGCGGCGCCGGACTGGTGGGAGATGATAGCAGGCACGTTGGAGCGCATAGCCTCCAGCGGCGAGATGCCGAAAGGCTCTGATACCGACGGCATTATATAGACATCTGAGAGAGCGAACATCTTCTGCACCTCCTGACCCCTGAGGAAGCCGGTGAAGTGGAAGCGGTCGGAGATGCCGAGGCGGGCCACCTGACGGATGGCGCGGTTCATCATATCGCCGCTGCCCGCCATAACGAAACGAACGTTGGAAGTCCTCTTGAGCACCTTGGCGGCAGCTTCGATGAAGTATTCCGGTCCCTTCTGGAAGGTGATGCGCCCGAGGAAGGTCACGACCTTGTCCTTGACTCCCCTCTCGGCCTTGACGGAATCCCTGCCGCTGAAGTCCACGGCGTTGTGGACCGTGACGACCTTTGCGGGATCGATGCCGTACTTGTTGATGACTATGTTGCGGGTGAGGTCGCTGACGGTCACTACCCTGTCGGCAGCCTCCATACCTCTCTTCTCGATTGCATAGACGCGGGAATCGACCATATCGTCGGTGCCGCGGTCAAACGAGGTCGCGTGCACATGGACCACGAGCGGCTTGCCGCTGAGCTCCTTGGCAGCGATGCCCGCGAGGTAGGTGAGCCAGTCGTGGGCGTGGATCACGTCGAACTCCCCAGCGTGCGCCATCGCGATGGTGCCGCCCACCTGGGCGTAGCGTGAGACTTCCTCCATCAGGTTGGCCCCGTACTTGCCGGAGAAGCGGAACTTCTGCCCGAAACCGATGCTGGTCTCGCGGGTCTGCTCCCTCTTCATCTTCTCGATAGCCTCGTAGTACTCGTCAGGATCGACGTAAGGCACTATGTTGGAGTCCACATTGATGAACTTGACCTTGTTGATGAACTCCTCGACGGAGTCGCTGACATTTGCCACGGCGACGTCGCTGGCGTCGATGATCCGTGCGCAGCTCTGGTCTTCGTCGCCGGAGGCGTGAGGCATCACGAAGAGCACCTCAACCCCGTTGTGGGCGAGACCCTTGACTATTCCTTCGCAGGCAGTACCCAGACCGCCGGCGATATGGGGAGGAAACTCCCAACCGAACATCAGGACTTTCATTTGCTGTTCTCCTTATATTTGTCCAAAAGGCTCTCGATTGTCAGCAGGGCGGCAGTGCTGAGCGCGGAGGAGATGGCTCCGTGCGGCTCGTGAGGAGGGTCTCCGTCATAGAGTTCGGAGAATGCTCCCACGCCGTGCTTGCCGAGATCTTCGTAGAAGCCCTCGACCAGCCACTCGGCCTTCTTGAAGAAGGACGGACCCTTGACCTTGAAGCAGACGGCGATATACGGCTCGAGCAGGAACGGACGGGTGCATCCCTGGTGGTATGCGAGGTCGCGGTCGAGCTGGGTGCCTTCGTAGACGCCCTTGTATTTAGGATCCCTCGGGGAGAGGGTGCGGATGCCGCGGGAGGTGACGAGTTCGTTGTCCACAACCCTGAGGATTGAAGGCGCAAGCTCCTCGTCTATCGGTGAATACTGGCAGGACAGAGCGCAGATCTGGTTAGGCCTGATGTCCATATTCTGGCCGTTGTTGTCCACGTAGTCGGCAAGGCACCCGCGCTCCGGGTTCCAGAAAGTCTTCTGGTAGTTTGCCTTGACAAGGTCGCGGATCGCAGTCCACTTCCCGACAAAGCTGCTCTTGCGGGCACCGTACTTTGTCTCCATTTCGATTGCAAAGCATATCGCATTGTACCATAGGGCATTGGTCTCCACCTGGTAGCCGGCGCGCTCCGTGACGGGGCGGCCGTTGATGTAGGCGTTCATCCAGGACAGAGCTACGCCGTCTTTCTGCTCCCAGAGCAGACCGTTAGGCTGCATCGCCACCTCGGCACGTTCGCCCGGGAGGTAGCTCTCCAGCACACCGCGCAGGATAATGCCGTATTTCTTCCAGGCCGCCTTCGGATCTGCGCCGTAGGCTATGTATTCCTGCAGACAGAATGCCACCAGCAGCGGCGCCTCCACCTGAGTGGTCCTGCGGAAGAGACGCTCCTGCTCGTCGGCGATGAGGTTGTCGAGGATCTCTTCGAATGTCTTCGGACTCTCAAGTCCGTAGAGCGCGAGTCCCGGCAGCGCCATCAAAGTCTCGCGCAGCAGCCCCGTGTACATCCAGGAGTAGCCGGCATTGATCTTTTTGCGGCCGTTGTGCTCGGTGATCAGAGTGTCGGCGCAACGTTTGAGCTGATCGCGGTAGCCGCTGATCTCGCGGGACGCCCTGACTCCGGCGGCAAATTTGCGTCTGAATCCGGCAGGGTCTTCCTGAAGCACTGAAGCTGAGAATATTACAGATCCGCCCGGCCTGATGACAGTCTCAAACCAGCCCGGCACGAGCAGGTCTTCGCGGCAGTCGAAACCGCGGCGGTATTCGTCTGAATAGGTAATGTTGAGGTTCCAGGCAGGCGAAGCGACAAACTTGGAGCGGGAGTCGCTTAGCTGCAGGTTGAGATCAGGGAAATTGGCATACATCCTGAATGCCATTCCTCCGGGCACCTGCGAGCCCGCGGTGCAGGCTTCCGGGTTCTGGTGGGTGAGGGCGTGGATGTTGCGGAACGCAAGATACGGCTTGATCTCGAGCTTCACTGCAGAAGGAGCGGAGAGGAGCTCGTATTTCACGAGGGCCTGGTCCTTGTCCTGGGAGAGGAGAAGACTCTTGCGGAAGAGCATATCACCGACCTTATAGGTGATCTGTGGTACTGGGTCAGCCACGAAATCCACGATGTACTTGTGGCCGCGCGGCTCGTAGATGTCTCCATAGCAATGGATTCCGAGATTGAAGCGCTTGCCGTCCACTATGAGGCTCTCGTCCAGGCAGGAGAGCAGCAGGAAGCGGTCTCCGCCGAAGCGGTCGAGGGTGACGGCAAGAAGACCGTGATAGCGGCGGGTATTACAACTGATGATGGAAGTGTTGCAATACGCTCCGGACTTGTTTGCACAGAGGACTTCCCTCTTGAGCGAGTAAGCCAGGTTGACAAGTTCGGACTTGTTGAATTTTAAGAATGCCATCTTGTTAATTATATTTTTTTCAACACGACTGCGACCCTGCTCGGAAGGTAGAGAGAGAGCTGCCCGTCCACGGTGCAATGCCTCTCCGCCTTGCCCAGCCGCGAGAATCCTCCGAAGCCCGAGTCGTCCGAGCTGAAAGCCATCTCATACTCCCCGTCGGGTGCCGCGAAACTGAAACCCTCATAGGATGCGGTCGGGTTGAAATTGAACGCAAAGATACTATTTCCACGGCTGAATATCAAGACTTTCCTGCCCTCATCGACATAGAGCTGCCTCAGAGCGCCGTCCAGGACCTTCTCTTTCCGGATGTAGTGGATCATTGCAGAATCGAAATTCTGCAGCCCGGCATAGCGCAGAGCCGGATTGTCGGCGAGCGACCACTGCCGGCGCGCGTACTTGCAGGACCAGCCGTTGCCCTCACGCGGGAAGTCGATCCACTCCGGGTGGCCGAATTCGTTGCCCATAAAGTTGAGATATCCTCCGCCGCAGGTGGCGAGAGTGACGAGGCGTATCATCTTGTGCAGGGCCACCCCGCGGTCCACTGTCAGGTTCTGCGAGCCGCGGCACATCCCGTAGTACATCTCCTTGTCCATAAGGCGGAAGATGATGGTCTTGTCGCCCACGAGCGCCTGGTCGTGGCACTCGGCGTATGAGATGGTCTTCTCGTCGGCGCGCTTGTTGGTGAGCTCCCACCAGATGCCGCCCATACTCCACTGCTCGTCAGGGAGTTCCTTAATCCACTTGATCCAGTGGTCGGCGATGCCCATCGCCATCCGGAAGTCGAACCCGACTCCCCCGGCGGCGAACGGCGCCGCGAGACCGGCCATTCCGCTCACATCCTCGGCGATGGTGATCGCGTTGGGATTGATCTCGTGTATGAGCATATTGGCGAGGGCGAGATAGCTCACGGCAGCTTCGTCCACGCCCTGGTCGAAATAGAGGGAATAGTCCCCGAAAGCCTTGCCCAGCCCGTGATCCCAGTAGATCATGCTGGTCACACCGTCGAAGCGGAAGCCGTCGATGTGATATTCCTCCATCCAGTATTTGCAGTTGGCGAGCAGGAAGTACTTGACCTCGTCCTTGCCGTAGTCGAAGCAGCGCGAGCCCCAGGCCGGATGATGCCCCTGCGGGCCCTTGTAGAAGTAGAGGTCGTCCCTGCCGTCCAGCCGGCTGAGTCCCTCCGCCTCATTGTCGACGGCGTGCGAGTGGACTATGTCCATCACCACCGCAATCCCGAGCCGGTGCGCCTCGTCCACGAGGGCCTTGAACTCCTCCGGAGTGCCGAAGCGCGAGCTCAGGGCGAAGAAGTTGGAGACCTGGTAGCCGAAGGAGCCGTAGTACGGGTGCTCCTGCAGCGCCATTATCTGCAGTACATTGTATCCCAGCGCCTTGACGCGCGGGAGCACGGTGCGGCGGAACTCTTCGAAAGTGGAGACCTTCTCCTCCTCCGAGCTCATCCCGATGTGGCACTCGTATATCAGCGGATGCTCCCTGCGACCCGGACGGCGGCTCTTCCACTCATACGGCCGCGCGGGGTCCCAGACCTGGGCGGAGAATATCTTGGTCTCCGGGTCCTGAACGACCCTCGTCGCGTAGGCCGGCAGTCTCTCGGCACCGCCTCCCGGCCACTCTATCCAGAGCTTGTAGAGGTCGCCGTGGCGCAGGAACATCTCCGGCAGCCGCAGTTCCCAGTTGCCTCCGCCCACAGGGGAGAAGGCATAGCTCTCGGTACGCTTCCAGTTGTTGAAGTCTCCCGTAAGGTAGATGCGGGTGGCGTTCGGAGCCCATTCCCTGATGACCCACGAACCCTCCTCACGGTGCAGGGGGTAGTAGATGTGATTGTTGATTGCCTTGCTCAGAGCCCCCTTCCCCGCAAGCCTGCGCCTGTCGTCGAGGATTCTCTGATGCCGCGCGTCGATCGCGCCGCGATACGGCTCCAGCCAGGGGTCCGTATCGTAAATCAGTTTCGTCGTCATAGTACTTCCGTCTTGGTTTTCATCGTCCTGAGGTATTCCCGGCACTTCGCGATCAGCTCGTCGGAGCGCCGTATATATTTCTCTATGTCGTCCAGCGCCGTGGAGGGATCCTCCACCTTCCCGGCTATCTTCTCGAGCTCGGCCATCGCGCCGGCGTAGTCAAACAGATCTTCCATATATGATGAAGTTAATCAATTGTTGCACTTATCTTTCCGTCTTCGAAGAGCACCGATATCCTGTCCCCCTTCTTAAGGCCCCCACTCGACTTGAGCACCACCCCGCGCGCATCGGTGACGAGGGTGAACCCCCTGGAGAGCACCGCGCGCGGATCGGCGGAGCGTATCCGGGCGGCAATCATATCCACGGCGGAGCCCATCGCAGCAATCCTGGAGGAGAACGCGAGCCGCAGCCGCGTGCTGAAGGAGGAGATACGTTCGTCCTCCGCAGCCAGCGCATCTATAAACCTGTCAGCCAGGGCGGTAGGCGTCTTCACAAAATCGTAGGCGACCATATCGGCGATGTGGTAGTCACGCTCGTGCCCGATGGCGGTGAATACCGGGATCGTGCAGTTGGCGATCGTGAAGCAGAGACCGTAGTCGTCGAAGCAGGCAAGGTCGAGGGAAGCCCCGCCTCCGCGCATTATCAGCACGGCATCGTACGCACCCCCGGAGGCCTCGGCTGCGGCGAGGGCGTCGCTGATGGAAGCGGGGGCGTCCGCACCCTGCATCGTCGCCTCGATGAGCTGCACGCTGAAGGCGAAGTCGTATTCGTTGTCCCGGAGATGATGCATGAAGTCCCCGTAGCCGGCGGCATCTCGTGCCGAGATGACCGCGAGACGGCGCGGCATATCGCTGAGGCAGAGCTCTTTCTGCTTGTCCATCAGACCCTCCTGCGTGAGGCGCTCGACAGTCTGCCGGCGCCTGAGCTCCGCCGCTCCGAGCGAGAAGCAGGGCTCGATGTCATCGACGCTGAGGCTCAGGCCGTAGAGCTCGCTGTAGCTCACCATCACCCGCAGGAGGACTTCCATCCCGGGGCGCAGCTCATCGCCAGTGGCTTCGCGGAAGCGCGCCGCGAGCGGAAGATAGCGGCTGCGCCAAATGACGGCCTTCGCACGGGCGAGCACACGGCCCTCCTCGCTGCTGCTCAAGTCCATATAGCAGTGGCCGTTGGCCTTGACCTGCACCGAGGCGACTTCGGCCCGCACCCACAGCCGCTCGGGGAAGAGTTCTTCGATCCCCCCCCGCATCTGCCGCTGCAGCTCGAACAGATCTATGTAGTCTCGTTCCATCAGTGACAAAAATAAGAAAAATGGGAAAGATTTACTATATTTGCACCGGTTAAAGAAAGCAGTATTCTTTTTATGAAGATCTCCGAGGCGAAGTTTGCCGGCAGTAGTACAAGAGTTTCCGAAAAGCCGCGGAGAAGCTTGCCCGAGTTTGCGTTCATTGGGCGCTCAAACGTGGGCAAGTCGTCGCTAATCAATATGCTGTGCGACAGGCGCGGGCTTGCGATGACATCCGCCACGCCGGGCAAGACAAAACTTGTGAATCACTTCTTGATCAACGACAGCTGGTACCTCGTGGACCTGCCCGGCTACGGCTATGCCAAACTCGGCAAGCGGGGGCGGGAGGAAGTTGCCGAAGTCATCAGGGACTACGTGATGGAGTCGAAGGAGCTGGTGATGCTCTTCGTGCTGGTCGATTCAAGACACGACATCGGCAGCATCGACACGGGTTTCATCGCCGAACTCGGGGAGCACGGGATCCCGTTTGCGATCATCCTGACGAAGTGCGACAAGCAGGGGCCGAATGTCTTGGCAGCGCAGATGGAGAGGGACAGGGAGATCCTGCTCCGCGAGTGGGAGGAGCTTCCGCCCATCCTGTGCAGCTCCGCCGAGAGCGGCAGGGGGAAGGAGGAAATCCTGGACTATATAAAGAACATACTGGATACACTTTAATATTTAATCATACTTATGTTACATTCTCACAGACTGGAACTTTTCGCCTGTCGCGCATCCGAGGACTTTGCACGCAAGGTCATCGACAACTTCAACCAGCTCCGCAATGCCGATGAGCCCGAGCTGCATCTCGGCAAGATTGAGGTCACCCCGTTCAGCGACGGAGAGTTTCAGCCGCAGTTTACCGAGAGCGTCCGCGGTGCGGCCGTTTATATCCTGC
>CAVEAQ010000013.1:0-25205 GCA_963613775.1 bacterium | reverse complement strand
CTCGACTTCGACGAGGCCAACCACAAGCTCTCTCTCGGTCTGAAGCAGCTCACCCCTAACCCTTGGGATGAGATCGAGGCCAAGTACCCTGTAGGCTCAACCGTAGAGGGTACCGTGGCTTCCGTGACCGACAAGGGTGCCAACATCACCCTCGAAGGCAACGCAGAAGGCTTCGCGTTCAACCGTGAGCTCGTCAAGGAAGACGGCAAGCAGGCTGTCGCAGGCGACACTCTTCCTTTCAAGGTGATCGAGCTTCGCCGCTCAACCCGCCGCATCCTCCTCTCACACCTCCGCACCTACGCCGAGGTCAAGGAGAAGGCCGCTGCAGCCGAGGCTGAGAGCACCAAGAAGGCAGTCAAGAGAGTCAACGCCAATGTCGAGAAGGCAACCCTCGGCGACATCGACGCTCTGGCAGCTCTCAAGGAGAAGCTTGAGAAGGGAGAGTAATCCCGCCCTCAAGTATGAACTTCACACTCAAGATAATGGGCACAGCTTCGGCTATGCCCATTTCTGATAGAAACCCAAGCGCCCAGGTACTGTCCGTGCACGGGCGCTTGTTTCTTATCGACTGCGGCGAGGGCACTCAGCGCCAGATGCGCCGCCTGCACGTCGGTTTCCTCAAGGTCGAGGCAATATTCATCTCGCACATCCACGGCGACCACCTCTTCGGCCTCTTCGGGCTGCTGAGCTCGATGGCGATGTACGGGCGCAGCGCTGACCTCTACATATATGGCCCGCAGGCCCTCGGCTCCGTGCTCAAGTTCTACGAATCCTTCTTCGGCGAGGGGATGAACTACCGCATAGTGTTCACTGCCGTCAAATGCACCGGCCTGCAGCTGATCCACGAGTCCAAGGCGGTGAAGGTCAGCGCCTTCCCGCTCAACCACAAGATCGAGTGCTACGGCTACCGCTTCGACGAGGTGCTGACTCCGCGCCGCGCGCTCGCTGCTGCACAGGACCCGACCATAGTCCCGAAATCCTACGCCTACTGCTCCGACACCGCTCCGATGGAGGGGCTGGCGGATTGGGTGAGGGGAGTGGACTGCCTCTACCACGAGGCCACCTACCGGAACGAGATGGCCGACAAGGCGGCGCTGCGCTTCCACTCCACTACCGCCCAGGCGGCGCAATGTGCACTGGAGGCCGGTGCGCGAAGGCTCATCGTGGCGCATTATTCCTCCCGCATCGTCGATTTCGACGCCTATCTCCGGGAGTGTACGGACATTTTCCCGAATACCGTCGCCGCGCAGGATGGCGATGTCTTCGAAATTTAGTATCTTAGCGGCTGATGAAACGCTTTGCACTCATTGTTTTTGCGGCCTTCCTGGCACTCGCTGCCGGGAACAATCCGCGTCTTGCATATATCGAGAAGTATTCCCCGCTCGCCGTCAGCGAGATGAAGCGAACCGGAGTGCCGGCCAGCATCACGCTCGCCCAGGGCCTGCTCGAATCCAACGCCGGGCAGTCCAAGCTCGCCGTCAAGGGCAACAACCACTTCGGCATCAAGTGCCACAACGACTGGGACGGCAAGAAGATGAAGGTGGACGACAATGTCCCGGGCGAGTGCTTCAGGGTCTATGCGAGCGCCGACGCCTCGTTCAGGGACCACTCGGACTTCCTTCGCGGGCGCGACCGCTACAAGAGCCTCTTCGACCTCAAGGCCACCGACTACAAGGGCTGGGCGAAGGGCCTCAAGAAGGCCGGATACGCTACGGACCCCGGCTACGCCGACAAGCTGATCACGATCATCGAGGACTACCGTCTCTACGAATACGACTCCGCCACCGATGTCAGCGTGAAGCCGCCACTCGAGGCGGAAGCACCGAAGGTAGTGGCTCCTGAGGTCCTGGACCGCAAGTACAGGGAGTCCGTGCACTTCTCCCTGAGCCGCACCGTCTACGAGCAGAACGGCACCCCGTTCGTCTATTCGATCGAGGGTGAGAGCTACAGCTCCATCGCCGCCGCCAACGGACTCTTCCTGCGCGAGCTGCTCCGCTACAACGACCTCGGCGAGGAGATCGCGCTCGTCCCTGGAAGCAGGGTCTATCTCGCCCGCAAGCAGGCCCGGGCTGCGGAAGGCGTGATGAAATATGTGGTGGAGGGTGACGGAGAGACTATGTGGGGGATCTCCCAGCGCTTCGGCATCAGGCTCGCCGCCCTCCAGAAGATGAATCCAGCACTCATCGGCTACCGTCTCGA
Source organism: bacterium (assembly GCA_963613775.1). Lineage (GTDB taxonomy): Bacteria > Bacteroidota > Bacteroidia > Bacteroidales > UBA932 > Cryptobacteroides. The sequence continues at coordinate 23,006 of CAVEAQ010000013.1, read as the reverse complement.
AGAGGGCGACACCATCAGGCTCCGCAGGAAATAATGAGCAAGTCTGCCATAATCTCCATACTGACAGCGCTCTGCGCTATCGGGGCGGGACTTGCCTGCGCCTGGTACGCCGACAACCGCAAGCCCAACTTCAGCCGCACTGCGGAGATCTATATCTATCCGGAGACCACCGCGGACGAGGCTCTGGAGCTCATCGCCGACAAGGCGGGAGTGAAGAGCCGCCGCAGCCTGGAGCGAAGCTTCCGCTCCAAGAAGGTCGCGGAGTACCTCACCCCCGGCCACTATACCGTCAGCAAGACCAGCTCCAGCGTCTATGTGGCTCGTATGCTCAACAACGGCTGGCAGACGCCGGTCAGCCTGACCCTTGCCGGCAACCTGCGCATCAAGGGCAATATCGCCGCCAAGATCAGCAGCCAGCTGTTGCTGGATTCGGCCTCCGTGCACGCGGCGCTCGACTCAGATACCCTGCTCGCCCGCTACGGATTCACCCCGCGCAATGTCTTCTCCCTGCTGATGCCGGCTACCTACGATATCTACTGGACGGCTTCCGTAACCGATGTGCTGGACAGGATGAAGGAGGCTTACGATGCGTTCTGGACTTCGGACAACGATGCTAAGGCCGCCGCGCTCAAACTCTCCCGCAAGCAGGTATCGATACTTGCCTCCATCGTCAGGGCGGAGTCCAACTGGGAGCCGGAGATGCCCCTGATCGCCGGGGTCTATCTCAACCGCCTCAAGATAGGGATGCCTCTGCAGGCCGACCCGACCGTCGCATTCTGCTACGACTACAAGCTCTCGCGCGTGCTGCGCAAGCACCTCGAGGTGGACTCGCCCTACAACACCTACACTCACCAGGGATTGCCTCCCGGGCCGATCTGCGTGCCCACCAGAGCTGCGCTTGAGGCTGTGCTGAATCCGGATTTCGGCGGAGTCTGGGGCAAGGGCAACCTCTACTTCTGCGCCGCCGCAGACTTCTCCGGCAAGCACGTCTTCGCCCGCAGCCTCTCCGCGCACAACACCAACGCCGCCGCCTTCCAGTCCGCTCTCAACAGCAGGGCTAAGTCATCGGGTAAATAACTTCCCTTTTCCCGCTTTCTGTGGAGGCGGAAGTCTTCGCCGAGCTACCTGACCCGGACGTTCTTGTAGCCCAGGCGCTTGAGCTCGATGGCGGCGCCGATGCGGAAGAGGACGGTGTAGGAGCGGGTGAGGATGTAGAATCCCAGCTCGGTCTGGGTCTCGATGCCCTCGTGCCTGATCAGGCCCAGGGTGGCAAGGGCGCAGCTGAGCAGGGTGTCGGAGATCTTCTTTGCCTCAGGACTGTCGAGGGGAAGCCGGAGCAGGTCGCGGAGGATGTGCTCGTCCATATCGTCCCAGCCTCTGCGGCCGTAGTATGAGCTGTAGGGAGCATCTCTGTAGAGGCCCCAGTCTGAGTCCCAGTTGTGCGCGACGCCGAGCCCCAGGAATGCGGCCCAGGACAGCGCAGCCTCTGGATAGGAGTTGAAGTTCTCCACCGCATCGGCGGTGTAGTCCCTGATGTATCCGTTCCACTCCGCCTCGAGGTCTGGACTTCCCAGCACTTCGCCCTCGAGCAGGCCGGCGCCGCGGCAGAGCTTGAGCAGCCCGTCTTCGAGCAGATGCTCCCAATTGTCGAGATATGCGCTGTCAACCATCAGATTCTGTGTACTTTAATGATGTTCTTGATATTGGATACCTGGGAGATGACCTTGTCCAGCTCGGAGGTGGACGGGGTGAGCAGGCGGACACTGATCTCGTAGGTGCCGGCGCGACGGTTTTCCTTGACATTGAAGGAGCGCATAGACACCTTGAACTTGCCGATCACGTCCATGATCGCGCTGAGCACGGGATGCTCCAGCCCTGCGGTGATGTTGAGGTTGCAGAGGAACTCCCCGGCGGTGCTGCTGTCCTGCCATACCACCTTCTGGATGCGGTACGGGTATTTCTCGATCAGTCGGGCAGCGTTCGGGCAGGAGATGCGGTGTATCTTGATGCCTTCTGTCCTGGTGACGAAGCCGAACACATCGTCGCCGAAGACCGGGTTGCAGCACTTGGAGAGCTTGTAGTCCAGTCCGCGGACGTTCTTGGCGTTGATGACCAGGATGTCGTCGGAGGAGTTGCGGGTGTAGCCGGTCTTGGGCTCGCTGTCCTTCTCGCCGGCTGCCGGAGCGGCCTTCTCGGCCGTCTTCTGCTGGATGTAGGTCTTGATATCGTTGATATCCAGCTCCTCCCGGGAGAGGTCGGCGAGAAATGTCAGCACGGAGGAGTATTTCCGCGCCTTCATGAACTCGTTGAGCATATCGTCCGGGAACTCCAGCTTCCAGTTTTTGAGCCTGCGCTCGAGGATCTCCTTGCCCTCGGCGGCGGCCCGGCGCTCGTCGGCGTCTAGCTCCTGGCGTATCTTGCTCTTCGCCTTGGAAGTAACGACCCAGCCCAGCCAGTCGCGGCTCGGACGCTGGTTGCGGCTCGTCATTATCTCCACCACGTCGCCGGTCTTGAGCTTGTCCTTGATCTGCACCGGCTTGCCGTTGACCTTGCCGCCAGTGCAGCGGCAGCCTATGTTGGAGTGTATGTTGAATGCGAAGTCCAGCACCGACGCGCCGGCTGAGAGTATCCTCAGCTCGCCGGACGGGGTGAATACGAATATGTCCTTGCTCGGCGGGGTCGGCATCTCGTCCGGGCTCGCCTCGTAAGGATGTGCAAGCGAATCCCTTACAGACTGCAGCCAGCGGTCCAGAGAGGCTTCGTGGCGTATGCCTTTGTAGGCCCAGTGGGCAGCGTTGCCGCTCTCGGCCTCGATGTCCATCCGCTTCGTGCGGATCTGGACTTCGAGCGACTTGCCGCGCTTGTTCTTGACGGTGATGTGCAGCGACTCGTAGCCGTTGGGACGCGGGGTGGTCAGCCAGTCGCGCAGGCGGTGGATGTCGGGCTCGTACTCCTCGGTCACGTAGGAATAGACCTTCCAGCAGAGGTCCTTCTCCACTTTGGGGTCGTCCGCGCAGTCGATGATGAAGCGGATGGCGAACACGTCATAGACCCCTTCGAACGGCACTTTCTGCGCCTGCATCTTGCGGTAGATGGAGTAGGCGCTCTTGGTGCGCGCCTTGAGCTTGTACTGTATGCCGGCGTCGGAGAGCTTCTTCTCCAGCGGGCGGATAAACTCCATCGTGAGCTGCTCACGGTCCTTCTCGGTGGCCTTGAGCTTGTTGGTGATGGCGCGGTACTGCTCCGGCTCTGAGTAGCGGAAGTAGATGTTGCCCAGCTCGTTGTTGATGTTGTAGAGGCCGAGCTGGTGCGCGAGCGGCATATAGAGCATCAGGGTCTCGAGGAGCTTCTGCTCGCGGGAGGCCTTGGGGAAGATCTGCAGCGAGCGCATCACCTCCAGCCTGTCGGCTATCTTCAGCACCACGACCCTCGGGTCGGTGGAGTACTGTACGATGAGCTTCTTGTAGTTCTCCGCCTCGAGCCGGGTGTCCTTGGGCTTGATGGTCGAGATCTTGTTGAGCCCCTCCGTGAGGGTGCGGACATCCTTAGGGAAGCTGCTGATATCTATATCCTTATGGATCCTGGTCGCCTCGTGCAGATAGACTGCGGCGACGCATTCCATCGGCAGTCCGATCTCGTCGGCGACTATCCGTGCGACATTGTCGGGATGTTCCATAAACGGCGACCCGTCGTAGCGGGTCTCGTCCTTCAGCGCAGCAAGTGCGACAGCGCGTGCTTTTTCAACAAGTGCATCCATAACACGCAAATATATAAAAAATCGTGCCTACTTGTTCTGCCCGGCGGCACGGCTTCTGTTGACGAAGGTCACGCCGGTGATTACCAGGATGATGGCTATGACTTTCTGCCAGTTGAGGGTATCCATCCCGATGATGATGCTGAAGACGGTGGCGATCATCGGCTGGAGGTAGGTGTACATGCTCACGAGGGTAGGCCGGATGCGCTTCTGCCCCACAGGGATGAGGAAGTATGCCACGCAGGTCGCGAAGATCACCAGGAAAGCAATCTCCCTCACGACCGGCGCGCTGATGGCGGCGTAGTCGGTGGTCAGAAGCCCGCTGCCCGCGAACGGGATGGAGTACAGCAGCGAGAAGAGAAACATCCACTTCATGAAGGAGACCACGCTGTAGCGGGATATGAGCGGACGGAAGATGCCGAGATATGCGCCGAAACTGATGCCGTTGACGAGCATCAGCACGATGCCCATAGGCTGGGTCGCGGTGCCGTTGTGGGCGTGTACCGAGTTGAATATCAGCATCAGGATACCGGCGAGGCTGAGCACCACGCCACCCGCCTTCTTGGCGGTGATAGGCTCCTTGAGGAAGATGGCGGCGAATATCATCGTGAACACCGGAGGCAGGGTGCCGAGTACCGAGAGGTCGATGGAGCTCGTCATCGTCGTGGCCTCAAGGAAGGTGAACTGGGGGATGAAGAGACCCAGGGCAGACGCCAGCGCAATCGACGGCATATCCTTGAGCGCGACCTTCTCGCGGGGAAGGAAGAGCGAGATCAGCCAGAAGAGAGCCGAAGCTCCTATGGCCCTGATGGAGAAGAGCACTGCCGGATCGATGGCGTGCGAGTTGGCAATATCCTTACAGAAAATGATATTGAAACCGAAAATGGTATACGCTCCCGCCACGGCGAGGTGCCCGATAAGCTTTTCCTTATCTATCATACTACTGACTAACTGTTTCGAACTGCAAAGGTACGGAAATTTTAGCTATTTTTGTAATCTGGCTTCCGCGGGACAGCGGGATTGCGCAGGCAGTGTAGATGAAATTCAACTTGCACTCTGAATACAGCCCGTCGGGCGATCAGCCGGAAGCGATAGAGCAGCTCTGCTCTGCGCTGGATTCCGGCGTGCACGACGTGACCCTGCTGGGCGTCACCGGCTCCGGCAAGACCTTCACGATGGCCAACGTGATCGAGCGCCTGCAGCGTCCCGCGCTGATACTCAGCCACAACAAGACCCTTGCGGCCCAGCTCTACGGCGAGTTTAAGTCCTTCTTCCCGGACAATGCCGTGGAGTACTTCGTCTCCTACTACGACTACTACCAGCCCGAGGCCTATATCCCTTCGAGCGATACCTACATCGAGAAGGACCTCAGCATCAACGACCGCATCGAGAAGCTGCGCCTGAGCGCCGCCAGCGCCCTGATGTCGGGGCGGCGGGACGTGATAGTGATCTCTTCCGTCTCCTGTCTCTACGGCATCGGCAACCCCGAGGACTTCCACTCGCAGACCGTCACCGTCCGCAGGGGCGAGACCCGCAGCCTCACCGGCCTGCTCTACAGACTCGTGGAGGGGCTCTACAACCGCACCGAGGGAGAGTTCAAGCGCGGCTCCTTCAGGGTCCGGGGAGACACGGTGGACGTCTTCCTCAGCGGCGCTGACGAGGCGGTGAGGATAGAGTTCTTCGGCGACGAGATCGACTCCCTGAGCCTCATAGACCCGGTGACCGGCGCGCACATCGAGGACCTCGACGAGATCAGCATCTACCCGGCCAACAACTTCGTGACCACCAAGGAGCGCAGCGCAGCGGCAGTCTCGCACATCCAGGACGACCTCGTGCGGCAGATGCAGGCGTTCTCCGAAGCCGGCCGCGAACTCGAGGCCAAGCGCCTCAAGCAGAGGGTGGAATACGACCTCGAGATGATCAAGGAGATGGGCTACTGCCCCGGTATCGAGAACTATTCCCGCTACTTCGACGGCCGCCGCGAGGGGCAGAGGCCGTTCTGCCTGATAGACTACTTCCCTAAGGACTTCATAACCTTCGTGGACGAGAGCCACGTCACCCTGCCGCAGGTGCGGGCGATGTACGGCGGCGACCATTCGCGCAAATCGGTGCTCATCGACTACGGCTTCCGGCTTCCCGCGGCGGCCGACAACCGTCCGCTCAAGTTTGAGGAATTCGAGGCCATCACGGGGCAGAAGGTCTATGTGAGCGCAACCCCTGCCGACTACGAGCTGGAGAAGTCCGGCGGCCTCGTGGTGGAGCAGGTGGTGAGGCCTACCGGCCTGCTCGACCCGCCGATCGAGGTGCGGCCGACCAAAAACCAGGTGGACGACCTGGTGGAGGAGATACGCAAGCGCTCCGAGAGGGACGAGCGCACGCTCGTCACCACCCTCACCAAGAGGATGGCGGAGGAGCTGGACGAATACCTGCGCCGCATCGGGATCAGGGTGCGCTACATCCACTCCGATGTCGATACCGCCGAGCGTGTGGAGATCATCGAAGACTTCAAGACGGGGCTCTTCGACGTGCTGGTGGGAGTCAATCTGCTGCGCGAAGGACTGGACATCCCGTCCGTCTCGCTCGTGGCGATCCTCGATGCCGACAAGGAGGGCTTCCTCCGCACCGGCAGGGCGCTGACCCAGACGGCGGGCCGCGCCGCCCGCAACGTCAACGGCCTGGTGATAATGTATGCCGACTCGGTGACTCCGTCGATGGAGGAGACCATCCGCGAGACCGACCGCCGCCGTCGCAAGCAGATAGAATACAACGAGTTCCACCATATCACCCCGAAACAGGTGCAGGTGCGGCACAATGTGCTCGCCAAGAGCCTTGCCGGAGGTACTACGGGCAGGGTCAGCGCCGCCAACTCCTACGACGCGCCGGTCTATGTGCCGAACCCTTCCGATCTCGGCAAGGGACGGATCAGCGTCGGATTCGGCCACGCGGCCCTGCGTGAGGACGGCTCCGCCTTCGCAGAAGGGCACGTCAAGGCGGACCTCGCCGCCGTGCTCCAGGACCCTGTGATCCGCTCGATGTCCCGCGAGCAGGTGGAGAAGCTCGTGGAGGAGGACCGCCGCCGGATGAAGAAGTCCGCAGCCGATCTCGACTTCGCCCACGCCGCCCGCTACCGCGACGAGATGTGGGCTCTGCAGGAATACCTCAAAGTCTGGAAAGAACGATGAAAAGGACTCAGATACTCATATTTATGCTCTCCGTGATAGCGGCGCTCGCCCTGCTCTGCGCAGTCTTCCCTGATGGGGAAGTGAAGGCCGGGCCGCTCACGCTGCGCTTCCCGTCGGTCACCGAAGTGCTCTCCGGAGCCGAACCCGAGCCGGAGAAGCTCTCCCCGGAGGAGCTGCTCGAAGCACGCCGTCAGTCGGTGCGGGACGCCGAGGGTGACCGCTATGAGCAGTTCTTCGCTTCCGACCCGGCGCGATTCTACCTCCCGGGCGACGACCTGCACTTCTTCGACTCCCTCTTCGTGGCGCTCGACAGCGCCCGGGTGACCCCGCTCCGCATCGTGCACTACGGCGACTCGCAGATCGAGGAGGACAGGATCACATCCACCATCCGCGCAGCTCTGCAGGAGCGTTTCGGCGGCGGCGGGCAGGGGATGCTTCCGCTCCGAAGATATTTTACGCCGGCGATGGCTGTCTCCGGCGATGTTGAGCCTGAGCATATTATGGTGTATGCCGAGAAGCCCGAAGGCCTGCGCAAATTCGGCCCGTATGGTGACTTCGTGCGCCTCGACACTACGGCGCGATTTACATTCTACCCTGTCCGCAGCCGCGGCAAGGGGCAGCTCTTCTTCAACCGGCTCACCGTGCTGGCCGGCAACACAGACGACAGCCTCATCGTCCGCTGCAACGGGCAGTCGCAGAGACTCAGCGCCTCGGCAGCTCTTGCCAGAGCCGTGTTCGAACTTCCGGACAGCAGTTCGCGCGCCAGCATCACCCTCTCCGGGAGCGGCGACGTCTACGGCGTGCTGCTCGACGAGTCTGCGGGCGTGCGGATGGACAATGTGGCTATGAGGGGCTGCTCCGGCCTGGTGTTCACCTCGATGTCCTCCAGCCAGCTGCGCAGCTTCTATGAGACTGAGAATGTGCGGCTTATCCTGCTTCAGTACGGAGGCAACACGGTGCCGTATCTCAGCAAGGACAAGGCCATCTCCAACTATGCCGCCTCGGTGCGCCGTCAGATCGCGCATCTGCGGGGGCTCGCTCCTGACGCCACATTCATATTCATCGGCCCGTCCGATATGTCCACCACCGTCAAGGGGAAGAGGCAGACCTATGCCCACCTCCCCTCACTCGTGGACTCCCTGCGCGCGGCCGCCAATGATGCCGGTGCCGCATACTGGGACATCTACGGCGCGATGGGCGGCAGCGGCTCGATGGTCGACTGGGTCGGCGCCAACCCGCCGCTCGCCGGCTCCGACTACGTACACTTCACGCCGAGGGGTTCAGCGCGCGTGGGTGAAATGTTCAACGACAGTTTCCTGCTCTATTATGACTGGTATCTCTGGAGGAAAAAGAATAATCTTTAGCGCCGCGCTGCTGCTCGCCGCCGCGCTCTCCCTGCCCGCGAGGGTGCTGCCGGACTGCGTGCACGCCGATCGCTCGCAGCTCGTGTTTCCCGCCTCCCGCGAGGCTCAGGACCGCTTCTATGCGAGGCTGGACAGCCTCTGCGCGACTGGACAGGGCAATGTGAACATCTGGCACGTTGGAGGTTCGCACGTGCAGGCGGCGTTCTTCCCCAACCGGATAATGCGCGACATCGACTCCGTCGCCCTGCGCGGCGACCGCGGTTTCCTCTTCCCGCGAAGGCTCTGCAAGACCAACTCCGACAAGAGCTACAACATCTCCTCGACGGGGGAGTGGGAGGCGCCGATGCTGACCCGCAACTCCAGGCTCGCAAAGCCCCGCTACGGGATCACCGGCTTCGGCGCAAGGACTTCTGATCCAAGCGCTTCGGTGAGCTTCAACGTCAGCCCCGACTCCGACTCCCTCTGGTCGTTCGGGAAGCTCCGCGTGCTGGGCTACGCCTCTTCGGAGCGGGTCGTGCCGCGGCTTGTGAGCGGCGCGGACACCCTGGAGTGCAGAGTGGACGAGTACTCCGCCTACCTCTTCGACCTCCCGCAGAAGGCCGACAGCGTGACCCTCATCCTCGACATCCCGAAGGGGGAGAGCTTCACTCTCAACGGATTCTACCCGATGTGCGGGCGGCCGGGGGTCAACTACTTCGCTTCCGGAGTCAACGGGGCCAAGGTCACATCCTGGATGGACCAGTGCGAGGACCTGGAGCGCGACCTGGAGATGGTAAGGCCCGACCTCGCGATCCTCGCTCTGGGGATCAACGACTCGGCCTGCAAGGCGTCAGAGTTCAGCCCGGTGAAGTTCAAGAACAACTACCGCCGCCTCATCTCACTGATACACAAGGTGTCGCCGGACTGCGCGCTGATATTCATCACCAACAACGACAGCTACCGCTACATCAGCCGCGGGATGACCTACAATATGAACGCAGCCGCGGTGAGGCAGGCGATGATGGAGCTCGCCGCCGAGTACGGGGCAGCAGTCTGGGACCTCTACGGCGTGATGGGTGAGGCACATTCGGTCGAGAAATGGCTTGCCGCAGGTCTGGCCAAGCCGGACCGTCTGCACTTCACCGACGAGGGGTACACGCTGCTCGGCGACCTCTTCTTCGAGGCACTGATGAGAGACAAAAATTCCGCCGCCCGCTGATGGATCTGTCTCTCATAGAGGTATTTCTGCGCAGGCTGTTCTCCTTCGACCCGAACTCCCCGCTGCTCTTCACCCAGTTCTACTTCTGGGCGTTCTTCGCCATCGTCTACGCCGTCTTCGCACTGATCGGCAACAGACGGCTGCTGCGCAACTCCTTCCTCTTCTTCGTCAGTCTGCTCTTCTACTTCAAGACCAGCGGGCTCTCGGTGCTGATCCTGATATTCGTCACCTGCTCGGACTTCCTGATAGCGCGGCGCATCGCTTCCGCTTCATCCCCGGGGCGCAAGCGGGCCTGGCTCGCGCTGAGCGTCTGCATCGACCTGCTGCTGCTCTGCTACTTCAAGTACAGCTACTTCTTCGCCGACTTCCTGCACACTCTGACTGGCATCGAGCTGAGAGTGACTGACATATTCGGGACTCTGGGCAACGCGCTTGCGGGCCGGGAGCTCTTCCGGGTGGACAGCATAGTGCTGCCGGTGGGCATCTCGTTCTTCATCTTCCAGGTGATCAGCTACACGGTCGATGTCTACAGGGGCGACGTGAAGCCGGTGGGGAACATCCTCGACTTCGGCTTCTACGTCAGCTTCTTCCCGCAGCTTGTGGCGGGCCCGATCGTGAGGGCGAGCGAGTTCATCCCGCAGCTCTACAAACCCTTCTTCCTCGGGCGCAGGCAGTTCGGAGTGGCGGTGTTCTGGATACTCAACGGCCTTGCCAAGAAGATAATACTCAGCGACTACATAGCAGTCAACTTCATCGACCGCGTCTTCGAGAACCCGCTGCTTTTCACTGGATTCGAGAACCTCGCGGCGCTCTTCGGCTACTCGCTCCAGGTCTATGCCGACTTCTCCGGCTACACCGACATCGCGATAGGCGTGGCGATGCTGATGGGATTCTACCTCCCCCAGAACTTCAACTCCCCCTACAAGGCCTCCAACCCGCAGGACTTCTGGCGCAGGTGGCATATGTCGCTCAGCCGCTGGCTCAAGTCCTACCTCTACATCCCGCTCGGCGGCAACCGCAACGCCACCTTCGGGACGTATTTCTGGATAATCCTTTTCGCGGTGATCGCCGTGATCCTCTCCGGGCAGTGGTACGTCTCGCTGGTGTTTCTCTGCATCGCCGGGGTGCTGGGGCTGGTGGCGTGGCTGCGGCCGGCGCGGCGCAAGAAGATCCTCGCCAACATCAACCGCTTCATCACTATGCTGCTGGGCGGTATGTGGCACGGGGCGTCGTGGAACTTCATCATCTGGGGCGGGCTCAACGGAGTAGGGCTCATTGCCTACCAGTTCTGGAAGGATATGCCGTGGTGGCTGAGGATGCTCTGCATAAGCGTCCTGACTCTCGGACTCGGGGGGTTCTGCTTCCTCGCTCCGGCGCCTGTATGGACTCTGCTCTTCGTCTGGGCTGCGGCGCTCTGGACGGGCACCGCGGTGCGCTATGTCTACCATCTCTGCGGCGGGCAGGGGTGCCTCAGGCTCGGGTACATCTGGGGTGTGGCGCAGACATTCGTCTTCATCACCTTCACCCGGCTATTCTTCCGCAGCGGCAGCAACCTCGACCCGGCTTCGGCCAACGAGGTGGCGTGGCGCACGGCCCGGGATATGGTGCATCAGATCGGCTCGGCGTGGAAGTGGGAGCTGATCCCGCAGATCTGCGGCGAATACTGGCGGGTATTCGCGCTCGTGCTAGCCGGGATGGTCATCCACTGGCTCCCGACCCGCTGGAAGCGCTGGTACCGGCTCAACTTCGCCCTCCTGCCCCTGCCGGTGATGGCTCTTGTGGTCGTCGCAGTCGTCTTTGTCGTCTATCAGTTCATCACCGCCGACCTCCAGGCCTTCATATATTTCCAGTTCTAGGCGGCGGCAGCGCAGCTCCGCTGACTTTTTATAGGGGTAAACCCCAAACCCCGCGGCGCTCAAGTCGCTGCGCGACTTTGCTGCGCAAATATCATTGAGCCCGGCGCGGGAGGCGTCGGGCTCGGGATTGTGTGTTCTCTATCGGGGATTAGGCCCGGAAGATTATTTCTTCTTTATCGTTATGCTATCAACATAGAATCTATTTTTGGACTTGTTCTTACTGGTGATAGTCACACTCTCACTAGATGTTGCAGCTGCAAGTTCAAAAGAATAATCGACATATTCACTTGTAAGTGTAGAGGAGTCTTTCTTTTGTCCATTAATTGAGACCGTGATAATAGTCTTATCTGAACCATATGCCTTGGCCCTTACGGTCACTACAGATGCAGCAGAAAGATCTAAAGCCTTGGTTACTATGATTCCGGCTTTAGAACTTGCTCCCAGCTTGACTTCTCCATCTGTCCCAGATCCATAGACGCTGGAGAATGAAATGAATTTAGATGCAAAATTAGATGTAAATAAATTAGACGCTGTATTGATTTCATCAGAAGTATTAATTTCCTTAACAACCTCAAATGTCTCCTCAAATGGCAAAGAGAGACCTGCCGGAGCAGAATCGTAGCTGAATGTCAAATTCTTGATCTTGCCGGCCTCAAATGCCGCATCATTAGATAGGGTGACGGTCTTCTCTACTCCGTTGACAGAGAGCTTGAGGGTGGAGCCGGAAGCGGCGGTGTGAGGCTTGATGGCAATGTAGAATTTGGCGGACTCGTCTTTGGCGAGGGCCTTGCCTCCGGTTACTGTAAGGTTGGCTGTTTTGCTGACATAGGTGTCCCCACTTCTTGTATATACCGGTGCGGAACCGGTGAAGTTGACATAATATGTTCCTACTATATCCTCGGAAGAAGTGAAAGCAATGCTGCTTACGGTCAGGCTGGACTCAAGTTTATTGGTAACCTCAACGCAAACTACGGATGTTAGATGCTTCATTGCGAAGCTCGGGCTGTCGCTTGCGCTGACTCTCGTGGCTACGCCATAGAGAGGGCAGGCTGAGCCGCTTAGGTGAGAGGTGACGTCATTGCCTTTCTGAGTCTGAGTTGTTCCGCCTACTGTCACATATCCTTTGTCAGTAGCTGCTGGCGTAACAATATTCCTATTGTAAGGATAAATCGCATACCAATCATACGCCTTGTTCTTATCCAGAGCGGAAGCGAGCGTGCCGGAGAAGGTACCGGTGAGAGCCTTATCGACGGTAAACTCGCCGTCAGAGACATAAGTCTCGGTGCCGGCCTCGGCGTGGAAGAGGTTGATCGCATCGGATGAAGCCCACTTGGTGCTCATTCCGTCATTGGTGGTCTTGGTGAGGAGGGCTGAAACCTCGAACGGAATGCCATCGGACTCGATCTCGACCGGAGACTCAAGCTGCTTGGTGCAGTTGGTGAGGGACAGTGTAGCTGCCAGCACTATTCCCAGGGAAGCATAGATCTTCTTCATAAGGCTGGCAGGATTAGAAAGGAAGAGGAATTTCATCAATGCCCCAGTCATCGATGGTAGACTTACCGGTCTCGGCGCCGCTGGTCATAATGACCGCGCCTCCGCAAATGAGGTTAACTACCTCACACTCAGGGGTTTGATACCCCTGTCTAAAAGTTTTGGAAGATGTGTCCATATAATTGTGTATTAGCTTTGTTGTCGAGCAGTCCACAAATTTAACATTCTCCCCGACCAATTCCAAATCCTCTCCCGGCAAAATCTTCCGAATCTCCTCTGGGTGGGGGCGATGCGAAAATTCTCCGATTATGTGCCGGGAAATGCGAATTATTACTACCTTTACCGAAAGTAAGTAGTGCGCCTTATGGAGACAAGAGAGAATTTTGGCAGCAGGGCTGCCGTCATTATGGCATTCGCCGGCTCGGCGATAGGTCTCGGTAACATCTGGAGATTCCCGTATATGGTGGGAGAATACGGCGGTGCGGCATTCGTGCTCGTCTATATTCTCTGCTCCTTCCTGCTGTCGCTGCCGATATTCCTCGCGGAGTCGGTGGTCGGCCGCCGGAGCCGCTCCAACGCCATCGGGGCGATGAAAACCCTCGCTCCGGGCACAGGCTGGAAGGTCCTTGGATGGATTTCCGTCCTCACCCCGACCATCATCGTCTCCTACTACAGCGTCGTGGGCGGCTGGGCCTGCGAGTACTTCGTCAAGTCCTTCGGGCTCCGCTTCGGCGAATTCGCCCCGTCCGGGTGGAACGTATTGCTGTACAATACGATATTCCTCGGGATTTCGGCTGCCATCGTGGCGTTCGGGGTCAAGGGCGGCATCGAGAAATTCAGCAAGTTCTCCATCCCGGCGCTCTTCGTGCTGATAGTATTGATAATGATATATTCTCTGAATATGCCGGGCTCCGGACGGGGAGTGGAATACCTGCTGAAGCCGGATTTCTCGAAGCTCAGCGCCAAGACGTTCACCTTCGCACTGGGGCAGAGCTTCTATTCCCTCTCTCTCGGGATGGGGATCGTCCTGACATATTCGTCCTATGTCAAGCGCAGCGAGAACCTGCTCAAGGCCGGCGCCGGCACTGCGATCGCCGACCTGATGTTCGCGATCCTGGCGGGCTTCGCGATAATGCCGGCGGTCTTCGCTTCCGGTGTCGAGCCTAGCTCCGGCCCGGGGCTCGTGTTCCAGACGCTGCCGAACGTATTCATCAGTATGGGTGAGACTTCCGTGGCGCTGAGCTCCGTCGTGGCGGCGATATTCTTCTTCGTGATGATAGTGGCGGCGATGACCTCCACGGTGTCGCTGATCGAGGTGGGGGTCGCGTTCCTCACCGAGGAGACCGGTCTCAAGCGGGGCCCTGCCTGCGCGGTGGCGTTTGCCGTCATCTGGCTGCTGGGACTCGTCAGCGTGTTCTCCATCAACGCGTTCGGCGAGATCGATGCGTTCTCCTCCAACTTCCTGCTCACCATCGGCGCACTGCTCATCGTGCTCTTCGTGGGCTGGAAGATGAAGCGCGAGGATGTGCACGACGAGCTCACCAACGGCGGCACCGTCAACTCCCGCTGGTTCCCGGCGCTCTACTTCTCCATCCGCTACCTGGCACCCGTCACGGTGCTGGTGATATTCCTGTCAAATCTGATATTCTGATATGAACAACAGTCTGCATCTTGCATCAATCTGTGTCAAAGGTGGTTACGAACCCAAGAACGGCGAGCCGGTAGAAGTGCCGATCGTCCAGAGCACAACGTTCAAGTATGACAACTCCGAGGAGATGGCGATGCTCTTCGACCTCAAGAAGGAGGGCTATTTCTACACCCGCCTGCAGAATCCGACCAACGACGCTGTGGCGAAGAAGATCGCGCAGCTCGAAGGGGGAGTCGGGGCGATGCTGACGAGCAGCGGACAGGCGGCCAACTTCTACGCCGTCTTCAACATCTGCGGCGCCGGCGACCACATCATCGCATCCAACGAGATCTACGGCGGTACCTACAACCTCTTCGGCGTGACTCTCAAGAAGTTGGGCATAGAATGTACCTTCGTCAATCCGGGCGCGAGCGAAGAGGAGCTGCAGGCGGCGTTCCGCCCGAACACCAAGCTCGTCTTCGGAGAGACCATCAGCAACCCCGGCTGTGCGGTGCTGGATATTGAGAAATTTGCCCGCGTGGCACATCGCAATGGCGTGCCGCTTATCGTGGACAATACCTTCGCGACCCCGATCAACTGCCGCCCGTTCGAGTGGGGGGCGGATATCGTGACGCACAGCACCACCAAGTATATGGACGGTGTGGCGAGCCAGGTCGGTGGAGCAGTGGTGGACAGCGGCAACTTCGACTGGATGGCGCACGCCGACAAGTTCCCGGGGCTCTGCACCCCTGACGCGAGCTATCACGGCCTTGTCTATGTGGAGGCGTTCGGCAAGATGGGCTATATGACCAAGCTCGTGGCGCAGCTGATGCGCGACCTCGGATCCATCCCTGCGCCGATGAACGCATTCCTGCTCAATGTCGGCCTGCAAACCCTCGCGCTGCGTATGGAGAGGCACTGCAGCAATGCACAGAAGGTGGCCGAGTTCCTTCGGGATGATCCGCGCGTGGCCTGGGTGCACTATAGCGGGCTGGAGGGAGACGAGTACCACAGCCTGGCGCAGAAATACCTGCCTGGCGGCTCCTGCGGCGTGATGGCCTTCGGACTCAAGGGCGACCGCGAGACCGCGATCAAGTTTATGGATTCGCTCGAGATGATCATCATCGCGACCCACGTGGCCGATGCGCGCACCTGTGTGCTTCACCCTGCGAGCCACACCCACCGTCAGCTCTCCGACGAGCAGCTGCGCGAGGCCGGCATCGCTCCGGACCTCATCCGCCTCTCAGTCGGCATCGAGGATGTGCGTGACATCATCGCCGATATCAGGCAGGCTCTGGACCGGATATAAGGGCCGGTGTTTTAGGCTGCCGGGCGGGTCCGGCAAATTGCTGCCGTTGCTCGGTAGGCCTAAAAGTGCTCATCAGAGCGCTGGCGCGGTTGCTGAGAGGGGTCGAAGCGTCTGCGGCTCCGCTCACGTCCATCTAAACGGCCTCTGGATGGACGGCAGCGTCTTTTTGCGTGTCTCGTCCATAATAAGACCTCCAGGATGGACGGGAATTCAGGAGTTATCCATCGGCTGCTGAAAGAGTCGAAGCGTCGGTCCTGCCGGGCGGGAGCGGCGGGGGGAGATTAGTCGGTGCGGATGTCGCGGACGCAGCGGGGGACAAAGTCATGTGACTTGTTAGCTTCTCCTAGATTGATATTGTTATCGTAAGTGTAACCATATTTTTTCTCTTTAGCTTCGACTCCGTCTTCACGTGCAGAACCTAATGCCCAATAAGTGCGTGAAAGCGTTACCCCTAGTGAAGGTGTATAAAACGCCATCATCGCCATTTCTATCTGGTTCGGAAGTCGATATCCCGTTGGACAATATGGATTAGCCTGTCCTTTATTTATGTTGTCCGACAAGTCCTTGTTAATGCCTTCGAATGAGCCGGAGTAGGTTTCCCCTTTGCTCGCTTTTTTCCCCTGATTTACACTGCAGACTTCGAAGCGCTTGTAGAGGCGGTTGATATCGGATGTGTTGGAGTGGTAGTCAAGCTCGCGGGAGGTATAGTAGCGGAGCGCGGCATCATTGATGTGGGTGCACTTGAAAGTGTAAACGGCATCATTGCCGGAGCCTTCCGTCTCTACCTCCACATAATCATCCGGCACATAGTCGCTCTCACTTAAATTAATGGACGTAGGGTTGCTCAAGCCGAGATTCCTTACGCAACGGACGCTGAACTTATTGAGTCCGCCTCCCCACTCTTTGGATCCGGATATATTTCCAGTAGAAATTCCTTCCTCTCCCCAGACAACTATAGGCTCCCCGACGTTATTATATCTCGTACTGGATATTACATGCTGTCTCCAAACATTAGGATCATCTTTAGTTTGGTCATTAGCGGAGCGATAGTAGAGGCGGGAGTGGTGGTCGATCACACCGTTTCCCACGTAGAGGCCTATCAGCTGTCGGATGGAGGCGGTGTACCAGCGCAGCTCGTCAGGGGCAATCACTCCGTCTCCGTTGTTGTCGCGGTTGCGGGAAAGACAGATGTAGCGAAGGGCAGCATAGCCGCTCTGCATCTGGGGCAAATCGTTCGCCGTCTCGAAATCCATATATTTTGACCAGTTTGTAGTGTCGCTAAGTCCCCATTCCTGGACAGAATTATAAAGTCCATTACTCTGAGAGGTATTGCTTTTCGACCCGGTGTATGTACTTGAATTTGCATTATAGGTAGTCACCTTATCCGTAAACTCGTCGACATACTCAACGCCCCAGGCGGACTGGAGGGAGGTGTCGGACTCGTCGGTGTTGTAGATGGTCTGGATGGCGTGCTGCTGGATGGTGATGACGGAGCCGGTGGTGCGGGACTCGAGGTCCTTGCTGGCGTTGGAGTTGCAGAGGATGTGCAGCGAGCGGTCCGGCTGGTTGACGAAACTCTTCCAGAGGGTAGGGGAGGAGACTCCCGTGACAGGGTTCTCATCGTAGTAGTACTCGTCCACGAAGGCTGTGACGCAGATCTTGGCATTGGAGATGTCTTTAGGGTCACTGACATTGTCGAAGTCACCCTCATAGGTCATCCCGGGGTTCTTTCTCCACTCCTCGAGGATAGATACCTGCTTCTTGATGTACTTCACGAGGTCAATGATGTCCATTAGGCCGTCGTTGTGGTAGCCGGCAAGGCCGTCTGTACCGTCGCCCTCCTTGTTATCCGAAGCCGAGCGTTCCGTAGTAGAAGTTTCGAACTTGCGGGAAGGGTCCACGAACTTGCGCCGCTTCTCAGAGTAGGTGCCGTCGGAGTCCCTCTTGTTGAGACGGAAATGAACCCATTTGTAGTCGAGCGCTCCCGGATTCTCAGCGCTTTCCGGCTCTCCTTCGCTGAACGGGGTCTTGACCCTCCAGGTGAGGTCGTCGGCAACGCCATTGTAGCCCTCGAATAAATTGGAGGCGTGGAAGGTCATCGTCTTGGAGTAGTAGTGCGCGTCGCAGATGGCAATCTCCTCCTTTGCGATGGTGACCTGCCCGGTGGCACCAGGCTGGTTCTCAGTGGTGGAAGTCTCCACCTCCACGCGGATATTGTCGACCGAGTTTACGGTCACCGTGTAGGTGTAGAAGGTGTTGCGCTCGGTGTTGAAGTTTTTGAATGAGCCGTAGGTGTCCTTGTCCCAGGAGTCACCTTCGGTGAAGGACCAGTCGCCCAGGTGAATCAGGTACTGCACGTCACCGCCCAGCACCTGTCCGGCGGATTCGTCTTCATCAAGATCCATCTCCACTCTGCCGGTGACGAGCACATAGGTGGAGAAGTCGTTGGCGTTCTGGAATACGCGCATATCGCGCGTAACGTCCTTCCCGCGGGAGTTGACATAGCTCACCGTCACAGTCTCGTTCTCCCCGGGGTGGTAGCCTTCGCTCTGCTTTACCTGACGGCTGCGGTCCTGGTAGGAGGTGATACCAGCTGCGTTCTTCGGAGTCTGCCTATTCTCCAGCATATAGAAACTGAAGCTGGATGTGTTGTCGTCAGGGAATTCCTCGAAATTGGTCCAGCCGGTGTCGAAGAACTTCGGGGCGTAGTCTACGTACTTGTCGGTGGTGGTGGCAGGATCTACGTTGCCGGAGTCGCTGTCCTGCTTCACAAGATAGGCTGTGGCAGGGGCGTTGACGACTTTCCACTGCTTCGCGGTGAAGGACTTGATCTTCTGCCCTTTGGCGTCAATGCGGGAGCCGGTCTTGAAGACGAACTTGATCTTGGCATCAAGGCGGCTGAGCATAAGGGTGCCGGCTGCGCTGCCGTCATCTTTGGTGATGGCTCCAGTGCTTGAAATTGTGAGGCCGGAGAGCACCCCGGTCATCGGGAAGTAGCCGTTGCGGGAGACGATCTCCTGGTTGAGATAGACCGAGAATGCCTTGAGGTCGGCTTCATTGTTGATGTTGTGGCTCAGGAGGTCGGAGGACACGCGCACCATATCTGCGTCGAGGTTCGCCATCGCGTAGATCTTGTAGCCGCTGCCGGAGCTGGCCTTGATGCGGACACCGCCCACTGAGGAGGCGTTGGAGTTGGTCACCCACCAGCCTTCTCCGCTGAGGGCGGAGGTGGAAGTGACAGACTGCTTGTTACTGCTGTCGAAGTACTGGCTATAGAGCTTATTGCCGTCCTTGTCGAAGAGGAAGACGAAGAGGTTGAGCACTCGGTACTCGGCAATCCCGCTGAGGGTGGCCTTGGTGCTGATCTCAAGATTGTCCTGCGGGGCGAAGTCCAGGGTCGCGAGGACCTCGACACCCTCCCGGTCACCACCCGGAAGCGCCTCCCGCACGCAGGAGAGCGAGCAGAGGGCGGCGATGAGTGTTATGCTGATATGGAGTAATGTCCTTTTCATATTCTTGTGGGATTGGGTCAGTCGAAGGTGGTCTCGTTGTTTACAGCCTTCCAGGATTCGACCTCGAAGTCGAAGGTGCTGCTGACAGGGTTGTAGAATATGTTGACTATCACTTCGACCTTGTCGTTGCGGCAGATGGACTTTAGCGGCTGGATTTGTCCGTAGGAGTCGGTGTAGGTGAGGCCCCTCTTCTTGCTGAAACTCTGTTCCGGGGTCTGGTCGACACCCTGGTAGGTGTACTCACTGGCTTCGCGGAGGTACCAGCCGGTGTTGGCATCAGTTTTCTCTCTATTAGAGTTTGTCACTCCAATTTTCCCGGAATTATTGTATAAGTAGTTGTAGTTGTAATAGTAGTAGTAGAACTGCCTACCTGTTGAGATGCTGGTCGATAGATTTTGCAGCGTGCTATTTAAACTCGCTGAAGAATAATCTACGTTCAAATATTTTCCAGTCCCGATATTCTTTACGCTAGGACTATCTACTGTGCCGAACTGCCAGAGATAGTTCTTTATATCATCCTGGACGAAGAGTTCGGCGTCAGAGCTGGTATCTTCAAGTGTCAAGTCCCCGTTGCTATCTGCCTTCAGGAACTGTCTTGGTGATGAGGCTGAGGCCAGGAAATAATATTTGCCTGTGTCTATGTCGGTGTTGTCAGTCTTGCCGGTCGCTTGGTATCCCTGCTTTTCTGCCGATGTCGCAGATATATCGTATATACCTCCGCTGATATGGAACTTGATTGAGTCCGGAGCATTGCAGCTCTCGAAGAGATAGAAACTCAACATAGTTTCTGCCTTGTCGGGGTCAATCCTCTTGAGTTCGGTGCTGCCTGGGAATGCTCCGAATGTGGTGCCTGACGGGGCAGAGTGGTCGTCCTGACCGAAGATATATCCTTTGTCTGGATTGCGGTCGTTGGTCGTAGAGCCGCCACCCAGACCGATAGAGGTGATGTAGAGAGCCTTGTCGGTGGTGCGGTTCTTTATTGTGACATTGATCTGGCCGCAGACGCGGATGAGTTGGGCGCTGAGATGGTTGACGCCAGGGCCGACGCTGTAGGTCGTCTTGAGCGAGAGCGGCATACCTTCGGCGGCAGTGTATGACGGAGTAGTCGCGCCGCCCGGGAGGGTGAGGGCAGCCTTGGTGAAGGTATCGTCGATGGTGCTGCCAGCCTTGTATGTGTCCAATGCGGTGCTGTTGGCCAGGAAGTAGACTGTATATACGCCACGGGCGACATTGCTGAAGGTAACGGTCGCGCTGTCGTGAACTTCGTCTTTGTCAAATTTGACAGTCTCTGTCTGGGCATCAGGGGTGCCGGAGGCATAATAGCTTACCGTATTGCTTCCGCTTTTCACCATCCAGACGCGAAGGTTGACCATCGCGTCGCCATCCTTGGCGCTCTTGGTGGCGGTGTCGCCTTTGGTCGCCGGTGCGGAGCCTATGTTGATCACTACGGTCTCCGAGCCCTCTCCGCCTTCCTCTTGCCGCAGTGCCAACTTCTCGCAGGAGACTGCCGGTGCGAGAAGGAGAGAGAGGAAGAGTATATGTCTAAACAGCCTTTTCATAATCAGATCTTTATGTCGACGGTGGACTGGACTTCGTTCCAGTCTTTGATGGTCACGGTGATCTCTACGCCTGAAGGGGCGATCAGAAGATTGTAGGTATATATCTTACCCGGCTCCCATTTCAGCTCAGGCAGCTTCGCGCTATGATCGATGGCATCGCCACCGCCTTTTGTCTTGAAGTGGACATAGGTGTCGCCGTAGCGAGGGTCGGAGCAGGTCTGAGGGATGGCGAAGACAACATTGTCGGCATCGGAGCTGCCGTAGATGTCAGTGAGAGTCGCTTCTGTGTCGTCATATACCTTTATATCCCTCTCAGTGGTACCCTTGTAGAACTCGGTGGTGGAGTCGAAAGAGTATTCGCTTGTTGCCCAATCGATTATAGGGCTGAGGTATCCGTCTGCCTCGTGGGTATAGCTAAGTGTACCCGCAGCATGTATGCCGGTGAGGTGGAACTCGGTGACAGTGTCGGTGGTGCCGGCTTCTACATCTTTGTTGAACGCTATGCGGAAGCGGAGCGCGGAGAGTGCGTGCTGGAAGTTCATCTGGACGCGGCCCGTACCCTCGCTGTCAGTGGCGGGATGTCGGGTGGCGAAGGCAACGAGCAGGTCGTAGTCGTGATCTATGATGCGGTAGCGGATGGTAATCTTGTCAACTTCGCCGTATGCTACATCAGCATCATAGGGGTGGTAGGCACGGAAGCGGTAGTACTGGTTGCGCTTCCAGTAGTATTTCGGCTTGTCGCCCGTGCGTGTATATTCCCAGTATGAGGTGGAGCTGTTGTAGCTTACCTTGAGGGCGGAGGAGTTGTCGAAGACATTGGTCGTGGAGGCGGCACCCTTGGCCGCCGAATAGCCGCCATAGACTCCGAAAGCTTTCTCCCTGATGTTTACATTGTCTGCCTTTACTGCCTTGGTCTCCAGCGCTGAGACGCTTTCTGCTGCCGGGGCATCGGCACGGAAAGAGATGCTCTCCCCAAGTTCCGCAGGGCTGTCTTTCCTGCAGGATGAGAGGGCAGCAGTGAGAAGCGCCAGAGGCAATATGTATTTTGCAAATGTCTTCATCATATCGTGCCTATTGTGACATTTTGTGATCCCCCAGCTGTCCAGTCGCCCACTTTGGCGTCGAACTCGATCGGCTCATTCTCCTCTCCGATCACGATGCTGTACGTGTAGTGCTTGCCGATGTCCCAGAGCTGGGATTTGATCTCTGGTAGAAGTCTATCGGCAGTGCCTCGTGTATCGTTGATGCTGTATTCGATGTAGAGACTGACGCCGTTGCTGCCTCGAGCTGTATCTGCGTTGAGCACCTGCGGGATGACGAGAAGGCCTTTGCCGTCGAGGGTGATGTTCTGAGCCTTGAGGTCGGTGAACATATAGCCATCAGGTTTATCAAAAATCACAATTTCTCGCAGCTCGCTGCGGCTGCCCCACGATTCCGGTTTTGCTTCTGAGGTCGCTGTTGCGGCCTGCTCAGGGGTGTAGGAGCCCTTGGTATAGACTTGCTTGAAGCTGACTTTGTAGATTATTACTTTTTCTAGTGGCTTCGTCTTGTCGTTAGGGTCTGCTGCGCCGACGCTGGCTTGGACTGTGACCTTGGCGAGCTTGTGGCGGAAGAGAGTTGGGACGCCCTGCCAGCCGTAGGTGAGTGTATTGGCCTTGAGGTCGGACTTGAAGTCGGCGACCATAAAATCGATGTCCTGGTGGGTGCTGGCGTCCACGGTCCAGTCGGTGAGGGTGACGCCGTCTTTGGTGACGCTGACCCCGCTCGTGCTGCTGGCGCCAGGGATGCTTGCCGGGGAATATGACCAGAAGCTAAGGCTGCCCAGTCTCGGCCAATAGTAACTCTTGTCGGCGCCGCGCCATTTGTCGGTCTGGTACTCGACGGTCACGTCTGCGAAATATGGCACGGCATCGGCCTTGTCCGCGGCCCAGGTCTTATCTGCCGGGAGGTACCAGGCGTAGGACTTGAACGGGACCGTGGTTGGGTAGTCTGACGCTTTGGTGCGAGGCTTCTCTCTGGCTACATTGTAGCCGAGGGCGACCAGGCTGTCCGCTTCGGCCTTTTCTATCTTGGCACACGATCCGGCGAGCGGAAGCAGAGCTGCCGCTGCGAGTAACGCTATGCCGAAGTGTCTGAGTGTCATTTCGTTCGTTC
>CAVEAQ010000012.1:0-25797 GCA_963613775.1 bacterium | reverse complement strand
ATTATTGAAAATTTTGATATATTTGTGAAATGGATAGTAAAAAATCCGGAACCACATAGCGACCATAGTAACCATTTAATATTAACCAAAATCATTAGTGATGAAAATCCATCTTAGAAAGCTTGCGTTGACAGCTCTCTCGCTCCTAATGGGGGCAGTGACTGTGTTCGCACAGCAGAAAATCTCGGGAACAGTCCGGGATACCAGTGGCGAACCCGTCATTGGTGCCGGCGTATTCCTGAAGGATTCAACCATCGGTACCGTTACCGACGTTGATGGTAAGTTCACCCTTTCTGTGCCTGCCGGCTCAGAAGTCAGCGTGACCTGCATAGGCTATGCTGATGCCAGCTTCAAGGTAGGAAAGAGTAAGACTTATGACGTTGTCCTCGAGGAAGACAGTCAGGCGCTGGAAGGTGTCGAAATTGTCGCCTACGGTATGCAGAAGAAGGTTTCCGTGACTGGAGCCCTCTCCAGCGTCAAGAGCGACGACCTCCTCCGCACTCCGGTCAGCAACGTCAACAACGTCCTCGCCGGTCAGCTCTCAGGTGTAACTACCATCCAGTATTCCGGTGAGCCTGGTTCGGATGCCGCCACGGTATTCGTCCGCGGCCAGGGTACCTGGACGGACTCCTCACCTCTCATCCAGGTGGACGGTGTAGAGCGTTCGATGTCAGACCTCAACCCTGAGGACATCGAGAGCATCACGGTCCTCAAGGACGCCTCAGCCACCGCAGTGTTCGGTGTGCGCGGTGCCAACGGTGTCATCCTCGTGACCACCAAGCGCGGCTCCGAGGGCAAGGCCAAGATCACCGTCAACACCTCCTTCTCTCTCCTCACCCCGACCGATCTCGTGCGTCAGGCCAACTCCTACGACTACGCGACCTTCTACAACCAGATGCGCGCCAACGACGGCAACCCTGAGATGTTCTCGGCCGAGGTCATCCAGAAGTTCAAGGATCAGTCCGACCCTATCCGCTTCCCGAGCGTGCAGTGGACCGACTATATGATGAAGAAGGTGACCACCCAGTCCCAGCACTCCATCAACATCTCCGGCGGTACCAAGAGAGTGAAGTACTTCGTTTCCGCCGGCTTCATGAACCAGGGCGGTCTCTTCGAGGAGTTTGATGCACCGTACAGCTTCGGCTACCAGTACCAGAGGCTCAACTACCGCTCCAACCTCGACATCAACGTGACCAGCACCACGAAGATCTCCTTCGACGTGTCCGGCAACGTCAACACGGCCGACAAGCCGCGCACGGGTCAGGGTTCCACCGGTATGCTCCGCAACATCTACTACTCCACTCCGTTCTCCAGCCCGGGTCTGATCGACGGCAAGTATGTGGCCACCACCACTGACTACTCCGACGGCCTCACCCTGCCGTTCACCGGCACCAGCGGTCTCGAGTACTACACCATCGGCGGATTCATCTCCACCAACATCAACAAGCTCCAGATGGACCTCAGCCTCAACCAGGATCTCAAGTTCATCACCAAGGGACTTTCGTTCAAGGTAAAGGGCTCCTACAACAGCCAGTTCACCTCCAGCCAGACCGGTACTGCCGGCATCGCCACCTATTATCCTGTGATCCAGGAAGACGGCTCGATGAAGTACCGCAAGTCCGGAGAGAACTCTCCTGTCACCTACTCCGAGGGCCTTGGCAAGGCCAGGAACTGGTACTTCGAGTCCTCCCTCAACTACAACCGTTCGTTCGGTGACCACAATGTGGGCGGCCTCCTCCTCTACAACCAGAGCAAGGAGTACTACCCTGGCACATACTCCGATATCCCTCGCGGATATGTAGGTCTCGTGGGCCGTGTGACTTACGACTACAAGCAGAGATATCTCGCAGAGTTCAACGTCGGCTACAACGGATCCGAGAACTTCCACCCTTCACGCCGCTTCGGTGTGTTCCCGGCAGGTTCCCTCGGATGGGTAGTCAGCGATGAGCCGTTCTTCGAGTTCGCAAAGGGCGTCGTTTCGTTCTTCAAGCTCCGTGCTTCCTGGGGTCTGGTCGGCAACGACAAGATCGGCGGATCACGCTTCATGTACACCGATGACCCTTACACCGTCAACAGCAGTTCATATGCGACCCGCAGCGGTTATGCCTACAACTTCGGTGTGGACAACTCCACCGCATTCTACGGATCATATGAGAACTCCCGCAACAACCCTAACGTCTCCTGGGAAAAGGCATTCAAGCAGAACTATGGTGTGGATGCATACTTCCTCAACGAGCGTCTCCAGGGCTCCTTCGACTACTACACGGAGCACCGTACGGACATCCTTCTGCGCGACCTCTCCGCTCCTGGAATCATCGGATTCTCAGTGCCTTACGCTAACCTCGGTATCGTGGACAGCTGGGGATGGGAACTCTCCCTCAAGTGGAAGGACCGCATCAACAAGGACTTCAACTACTGGGTCAACGTCAACCTCTCCCACAACCAGAACGTGATCGTGGAGAAGAAGGAGACCCCGTATACCAACGAGTACCAGTATGAGAGGGGCCACCGCATCGGCTCCCGCTCTATGTACAAGTTCTTCCGCTACTACGACGCCGATACGCCTCGTCTCTATGAGGATACATTCGGACAGCCGTTCCCGGAGCAGCTCGTTGATCTCAAGGACGGTGACGCAGTGTTCGTCGACCTCGACGGCAACGGAGTCATCAACTCCGATGATATGACCCGCGACCTCGGTATGACCGATGATCCTCAGTACCTGCTCGGTATCAACGCCGGCTTCATCTGGAAGGACTTCGAGTTCAACACCCAGTGGACTGGCGCCTGGGATGTCAGCCGTATGATCGGCGAATCCTTCAGGATGCCGTTCCGCTCAAGGACCGACTATACCACCGGCGGTCTCCTCCAGTACCACGTGGACAACACCTGGGATCCGGCCAACCCTTCACAGGATGCCAAGTATCCGAGGGCTACCTTCACCAACGGTACCACCAACAACTACCAGGACTGCGCGCTTTACGAGCAGGATGCCAGGTATCTGCGTCTCAAGACCTTGATGGTTGCCTACAACCTTCGCGGCAACTTCCTCAAGTCTCTCGGCGTAAGCCGTATGCAGATCGCCCTCAGCGGCTACAACCTCCTCACCTTCACTCCGTTCATCTGGGGTGATCCGGAGACCAAGGCCAGCACAGAGCCTACCTATCCGCTGCAGAGAACCTATACCATCAGTGTAAGACTTAACTTCTAGTTGCAATGAATATAGTTTCCAAAACCATCATAACAGCCGCGACCCTGTTCGTGGCCGGGTTTGCAATCAATTCCTGCACTGACCCTCTCAAGTTCGGTAACGAATTTCTGGAGAAGGCTCCGGGCGGAACCGTCACCGCTGATACGGTGTTCACGAATGCAGAATATACCCGTCAGTTCCTTGCCGGCATCTACAGCAAGGTCTACTATGCGCTTCCTACCAACTCCACCAACTCTGCGCCTCAGTGCCGCAACTATTGGAAGGGAATGCCGGAAGCCCTCGGCGACTGCTTCCATCTCTTCTTCTCAAATACTATTGTCAACAATAAGTATTATACCGGAGCTCTGACCGCCGCTACCGACGGCAACAACAACGGCAACATCTACCCTTATCTCAATGAGTACATCTGGCAGAACGTACGCAACTGCTACCTCCTTATGGAGAAGATCGATGATGTGCCGGGACTCGAGGCTGCAGAGAAGGCCAAGATGAAGGATGAGGCCAAGTGTCTGCTAGCCAACACCTATGCCATCGCATTCCGTTTCTATGGCGGACTCCCTATCGTCAAGGGGACCTTCCAGGGCAACGAGAGCGAGTACAACTACCCTCGCGGAAGCGTGGAGGAGACAGTCAACTTCATTGTCGGACTGCTCGATGAGGTCATCCAGGGCAACAACCTCCCTTGGGGATACCCTGGCACTACCGAAGCTTCTTCCGAGACCGGACGCTGGACTGTCGGCGGAGCTATGGCTCTCAAGTGCAAGGTCCTCCAGTTCGCAGCTTCTCCTATCTTCAACAGCGACAAGCCTTACTGGGACGGCACTTCATATTCAATGGAAGACACCGGTCCGGCCTGGTACGGCAACTACAGCGTAGAGCGCTGGAACCGCTTCAAGCAGGCCTGCAAGGACTTCATCGACAAGATGAACGCCAATCCGGGCGTTTACCACCTTATCGTCCCTGCCGGCACGACCCAGGAAGACTACCGCTACGCCTACAGATCTTCCTATCTTCTCGAGGGCAGCCCTGAGGTGATTATGGGCTTCCGCGTCCACAGGAATGCCAAGGGTAACGACTACGGTTGGATGAATCTCCGTACCAACAGCCGTTACAGCTACTGCCCTACGCAGGAGTATGTGGAGATGTTCCCGTGGGCCGACGGTACTCCGTTCGACTGGGACAAGACCGAGGCCGAAGGCAAGCTCGACGAGATGTTCGTCAAGGGCGACAAGGTCGAGGGCTTCCAGATGCTCCAGAACCGCGTATATACCCGCGACCCGCGCCTCTACGAGACTGTGGCCGTCAACGGCGCTCTCCAGACCATCGACTGGAGTAGCGGCAAGACCAGCGGTGCCAACTACGAGCTCTGGATCGGCGGTACCACCGCAGGCAGTACGCCGAATACCCAGAACAGCCACTACGCCACCGGATACCGCTATCTGAAATACTACGCAGGTGAGGCTTATCTCGGCAAGTACCCTCATTGGGTATGGCTCAGCGTACCTGAGATCTATCTCGGCTATGCGGAGGCTCTCGCCCAGACCGGCGAACTCACCGAAGCTATCAAGTATGTCGATGCAGTCCGCGCACGCGTGGGCCTCAAGGGCCTCGTGGAGTGCAACCCAGACAAGAACCTCACCACCAGCAAGGACAACCTCATCGAAGAGATCCTTCGCGAGAGGGCCTGCGAGCTTGCATTCCAGGACTCACGTTACTTCGACCTGATCCGCTACAAGCGCAGTGCTGACTTCGAGAAGCCGCTGCACCGTCTGCTCATCACCCGCATCGGCGCTGACGGCAAGCCTAGCACCGCCCAGTGGTACAAGACCAAGTTCGCCAAGGTGGACGTGAGCGATCCGGAGTTCTATGAGCCGACGCACTTCACGTATGAGAAGGCCGAGATCACCGTTTGCCCTAGAATATGGTGGACACAGGGATTCGACCCTAAGTGGTATCTGCAGCCGTTCCCTACGACGGAGCTGAACAAGAAGTATGGTCTGGTTCAGAATCCTGGCTGGTAGTCTGACTGTCAATTCTAATTAAGGAACAAATGAAAAATAAATACATTTTGGTGCTCGCGCTGTCGGCCGGATTCGGTCTGACTCTTGCGGCACAGGAAAGCGGCATCACCAATGTCGCCGAACCGGAGAAGCGGACTGTGGACATCGGTGCTTCCAGGGCTCTGACTCTGGAGGAGAGTACCGCTGCGGTCTCAGTCATCAACGCCGAGGACATCGAGCGTCGTGACTCCAAGAATGTAGGAAGCAGTATCCTCGGCCAGGGGCTCGGTC
Source organism: bacterium (assembly GCA_963613775.1). GTDB lineage: Bacteria > Bacteroidota > Bacteroidia > Bacteroidales > UBA932 > Cryptobacteroides. The sequence continues at coordinate 20,298 of CAVEAQ010000012.1, read as the reverse complement.
TCATCTCCCTCCAGGGAGCCGGACTCTATGCCGACCAGAATCCTACCTTCTATGTGCGCGGCCTCCAGACGCTCAACAGCAATAACTCCCCTCTGATCCTTGTCGACGGTATCGAGCGCGATATCACCGCGGTATCTGCAGAAGAAGTCGAGTCTGTGGCCATCCTCAAGGATGCCGCAGCCGTGGCTCTCTACGGCTACAGAGGTATCAACGGTGCCATCCAGATCACAACCAAGCGCGGCGACTACAACTCCCGCAAGATCAAGTTTACCTACGATCACCAGTTCAACTCGCTGATCAACAAGCCTCAGTTCGTGGACGGCTATACCTATGGCCTCGCCATCAACGAAGCCCGTATCAATGACGGACTTACCGCACGCTATTCCGACAACGAACTCGGCGCTCTCAAGAACGGCACTTATCCGACCCTCTATCCTAACGTCAACTGGGTGGACGAGACCTTCCGCAACACCGCTTCTACCGAGAACTTCAATATGGAGTTCAGCGGCGGCGAGGGCAGGTTCCGCTACTACGCGATGCTCGACCTCATCTCCGACAAGGGATTCATCAAGAACGGCTACGCCAACGAGGGCTACAGCACTCAGGACAAGTATGTCAAGGGCAATATGCGCCTCAATATGGACATCGACCTCACTCCGACCACTGACCTCAGCGTCAGCATCCTCGGTATGATGCTCGAGAACAACCGTCCGGGCAGTAATGTCGATATCTGGGATATGGTCTACACCGTACCTTCAGCCGCATTCCCTATCAAGGACGACAAGGGGATCTGGGCCGGAAGCAACACTTGGGAAGGCACCAGCAACCCTGTGGCCCAGTCTCAGGGCGCTGCCTACTACAAGAACCACAACCGTCTCCTCTTCGCCGACGTCACCCTCAAGCAGGATCTCTCCGGCTGGGTTCCGGGACTCGGAGCATATGTGAAGGCCGGCTACGACCAGATGGCCAACATCTACGAGAACCACAGCAAGACCTACATCTACAATGTAGTAGTGCCTAGCTGGCCGTCAGGGGCAACCGAGCCTACTTCCAGCACTTCCTCTTACGGAAGCGACTCCGAGATGGGCTCAGGCGCAGGCACCAACTCCTATAGACGCCGCGCCCACATTGATCTAGGGCTCACCTATGACCGCACTTTCGGCGAACACTCTCTCAGCTCACAGCTGAAGTGGGACTACGACTACAGCGACATCAACGGTGTCAACGAGACCGTATACCGTCAGAACATCAGCCTCTGGGCTCACTACGGCTATGCCGGCAAGTATCTGGCTGACCTCGCCCTCGTGGAGAGCGGATCCAGCAGACTCGCTCCCGGCACCAAGTGGAGCTTCTCACCGACCCTGTCCCTTGCCTGGGTACTCTCCAAGGAGGACTGGTTCAGCGACGTGGAAGGCATCAACCTCCTCAAGCTCCGCGCTTCTGCAGGTATCCTCAATGCTGATTTCCTGCCTGGCGACGACGTCTGGACATACTATGCTCAGCAGTACTCCACCAGCGGCGGTACCTATCCGTTCACCAGCAGCTTCACCTCTGACTTCGGACGCACCTACCTCGGACGTCTTGCCACCGGCAATCCTCGTCACGAGAAGGCCACCAAGTTCAATGTCGGACTCGACTCCCGTCTCTTCGGCGGCCTCAACATCACCGCAGACGCCTACTATCAGCGCCGCTCAGACATCTGGGTAAGCTCCGAGGGTAAGTATTCTGCAGTTGTCGGCAAGGACGCACCTTACGAGAACGGCGGTATCGTGGACAGCTGGGGCGCTGAGCTCGGCATAGATTACAGCGGGCGCACCGGAGACTTCTCCTACACCATCGGCGGCAACTTCAACTACAACCGCAACAAGATCATCGACCAGCTCGAAGAGCCTCGTCTCTACGACAACCTCGTACAGACCGGCAACAGAGTAAGCCAGATCTACGGTCTGAAGGCCATCGGTTTCTTCAAGGACGATGCTGACATAGCCGCAAGTCCTACCCAGAACTTCTCTACCGTCCGCCCTGGCGACATCAAGTATGAGGATGTCAACGGAGACGGTATCATCGACAGCAACGACCAGGTCGCCATCGGCTACAGCAATGTCGCTCCTGAACTCTACTTCAACTTCCACATCGGAGCTGAATGGAAGGGTCTCGGATTCTACGCTCTCTTCCAGGGCGCAGGCAACTACAGCGCCGTGCTCAACACCAAGAGTATGTACTATCCGCTCGTGGGCAACACCACCATCTCACAGTACTACTACGACAACCGCTGGACCGCTTCCAACCAGGACGCCAAGTTCCCTCGCCTCAGCAGTGAGAGCAACGCCAACAACTACCGGAACAACACCGTGTTCCTGGCAGACCGCTCGTTCGCCAAGCTGCGCAATGTCGAGGTTTACTACAAGCTTCCTGAGTCTCTCCTCAGCCACACCAAGTTCATCAAGGGTTCCAAGCTGTATGTTCGCGGCAACGATCTCTTCAGCTTCGACAAGATGGACGTCAGCGACCCTGAGGCCTACGGGACCGATCAGCTCTATCGCAGTGTGGTTGCCGGTATCAGCCTGACCTTTTAACCACTGTAAACCGAAATAGATATGAAACATAAGATAATACTTATATCCGCCGCAGTCCTGCTCCTCGCATCTTCGTGCGAAAAGCAGATGAACTACAACGAGTACAATATCTACGACAAGGATTATATTGCACTCAACTTCAGCAATGTAGGCGGCTTTATGACCGATATCTACAACACTGTTCCGTACGACTTCGGCAACTACAGCTCCGGTGCTATGCTCGCATCGGCATCCGACGAGAGCGAGTACAGCAAGATGGGCAACGCCATCGAGGACTTCTACAACGGAGCCTGGAGCCCGTCCAACGCCAAGAGTACATATTGGTCCAATCTCTACACCGGTATCGCCACCTGCAACACCGTGCTCACCGAGATGAGCGGGCTCACTTTCGATGAGCTCACCCTCAACGATGACTACGCCCAGCAGATGTACAGATACAACAACTATCAGTACGAGGCCCGCTTTATGCGCGCATACTTCTACTTCCTGCTCGCCAGGCAGTACGGCGGTGTGCCTATCGTGGGCGAGACTATGACCCCTGAAGAGATCAACGTGATGAAGCGCTCAAGCGCCGACGAAGTGTTCCAGTACATCATCAGCGAGTGCGCCGCCATCCAGGACAAGATCATCAACGACTATGCTGACCTCGAAGATATGTCTCTGGACAATGCCGAGACCGGACGTGCCGACCGTCTTGCCGTGCTCTCTCTCAAGGCTCAGGCTGCCCTCTACTGGGCAAGCCCTCTCTTCAACAGCTCCAACGACAAGGAGCGCTGGCACAATGCCGCACTCTACTACAAGGAGTTGCTGGCCGCCTGCGAGACTCGCGGCAAGGGCCTTGCCGCAGACTACAGCAGCCTCTGGGCTACCGACAACTACACCACCGCAAAAATCACCAAGGAGATCCTCTTTGCCCGCCGCTACTACTCCAGCGCCAGCGGAGACCACCTTGTCGAGGGTTACAACTATCCTGTCGGCATCGAAGGCGGCTCAGGCGGCAACTGCCCTACGCAGAACCTCGTGGATGCCTACGATATGCTCAACGGCAAGGCTATCGACGAAGCCGGCAGCGGCTACGATGAGAGCAACCCATACGCGGGACGCGATCCTCGCTTCGCTATGACAGTAGCTTACAACGGTGCACAGTGGCCTATCTATTCCGGCGCTCCTCTGCTCCAGACCTACACCGGCGGCGCCAATGCTCAGCCTATCTCTGGCGGTACCCCTACCGGATACTACCTCCGCAAGCTCTGCCACGGCGATATCTCCCTCGCTGACAACGGCCGTCTCAAGAACAACTTCCACACCTATGTGCTCTACCGCGTGGGTGCAGCATACCTCGACTATGCCGAGGCTGTGTACAAGTATCTCGGAAGCGCTGACGCCACCAGCTCAGAGTTCCCGATGTCAGCCCGCGAGCTAGCCAGCAAGACCCGCGTACGCGCAGGTATGCCTGAGCTCCCTGCAGGACTCTCCAACGATGCTTTCTGGACGAAGTACAAGAACGAGCGTATGGTCGAGCTTGCTTTCGAAGGTTATCGTTTCTGGGATGTCCGCCGCTGGAAGGAGGCCGACAAGTACTTCACCGGCATCACCGAGATGAAGATCACCAAGAACGCCGATGGCAGCTTCAGCTACAAGCGCAACACAGTAAACAGACAGTGGAACGACAAGATGTATCTCTTCCCTATCCCTCAGACCGAGGTAATGAAGAATGCCAATCTTGAGCAGAACCCTGGCTGGTAAAGGTTAGTTAACCATTTATATTGAGGCCGCCCCCTGGGAAGGGGGCGGCCTTTTTCGTGTCTGTCTGGATGTAAGCCGGACGGTTTTAAGCGAGCTTGTCGGCGTGAGAGAGAAGATAGTTCTCGGCCTCCACGCTCCAGAGTCCGTTGTGGGCCTTGCAGATGCGGTCGAGCTCGGCGTAAACCGGGTTCTCCGCTCCCTTGGCAGCGAAGTCTGCGATGGCTGTCAGCGGCATCTCGATGTGTGTGTAGATGAGCTTCTTGCCGCCAGGGACTGAAGGCAGGTTGAGGGTGGTGTCGATGACTGCGTTGAGGCCTCCGATGTGGGTCACGAGACCTGCAGGGTCCATCCCCTTGCCCATCAGGTGCAGGGCTTCCTTCATATCGTCGGTATTGCCGCCGCTGGTGCCGACCACGTGGGTGGAGGCATAGTGTACATTGTAGAAGTTGAGCGGAGCCTTGAAGTCGGCGCGGCCTGGGCCTGAGAAGAAGTTGAGGCAGCCGTCGAATCCGAGGATATCGTCGGCCTGGGCCACAACTGCAGGTACCGGAGCCATCACTACGACCTCATCGTACCCGTCTCCGCCGGAGATCTCCCTGAGAGCTGCGACAGGATCCTCGACTGCCCCGGTGTTGACGTAGCGGAGGTCGATGCCCCTGGAGGCTGCGAACTCCTTGGTGTAGAGAGTCGCTGCACGGTCGAGACGGGTCTGGTCGATGTCAGTGACTACGAAGAGTGCAGGGTGCCTGTCCTCGCGGTGGAGCACATAGTTGATGCAGGCGAGTCCCATAGGACCTACGCCGGCGAGAAGTGCCATCTTGCCACCGTCCTTGATCTCCATAGAGTGTACATAGGAGCCTGGAGTTGTGTGGTAGCAGGCGTGCATCGCGCCAATCACGCAGGAGAGAGGCTCGCTGAGGGATGCAGGATAGAAGCCTTCGCCCTTGTACGGCAGCAGGCAGCCCTGCTTCATCACCTCGGCTGGGATGACCACGTAGGTGGCGTCACCTCCGATGTATTTATAGGAATATCCCGGTGCGGAGAGCACTCCCACCGGGCCTCCCTCATAGGTGAGGGCCGGCTGAATGGAGAACTTGTCGCCCGGCTTGAATTCGGCCTGCCAAGCCTTGCCCACCTCGACGATTTCGCCTGCGAACTCGTGCCCGATGATGGTCGGGTTGACGGCTACATCGTCAGGGACTCTCTTGTGGTCTGCGCCCTGGTGTGCGGCCTTGTAGGAGGACATGCAGATGCTGTCGCTGACTACCTTGGCGAGGATTTCATCTTCTTTGATCTGCGGCAACTCGAACTCTTCGAGTCTGAGGTCGTCTTTTCCGTAGAGACGTACTGCTTTTGTTTTCATTGTGGTGTGTGTATCTGATTGATTATTATTTGTTCTTGACCGGAGCTGCCGGAGTCGGCGGGAGCGGTTTGTAGTTCTTGAGCTCTTCCTTGAGGACCTCCACGGCTTTCTCGAGCTGGGCGTCCTTGCCGAGGTAATCCTCGAACGGGTTGATGTCCACCTCTATGTCAGGATCCACTCCGTGGCCTTCGATGATCCATTCGCCATCGGTGGAATATGAGGTGAAGAATGGTGTGCGCATATCCTGCCCGTCCACGAACGGCTTGGAGCCGGAGATGCCCACGATGCCTCCCCAGGAGCGCTTGCCGATAAGCTTGCCGAGGCCGAGCTTGCGGAAGCCGTACGGGAAGAGGTCGCCGTCGGAGGAGGAATACTTGTCGATCAGGCAGACCTTAGGGCCGTAGAACGCCTCGTTAGGCACCGGCTCGTTGCTGCCGTTGCGGTACATGCTGACGCGGTAGACTTCGCGCTGCAGCCTCTCGAGTATCATAGGTGACACATTGCCGCCGCCGTTCATACGGTCGTCGATGATGAGGGCCTTCTTGTCGAGCTGGGTATAGAAGAGCTTGGTGAACATGTCCAGCCCCTCCACGCTCATATCCGGGATGTGGATGTAGCCTATCTCTCCTCCGGAGAGAGACTCCACCTTCTCGATGTTGCCCTGCACCCACTCGTAGTAGGCGAGCTGCACTTCGCTGCCCACAGGCTCCACATAGACCGTACGTGCGTCTGCCCCTGATGCCGCGGACGCGATCTTGAGGGAGACGGTGGCGCCCACCTTGCCGACCAGGGCCTGTCCGATGTCGGTGAGGCTGCCGGCCGGGATGCCGTTGACTTCAACTATATATTCTCCGACCTTGGCATTGACTCCGGGAGCTCTGAGCGGGCACTTGAGGGAAGCATCCCAGTCGGCTCCGCGGAATATCTTCTCGATGCGGAAGGCGCCTGTCTTCCCGTCCCTGCTGTACTGGGCTCCGAGGAGTCCGGTCTGGATGCGGGAGATGGCAGGACTCTCGCCGGAGGTGATGTAGGCGTGCCCCACGTTGAGTTCGCCGAGCATCTCTCCGATGAGGTAGGTGAGGTCGTCGCGGTGGTTGACATAAGGCAGCATCTCGGCATACTTGTCGTGGATGTGGCCCCAGTCGGCGCCGTGCATATTCTCCACATAGAATCCATCGCGGGTGATGCGCCAGCTCTCGTCGAATATCTGCTTCCACTCGGCCTTGTGGTCGATGATCATATCCATCTCGCCGGTAGGGATTGCCGCAGCCCTGCTTGCAGGAGCGCCGAAGTCCACTACCTTGTATTCTCCGCCGTCCCTCACGATGGCCTTCTTTGCGTCGGCCGTGATGGCCATAGGGGTCTCAGGAGTGCCGTCGGAGGTTTTGAGAGTCTTGAGATCCAGCACCTTCATCCCTCTGCCTCCGATGCCGAAACTGCTATAGTAGAGCTTGTCGTCCTTGCTGAGGATCAGGCGGTAGCGTCCCGCCGGCAGAGGCAGGCAGGTGATGCGCTGTCCCATCCCCTCGAGGTCGACTTTCATCGCTGCAGGGGCCTCGGAAGTCTTCTTGGCTGCGGCTTTGCCCTTCTTGCCGGACGGTTTCTCTGCCTTGTCCGGAGCAGGCTGCTGCTCGGCGCGGTATTCATCGGAAGAGAGGGTCAGAGGATTGGCCGTGCCTGCCGCGAGAGGCAGCACGAAGACGTAGTCCTGCACATTGTAGCTTGCATTCCACTCCACGCTGGAGTACTGTGCGTTGAACTGGCGGGAAGAGGTGAAGAAGAGGTATTTGCCGTCACGGGAGAACACAGGCGAGGCCGCATCGTACCAGCGGTCGGTGACCTGGTGGCTCTTGCGCGCCTTGACATCGTAGAGATATACTGCGCTCATCCTGTTCGGCAGGGTGGTGGTATAGGCTGCCCAGCTGCCGTCAGGAGAGAGGGTGAATGAGCGGTAGCCGCTCGTCTCGCTGACTAGGATCCTGTCCAGGGCACCGGAGTTGACGTCGAGCTCATAGGCATCGCGCTTCCCGGCGCTGAGGTAGAGCTTGCTCCCGTCCGGACTCCAGGCGAGCAGGCTCGGGTAGCCGTCCTCGAAGGAGGTAAGGCACCTGGCCTCGCCCATATTGTCTGACGGCGCGGTGTAGACCTGATACTCCCCGCTGATGTCAGACACCCAGGCGATGCGGCTGCCGTCCGGACTCCAGTCGGCGTCCCTCTCGTGTGACTGAGGGGAGCGGGAGATGTTGTAGACGGGACCCTTCTCGGCAGGGAGGGAGTAGATGTCGCCGCGGGCCACCGCAAGCACCCTTTTCCCGTCAGGGGAGAGGCTTAGGCTGGTGATGGAACTGCCCACATTGCGGTATTCGCTGCGGCTGAAGATGTCGTCGTCCGCGAGGCTGATGCTGACCTTCTCGGCGTTGCCGCCCTTGCGGACATCGTATTTGTATATGTAGCCTCCGTTCTCGAAGACGATGTATTCAGAGGAATTTGCCGGGAACTTGCAGTCGTACTCGCTGAAGTCGGTGACTTTGCGGGTCTGCGCAGTCGCGGTGTTGTAGGCGAAGAGGTTCATTGTCCTGTCGCGGTCGGAGAGGTAGTAGATCTCGTCTCCGACCCACATCGGGAAGATGTCCTGGGCGTCGTTGTCGGTGATCTTCACGAGTTCGGTCGTGCCGACCGTGTTGATCCAGATGTCGTCGGCCTGACCGCCGCGGTAGTACTTCCAGGTGCGGAACTCGCGGAACATCCTGTTCATCGCGAGTCTGCTGCCGTCGGGAGAGTAGGAGCAGAAACCACCCTCGGAAGTAGGGATGATCTCAGGGGTGCCGCCCTCGGCGCTAACCTTGCAGAGCGTGCCTCGCAGTCCGCTGAAGCAGTATTGCTTGCTGCGGTAGATGATCTGCTTGCCGTCCGGTGTCCAACCCATTACGATGTTGTTGGGGCCCATCCGCTCTCCCACCTTGTCCCTGTCCACAAGGGCGGAGTAGGTGAGCCTGCGCGGCTCGCCGCCCTCGATAGGGATGGTGTAAACTTCAGTATTACCGTCGTACTGGCCGGTGAACGCTATCGTCCTGCCGTCCGGAGAAATCTTCGGGAAGCATTCGTATCCCACATCGGAGGTGAGCTTGACCGCGGTGCCTCCGCCGATACCGACTCTGTAGAGGTTGCCGGCATAGCAGAAGACGATGTTGTCTCCTCCCACAGCCGGAAATCTGAGCAGCCTGGCTTCATCTGCGGCTGCTTCCGCCGAGAGCGACAAGGATAATGTCGCCACGGCCAGTGCAAACAGTAATTTCTTCATATTCAGTGTATTATGCTAGCATAACCTGGCCTCCCGTCACAGGGATGGCCTGTCCTGTCTCGCCGGTCTGCTCGACGGCGTAGAGGATGGCCTTGGTGACATCCTCCGGGTTGCAGCCCTTGCGCATCGGCACCTGACTGAGGTAGTAGTCCTTGACGTCCTTGACGGTCTTCGCTCCCGGCACCTTGCCTGCTGCGAGGTACTGCACGAAGAGTCCGTTCTGAGGATTGCTCCAGAGCGGTCCGTCGTAGAAGTTGCCCGGGCAGATGGAGTTGACCTTGACCCTGTACGGAGCGAGCTCGAGGGCGAAACTCTGGGTGAGTCCGATGCCTCCGAACTTGCCGCCGGCGTAGGCGAAGTTGGCCTTGGAGCCGCGCAGACCGGACTTGGAGTTGACCTGGACGATGTCGGCGAAGTACTCCGGATCGTGTGCGGTCTCGATCTTCATCACGTGGCTGGCAACCTTGGCGCAGTAGAAGTAGGCCTTGTAGTTGATGTTGGTGACGAACTCGAAGTTCTCAGGAGTCATTGCCTCGAGGCCTCCGGCTCTGAGCACGCCCGCGTTGGATACGAACACGTCGAGTGCGCCGAAGTTGAGGACGGTCTGGCGGATGAGGTTGTGCAGGCTGTCCATATCGGCCACGTTGGTCTTGACGAAGATTGCGCGGTTGCTGCCGGCGAGAGCGTTGAAGTTCTCGGCGGTCTTCTCGCCCACTGCCTCGTTGAGGTCAGCCACCACGATGTTGGCTCCTTCCTTGATAAGGTTGCGTGCGATACCCTCGCCGAAGCCCTGTGCAGCGCCGGTGACGATGATCGTCTTGCCCTCGGCCCGGCCTCTGGAGCCGGCTGCGCTCACCTTGCGGCGGTAGTTCTCCACTTCCCAGTTGTCGATGAAGCTGATCTGACGGCGGGTCATAGGATGTCCGCCGCCGAAGCTCTGCGCGTACTTCGCAATCTTGACGGCGTCGGTATAGACGTCGGTGATGATCTGTGCGTTCTTGGCGCTGTCGCCTACTGCCACGAGACCGATGCCCTTGATGAGAAGCACTTTAGGGGTATGGCCGCGACGGCTTACATAGGCTTCGATCTTCCTCTCCGCCTGCTTCACGAGGTCGGCGGCGTCAGAAGGGTCGATGTAGATATACTCAGACTTGCAGTACACGATACCGTCCGGGGTGAACGGAGTCATCAGGGCCGCGGCACTCTCCTTGCTCCCGAGGAAGCTGTCGATGAGGGCGCTGTTGGTGACCTTGAGGGTCTTGAGCCCGCGTCCGCCGCGGCTGAGGATGGCGCGGATGGCCGGGATGGTCTCGCTGATGCAGTCGCAGATCGGGGCGTCTCCCTCCGGGAGGGCGTCTACCTGCTTCTCAAGGGTGGCGAGCACGCTGTCGTAGATTTTCTCGATCTCCTCGGTGCTGTCGGCGCCCACAAAGATGCCGTGGTTCTGCAGGAAGATGACCTTAGGCTCGCAGCCCTTCTCCTTGCGGTATGCCTTGATCTTGTCGTAGACCTTCTTGAAGAGGGTGTAACCCGGGTCGGTGTAGGCGATGTAGAGGGCGTCCGGGAAGAGCTCGGCGCACTTGCTCTCTGCCTGTGCGGAGCACATCAGCCCGCCCACCAGGGTAGGGTGGAGGTGTACCACGTAAGCTGCTTCGAGGCAGTTGTGCAGGGATGTCTCCACTGACGGCCTGCGGTCCCTGGTGATGCAGGCTGCTGCGAGGTCGTTCTTGACCTGATCCTCGCGCTCGGCGGTGTCGGCGCTGTACTTCTTGCTGCCCATAGGGTTGAGCAGCGCCCTGTCGAGCACCGCAAATCCATCTTCAGTGATGGTCGCAAGAGCGTGGCCGCTGGCCTTGACCCAGAGCCTGTCGGCGTTCTTGTAGGAAGTGTTGCCGCCTCCTGCAATCACGAAGCGGGAGTCCGCGCCGTACTTGCGGGAGATGGCGATAAGTGATTCTATTTCTTTCATTTCGTTATCGCTTTAGTGATGATGGCGTCGCCTTCCTCGGCGGTCTTCAGACCTGCCTGATGGGCCGCGACGATGCAGGCGCCGTTGTAGTTGATGGCCTTCAGCTTGGCGGAGAGCTCGGCGCAGTCGCGGGTGCGGAGCCGGATAGGCTCGAGCGCCGGAGTGTTGTGCTCCGAGCCGAAGGTGACTGTGAATCCCTCGTCCATCAGGTAGCCCGCGTAGCTCTCCAGTACGGAGGTGGTGTTGCGGGTAGTGATGAACTCGCAGGAGCGGATGCCCCTCTTCTTGAGGATGTCGGCGCATTTCTGCAGGTCTTCCTCGAAGTCGGTGAAGTTGCCCTTGGCGTCGTCTGCGAGGAACGGATAGGTCGGGATGCCGCCCGCCGCCTCGATGATGCGCTGCACGGTCTCCATAGGCAGGAAGGCCTTCGGATCCTCAGGCACGAAGGCTGCGCCTCCGGACTTGAGCAGGTTGCCGCGGATCTCGTTCTCCACGCCTGCTGCGTTGTCAAGACTGCTCTTGAGAGCCTTGCCGCCGAACACCCGCTCGTAGAAGGCGAGTTTGTCGGCTTCGCCGCTGAAGTGTGCATCGACTGCCATCCTCAGTGCCTTGGCGAGGTGGCGCTCCCTGATGGAGCCGCGGGTGAGTTCCTTCTCAATCTGTGAGAACGAAAGGTTGAACCCTGCCTTGATGCTGTCCAGGTGGGCGTTGAGCTTGTCGCACATCCTTCCGACCTGGGCGTTGGACTCAGCCTTGACGGCTGCGAGCTGCTCCGCCTCGCGCCCCCTGAGAACGACAGGATAGCTCAGACCCTTGCCGCTGAGGTAGGTGCGTCCCGGGTTGTTGGGGTCGTTGACCCTGACTCCGGCCGCCTGATCCTCGACGTTGAGAGAGATGAACTCTATATTGAAAAGAGGGAAGAGGTGGCGTACGCCACACTCTTCACTCCATTCGCGGTATCCGTCAAGTGAATAAAAATCATTGATGCCGACTACCTTGACCCCTTCTTCGGCTGCCATGTCAAGCGCCTGGCGGACGCTGTCGAATGCGCTGAAGGAATAGGGCGTATGCAGATGGGCATTGACGTCTACTATACCCATATTTATACTCCCTTCTTAGACCTGATGATCTGCTCTGCGGTAGTCATATTGCTGACCGGAGTATAGTCCTTGAGAGGGACGATCTTCTCGTTGATGGCATCCAGGAACCACTCAGGCTGAGGGAAGAATGCCTCTTCGAGCTCGTGGCAAGGGGTGATCCAGTTGCGGGAGCCGAGCACTACCGGAGCTGCGTCGAGGTAGTCGAACGCCATCTCGGAGATGTTGGCCGCGAGGTCGTTGAGGTATGATCCGCGGGCTGTCGCGTCGCCTGCGATGATGATGCGGCCGGTCTTCTTGACGGAGGCGAGCACCTTCTCGTAGTTGAACGGCACGAGGGAGCGTGCATCGATGACCTCGGCTTCCATTCCGTACTTCTCCTTGAGCATATCAGCTGCAGTGAGAGCGCGGTAGAGGGTGGCGCCGATGGTGAGGAAGGTCACGTCCTTGCCCTCTCTCTTGATGTCAGGCTCTCCGATAGGAATCTCGTAGTATCCTTCCGGAACTCCGCCCTCGTGGAACTTCTCGCCCATATCGTAGATGCGCTGGCTCTCGAAGAAGATGACAGGATCGGTGCCCTGCAGGGCTGCGTTCATAAGACCCTTGGCATCGTATGGGGTGACAGGGAATACGACCTTCAGACCCGGGATGTGGGTGCAGAGGGAAGTCCAGTCCTGAGAGTGCTGTGCGCCGTACTTGGAGCCCACAGACACGCGGACGACTACCGGCATCTTGAGGATGTTGCCGGACATTGCCTGCCACTTAGGGAGCTGGTTGAAGATCTCGTCGCCGCAGCATCCGAGGAAGTCGCAGTACATAATCTCGGGGATGACACGTCCACCGCACATCGCATATCCGATCGCGGTGCCGATGATGGCGGCCTCGGCGATAGGGGAGTTGAAGAGACGGTGGTATGGAAGTGCCTCGGTGAGTCCGCGGTAGACGGCGAATGCGCCGCCCCACTCGCGGTTTTCCTCGCCGTAGGCGACAAGGGACGCGTCCTTGTAGAAGCGGTCAACGACTGCCTCGAAGATACCGTCGCGGATGTTGTAGGTCTTCATCTTGCTGACAGGCTTGCCTTCCTTGTCGAGCCAGAATCTCTCCTTGCCGGCGATCTGCTTGACGCGAGGGTTGTCCTCGAGCGGCATAAGCACGTCTGGCTTGGCGTCGCTGAGGGAGTCGATGCTCTGGTTGGAGAACATCATGTCGCCGAGGAGCTCGTTGTCCTTGACGAGGTCCATACGAGGTGAGAGCTCGGTGTCGATGGCGAGCTTGTAGCAGTCGAAGATGACATCCTTGACATCCTTCTGGATGCCCTCGAGAGCGGCCTGATCAGCCACGCCGGCCTCGATGAGTTTCTTGCCGAATGCTACGATGCAGTCTTCCTTCTCCCAGGCCTCGATCTCCTCTTTGGTACGGTATGAAGACTGGTCGCTTGGGGAGTGTCCGCTATAGCGGTAGGTGACTACGTCGAGAAGAGCCGGTCCGAGCTTCTGCTCGAGGAGGGCCTTCTTGCGGCGGAATGCGTCGATGACAGCGAGAGGGTTGTAGCCGTCAACACGCTCGGCGTGCATTGCGTCCGGCTTGAAGCCTGCGCCGAGACGTGCAGGGAAGGTGTATCCCATAGTCTCGCCGCGGGTCTGGCCGCCCATCGCGTACTGGTTGTCCATCACGTTGAAGAGCACAGGAAGTCCGCCCTTCATATCACCCTCCCAGAGAGTGTTGAACTGGTCCATTGATGCGAAGGTCATACCCTCGAGCACCGGTCCGCGGGCCATCGCGCCGTCGCCGAGGTTGGCTACGACGATACCCTTCTTGCGGTTGACCTTCTTGTAGAGGGCTGCGCCCACTGCGATGGAGCCAGAACCGCCGACGATGGCGTTGTTGGGGTAAATGCCGAACGGAGTGAAGAAGGTGTGCATTGATCCGCCGAGACCCTTGTTGAATCCGGTCGTGCGGGCGAAGATCTCAGCCATCGCTCCGTAGAGGAGGAAGCGGATACCGAGCTCCTTGGTGGAGCCGCCTTCCTTGAAGCCCTTCTTGGCCACGTTGAGGGTGGCGCCGCCCCAGAACTCCTCCATCACCTTCTTGAGGTCCTCGTCCGGGAGGATCTGGATGGAACGGAGACCCTTGGCGAGGATCTCGCCGTGGGAGCGGTGTGAGCCGAAGATGAAGTCATCTGTGTCGAGGGCGTACGCCATACCGACAGCGGCAGCTTCCTGTCCGGCGGAGAGGTGGGCAGGGCCCGGGTTGTTGTATGCTACTCCGTTGTAGCCTCCGGTGGTCTTGACGAGGTTGAGCATCGTCTCGAACTCGCGGATGACGAACATATCGTGGTAGATGCGGAGGAGGTCATCCTTGGTGTAGTTGCCCTCTTCCATCTCCTGCTTCACAGTCTTCTTGTACTGCATCACAGGGATTTTCGGAAATTCGATCTTGTGCTCCTTCGGACGGAGCGTCTCGTTAGGATCGATATAAAGTGATTTTGGCATATTTAATTGATTATTAATATTTTATTTCAGTGTAAATGCGGTCTCCTTGATGATCTCGGATACGGTCGGGTGCGGGAATACCACTTCCTTGAGCTGCTCCACGGTCATCTCCATCTCGATGGCGATGCAGGCGCTGTGGATAATCTCGGAGCAAGGGTTGCCGAGCATATGCACGCCCAGCACCTCGTGGTGCTTCTTGCCCACGATGATCTTGCAGAGACCCTCGCCGCCCTCATTCTCGGCCACGAAACGTCCCGAGTACGCCATAGGCAGCTTGATGACCTCGTATTCCTTGCCGGAAGTCTTGGCCTGCTCTTCGGTGATGCCGACGCCGGCGACTTCAGGGTTGGTGTATACTACACCCGGGATGGCGTCGTAGCGCATATGGTCCTCCTTGCCGAGGATGTTGTTGACTGCGACTTCGCCCTCGCGGCTTGCGGTGTGCGCGAGCATTGAGAATCCGGTCACGTCGCCTGCGGCATAGACGTTAGGGATGTTGGTGCGCATCTTGCTGTCCACCTTGATCCCGCAAGGCTTGCCTCCGCGGTTGAGGAGCATCTCGACTCCCAGGTTCTCCAGGCCGTAGCCGCTGAGATTGGCCCTACGGCCCACTGAGACGAGGATCTTGTCTCCGCTGACGCGGCAGACCTTGCCCTCAGGGTCTTCGTAGACTACGGTGTTGCCCTCGACTCCGGTTACCTTGCTGCGCAGGCAGAACTCGATGCCGCGCTTGGCGTAGATCTTCTGCAGCATTGAGCTGATCTCGTCGTCGAGAGGTCCGAGGATCTTAGGCATCATTTCGACTACGGTGACCTTGGTGCCGATGGTGCTGAAGAACGCTGCGAACTCCATACCGATCACGCCGCCGCCGATGACTACCAGCTCCTTAGGCTGCTCCTTGAGGGAGAGGATCTCGCGGTTGGTGACGATGACGTCGCCGGCCTCCCTGAGGCCCGGGAACGGAGGCACTGCCGCCTCTGAACCGGCGCAGATGAGGAGGTTTTTGGCTACATACTCCTGACCTGCAGCGCAGACGGTGACGCCTTCAGCCGAGCGGCCCTTGATGGAAGCCTCCTCGGCAACGACCTCGATCTTGCCGGCCTTCATCGCGGCCTTGACGCCTGCAACGAGCTTCTTCACCACCTTGTCCTTGCGGGAGACGAACTCTGCGTAGTTGTAGCTCGGGTCCTTGGCATAGACGCCGTAGTGCTCGCCGTTGACGGCATAGTTATAGACTTTTGCGCTGTAGAGCAGCGTCTTGGTCGGGATGCAGCCTTCGTTGAGGCAGACTCCGCCGAGTGACTTCCTCTCGAAGAGGACAACCTTGAGTCCGGCAGCGCCGGCCCTCTCTGCGGCCACATAACCACCGGGACCGCCGCCGATAATCGCTAAATCGTACATTATTTCAGAAAAGTATTAGAATTCAACTTCGAGATTCTCGATCTCCACTGCAACCTGCTTGAGGAAGCGGGTAGCCTCGCCGCCGTCGATCGCGCGGTGGTCGTAGGTGAGGGACAGGCCGAAGTAAGGCACGAAGCCGTAGACTCCATTGCCCAGGTCCTTAGGACGGGCCACGATGGTGCCGACGCCGAGGATGGCGCTCTGAGGCACGTTGATGATAGGGGTGAACCACTCGACTCCGAAGCCTCCGAGGTTGGAAACCGTGAATGAAGCGGCCTCGCTCGCGAGCAGGTCAGGGTTGATGCTGCCCTTCTTGCAGTCATCGGCGACCTTCTTGAGAGCCTTGCTCAGACCCACGATGTTGAGGTCTTCGGCGTGCTTGACTGCAGGGACCATAAGTCCGCGCTCGGTGTCAACGGCCAGGCCGAGGTTGACGGTATTGAAGATGCGCATAGCGTCGCCGAGGCAGTGGGAGTTGAGTGTAGGGAACTTCTTGAGAGCCTTGATGACAGCGTAGCATACGAAGTCGTTGATGGTGATGTTGGCATCGATTCTGCCCTCCTCGAGAGCCTTCTTTGCCTTCTTGCGGAGAGCCTGCACCTTCCTTGCGTCGGCGCCGAGCATATGGGTGAGCTGGGCTGAGTTCTGGAGGGAGTTGTACATTGACTTGGCGATGAGTTTGCGCATATTGGACATCTTCTCCACCTTGAACTCTTCGCCTTCGCCTGCGATGTCGCTGTGGTTGGCCTGCCAAACCTTGAGGTCTGAGCCCTTGACCATACCTGCGAGCCCGCTGCCCCTCTGAGGAGCCTCATAGCCGCCCTGGGCTGCCATGGCCTTGGCAAGACCGGACTTAGGGCTGCCTTCGGCTGCGACGATGTCTCTCTCGATGATGCGTCCGTGAGGGCCGGTGCCTGCCACCTGGGCGGTGTCGACGCCCTTCTCGGCTGCGAGCTTGCGCGCCCTCGGGGACACCGGAGCGCCCGCTACGACTTCTCCTGCCGGAGCTGCCGCCGGCTCTGCCTTAGGAGCCTCAGATGCAGCTTCCGCCTTAGGGGCCTCCGCCTCTGCAGGAGCCGCACCTGACGGAGCGTACTCCGCGAAGGATTCGCCTTCATTGCCGATAACCATCACGTTGGTGAGTACCGGGATCTCGTCATTGTCCTTGAAGAAGCACGCGAGTACGGTGCCTTCAACCTTGGATTCCTCTTCGAAAGAGGCCTTGTCGGTCTCGTAACTGAACAGAATGTCGCCGACGGCCACCTTGTCACCAACTTTCTTCTTGAACTCGGTTACGATGCAGCTTTCGACTGACTGCCCCTGCTTGGGCATTATTACAACATTTGCCATTGTGTTATGTGTGATTAGAGAATTTGCAAATTTACAGAATTTTTGCCGGATTACCACAAGTTCCAGGCCACTTCCGCAAGACGTTGCGGAGTATCCGGCCTGACTTCCGGGAATGCGAGCATATCTTCTCCGGCCGCAAGCTTGCCGAGAGCGCGCAGTGCGCTCTCCGTGCTCCCGTACTCCACGTCGCGGACGCTCGCGTATTCGCAGGGGAACATCCGAGCCGTCTCCTTGAGCAGCTCGCCGAGAAACGTCTCCGGCTCGGTGTCGGCAGGGCGCAGCTCGCGGTTGCTGAGGATGTCGCCTTCTATGCAGAACTCCGGCACGATGCTGATCCCCAGGCTATTCGCGTAGCTGACCACCCTTCGGATATCCTCCTGGCTATAGTAGCCGCCGTAGCGCTTGCCGTCCTGTATCCGGTATCCGGCCACCTGGGCGAGCAGCGGGTAGGCATTCACCTCCATCCTCCAGCCGTCGCCGTCTGCGATGTGCCAGAGAAGGCAGTTGAACTTGTACCTGGCCATCTGGTCCAGGAAGCTTAGAATCTGCTCCACGCTCCAGAACTCGGCGCTGCTGTCCAGCTTCACTCCGCGCACCGCGCTCTCCGGCCTGTCGCTGATCTCGCAGCACGGCAGAACCCACTTCTCCCTGGTCCCGGTCCCCCCGCTGTAGATGCTCCGGGGAAGCATCTGCTTGAGGGTCTGCACGGCGCACAGGAAGCCTTCGGAGCCGGAAGCTCTGACGAGAGCGGCTTTGTGGCTGATGCTGATGCTGTATCCGCCCTGCGGGAGACTGCTGTCTCTGAGGAAGATGAGCCCCTTGGCCGAGCCGTCGGCCACGACGGAGGAGAGTCCGATCGGGGTGGAGACGCTGCTCGTCTTGCCGCTCACAAGCGAGAGTCTGGCGGCGAAGCGTTCGACCGCTCCGAGCGAGACGGAGTCGATGTCGGGGTCGCACTTGAATACCGCCCCGCTTACGCGCAGGTTGCCTTTGGTCATCTGGATCTGTGCGGGCTCGGGGATGATGGTCGGGACGCCGGTGCTCTGGGCATGCAGCGCGGCCGGCAGGATCACGGCGAGCAGCAGAAGTGTTAGAGGTCTGGACATAGTACCTGATGTTATTATTAGCCGATTACAAAGTTACTGCAATTTTTCGACCACATCAACAGCTTCTAAGGCCCACTGCGGGAATATCTGATCTCAGGCCTTGACCGTCAGCAACTCCCGGATGTCCGTGAGATAGTTGGGGCTCTTCTGCGCGCTTTTCACCATCCACGGCTCGCTCTTTTCCCCCTGGACAGCGAGCCGGAGGGTCTTGAGCCCGTAGCGGCAGTTGAGACTGTCCATAAGCTCCATCAGATCGGAGCGCTCCTGCTTCCTGTCCGCCGGGTCGAAGAGGTCGCCCGTGACTTCGCCGCTCTGTACTATGTCGCTGAGTATCACTCCGGCACGCTTGTACTGTATGTCGCTCCTGTAGATCGAATCCAGCGCGGTGAGGGCGGCTTCCGTGATCTCGATGGTGTCGGAGGAGGGGTGCGGAAGGGTGATTGAGGCTGAGTTGCCGTATTGCTGCAGGTCCTCCCTGAAGCGGTTGCTCTCCACGAATACCGTAACTGTCGATGCCTGAGACTTCTGCGAGCGGAGTTTGTTGGCGCTGCCGGCGGCGAAGGTGGAGATGCCCGCCCTGAGCTGGCTGAGCTCTCCCGTCATCTCTCCGAAACTGCGGCTGGTGCAGACGGTCTTCTTGGCTTCCGGTTCCGGAGTGTCGATGCAGGATGTGCCGCGCAGTTCCAGCCAGGTCTGCACGACCGGCTTGGGGAAGTGCCGCGTCACCCACTCTTCGCTTCTCTGTGCAAACTCGAGAGGGGTGTGCACGCCCAGCGAGCAGAGTGCCGCAAAGGTGCGCCGGCCTATCCCCCAGATGTCGGAGAGTTCGAAGAGCGAGAGCGCCTTCTCCCGCTTCTCGTCGCTGTCGATCAGGCACACGCCGCCGTATCCCCTGTACTGCTTCGCAAACTTGCTCCCCATCTTGGCGAGCGTCCTGGTCGGAGCGATGCCGATGCTCACCGGGATGTCCGTCCAGAGCAGGATGCGCTCCCGGAGTTCACGCATCATCTGCTCGATGTCCTGATGCTCTTCGTAGCCCCGAAGGTCGCAGAAGCTCTCGTCGATGCTGTAGTCCTCCACCCGTTCCACGCTCCTGCGTATGATGCTCTTGACCCGCCGGCTCATCGCTGCGTAGAGCATCATATTGCCGCTGAATACATTGACCTTGTGCTTCTCGACTATGCCCCGGCACTTGAAGATTGGGTCGCCGCGGCGGAGTCCGACTGCCTTCGCTTCCGGGGTGAGCGCGACGATGCAGCCGTCGTTGCTCGACAGCACGACCACCGGCTTGCCTTCCAGCCCCGGGTGGAATACCTTCTCGACGGAGCAGAAGAAGCTGTTGCAGTCAATCAGGGCGAACATCTCAGTGCGGCTTGTGGATCACGTATGTGACTGTACCCCAGATCGAGAACGAGTCGCCCTGACTTATCCGGAACTCCGGGTAGTCCGGGTTTGCAGGCAGGAGCCAGCCTTCGCCGCCTCGCCGCACGAAGCGCTTGAGGGTGTATTCTCCGTTGAGTTCGCAGACCGCCACCTCGGAAGGGGTGGGGTCGCGCCGGCTCTTGTCCACGATGATCAGGTCGCCGTTGCTGATGCCGGCATCCCGCATCGAGTCGCCCGCCACCCTGACGAGGTAGCTCGCTTCCGGATGCGGGCAGAGAAGCCTCACCAGGTCGATGACCTGGCTCTTCTCGTCGTTGTCCAGCGGCACGGGGAAACCTGCCCTGATCTCCAGGTCGAAGTAGGGGAGACTGGTCTTTTCGAGTTCTTCCATCGGGGCGAATATACTGATTATAAAACAAAAACAGAGACCTTACCGCGGTAAGACCTCTGTCAAAAGGAGTGGAGATAAAGAGATTCGAACTCTTGACCCCCTGCTTGCAAAGCAGGTGCTCTA
>CAVEAQ010000011.1:0-26103 GCA_963613775.1 bacterium | reverse complement strand
CCAGGAGGTCTATGACCTGATGGGCGACAATATGTACAACTCCAACTGGGGCTACCAGAACGGCCGCGTGCGCAACTCCCGCGTGCGCAAGACCTTCGAGCCGGTGGTCGTCCTCAAGTACGACTACACCCCGAGCGAGGCGCTCACCGCCAGTGCGACTCTGCTCTACCGCAGCGGCTACAACGGCTATACTGCGCTCGACTGGTACGACGCGCAGGATCCGCGCCCTGACTACTACCGCAACCTCCCGTCCTACTACTATATGGAGGACAGCGACTACAACCGCGCCAACGAGGAGAAGGCCGAGTGGGCCCGCTACTCCTGGACTCACCATACCTCCTCAATGGCCAACTACCAGCACCTCAACTGGGACCGCCTCTACAATGTCAACTATGCCAGCGAGGGCGGCCGCAGCAAGTATGCTCTTGAGGAGCGCCGCGTAGACCAGGACGACCTCAACCTTGTGGCGAGCATCAAGTGGCTGCCGAGCAACGACTTCGCTCTCCGCGCCGGAGCCAGCTTCAAGATCAACAGGACTGAGAACTACAAGAAGCTCAACGACCTCCTCGGAGGAGAGTACTACCTCAATATCGACTCGTTTGCGGAGCGCGACTTCGCATCCAACGAGGCCCTCGTGCAGAACGACCTCGACTACTTCTTCGCCCACGGCAACTCCGCCGAGCAGATCGCTCAGGGAGGCAAGTACGGCTACGACTACCTCGCACAGATCCGCCGTGCAAAGCTCTGGGCCAACGGCACATACTCCCATGGCCCGCTGACCCTCAGCCTCGCCGGAGATCTCGGATATGAGGCCTTCTGGCGCGACGGTCTCGTCCGCAAGGGACTCTTCGCCGGACTCGATGACGAGGGCAACGAGATCAGTTATCAGGGCCGCGTGCTCACCGGCTACGACAGCCGGGGCCGCGTAATCACCTCCAAGGGCAAGTCCGACGTCAGCCGTTTCGTGACAGGAGCGGTCAAGCTCGGCGCCTCCTACGACCTCAAGGCCGGCCACAGGTTCTCCGTCAATGCCGGCTGGTTCAGCGATGCGCCTACCTTCAGCCAGGCCTTCATCTCCGCCCGCACCCGCAACTCGCTGGTGGACGGCCTCACCACGACCAAGACTCTCTCCGCCGACGTCAACTATCAGTATAGCGGCACCAACGGGGTCAACCTTCGCGTCACGGGATTCTACACCGGCATCAAGGACCAGAGCGACGTGATGAGCTTCTATGACGACTCGCAGAACTCATTTACCAACTTCGCGATGACCGGCATCGACCAGCGCCACATCGGCATCGAGTTCGGCGCCAAGCTGCCTCTCTTCGTCAGCGGCCTCACCGCCAGCGCTGTGGTCAGCTACGGCAACTACTGCTATACCAGCAACCCTCATATGGTCCAGACCGTGGACAACAGCGCCGAGATCATCCGCGACGCCGAGGTGCCATACTGGAAGAGCCATCCGGTCTACAAGGTCGCCGGCTATGAAGAGGACGGCAGCCCTATCTACGACGTGGATGTCAACGGCAACTACATCATCACCGGCTGGAAGCAGCACTATGTGCCGTCCACCCCTCAACTCGCCACCGAGCTCGCGCTCAACTACCGCACTTCGAGCTACTGGTTCTTCGAACTCAACGGACAGTATTTTGCGAAGACCTACCTCGATATGAATCCGCTCTACAGGACGAGCTTCGCCTGCAGCGGCGGCGACGGGGTCGAGACCCCTCAGGAAGTCGAGTATATGGCCGCCCAGGAGGAGTTCAGCCCGTATTTCCTGCTCAACTGCAGCATCGGCAAGAGCTGGTACATCAACCGCAAGTACAACTTCGGCTTCTCCCTCGAGATCAAGAATATGCTCAACAACCGCTCGGTGCGCACCGGCGGCTACGAGCAGACGCGTCTCATCAGCAGCTACGGCAAGGACCGCTACTACCGCTTCGACCCGAAGTACTTCTATATGCAGGGTGCCAATTATATGTTGAACCTCTATTTCAGATTCTAAGGGTATGAAAAAGTCACTTATCATATTCGCATCCCTCGCGCTGCTCGCATCGTGCCAGAGCCTCAAGGAGGAGTTCCAGCCGGTGGCCCCGGGCAAATACACCGAACCCGACAGGGAGCAGCCCGTCCGGATGACGGCCACGCACACTATTGCCGAGCTCGCCAAGAAATACACGATCGGCAGCCCTTGGGTGATGGACGAGAACATCGTCATCTCCGGCGTGGTCAGCACCACCGACCGCCCGGGCAACTTCTACAAGAGCTTCTACATCCAGGACGAGACCGGCGGCATCGAGATCAAGGTCGGCAAGAACGGCCTCTACAATGACTACAAGCAGGGCCAGCGGATCTATGTGGACTGCCGCGAACTGTGCCTGGGGATGTACGGCTACAAGAGCGGTACCGCCTACGGCAACGGTATGGTGCAGGTGGGATTCAAGGACCCTTCCGGGGAATACGAGACCTCCTACCTAGAGTCCACCCTCCTCATAAACACCCACATCTACAAGGGTGAGATGGAGAGCGTCCCGGCCCCGGCAGTGCTCAGCGAGAGCCGTATCCCGGGCAGCAACGCCACCCAGGCCACCAATTCCAACGTGGGCAAGCTTGTGACCATCAAGAACCTCTATTACGGCTGGTACGACTCCCGCTACAAGGAGACCAACGAAGCCTTCGTGCTCCTCTACCTCGACTCCAACAAGAGCAAGAAGCTCTCCTCCAACCGCATCTTCGTCTCCGGCGAGGATACCGGCATCACCACCTGGGCGATGTCCAAGAGCAAGATGACCGAGTATCTCCTCTCCGGCATCTGGGACGGCGTCAAGATCGGCAACGCCAACGACCAGACCTACGGCACAGTGGGCGACCACAAGGTGGTGGATGCCTCCGGCGCCGTGACCTATCCCGACATCGAGAAGGCCGCAGGCTCCGTGAGCCACTACTTTTCCACCCGTCAGGGCGGGAGCGGCACCTGCGTGCAGATCCGCACCAGCGGCTATTCGAAGTTCTCCGATACCGAGATCCCGGAAGCCGTGCTCAAGGGTGAGAAATCCATCAACGTCACCGGCATCCTCTCGCTCTACCAGGGCAAGGTGCAGATGGTCGTGAACAGTATAGACGACATTACAGTTAATGAGTAGTTGTATGAACAAAATCCTTCCAATCGCAGCAATCGCAATCGCTATGACAGCTTGCACTAGCAGACAGAACCCGTTCCTCACTGAATGGGACACCCCTTACGGAATTCCTCCGTTCGACAAGATCCAGACTTCGGATTACATCCCGGCGATCAAGGCCGGTATCGAGGAGCAGAACGCGGAGATCGAGGCCATCGTCTCCAACCCCGATGAGCCGACATTCGACAATACCATCACTCCGCTGGAGCTCTCCGGCAGGACGCTCAGCAAGGTGCAGGGCGTGCTCTACAATGTCAGCGAGACCGACCGCAGCGACGCTCTCGACGCAGTGCAGGAGGAAGCCATCCCTATGCTGAGCCAGCACAGCGACAACATCTCCTTCAACAAGGCGCTCTACAACCGCGTGGCCACTGTCTACCACGCCGACCAGTCCGCTCTCTCCCGCGAGCAGCAGATGGTCCTCAAGAAGACCTTCGAGAGCTTCGAGCGCGAGGGCATCGGCCTGCCTGAGGCTGATCAGGACAAGCTCCGCAAGATCAACTCCCGGATGGCCGAGCTCACCCAGAAGATAGGCAACAACATCCTTGCAGAGTCCAACGAGTTCAGCGAGAAGTTCGGATTCAGCGTGTCCGCATACCCTGACAAGATGACTTCCACCGAGGACCGCGAGCTGCGACGCCAGTACAACGAGGCCTACACCAGCCGCGGTCACCACGGCAACGCCAACGACAACGGCACCCTCATCCTCGAGCTCGTCAATCTCCGCACCCAGAAGGCAAATATCCTCGGCTACAAGACTTCCGCAGCCTACACCCTCGCCGACAAGATGGCCGCCAACCCTGAGACGGTGGACGCGTTCCTCTCCGGCATCATGAAGGCGGCAGTCGCCAAGGCCAAGCTTGAGCTCGCTGATATGCAGGAGGTTATGGATCAGGATATCAAGGACGGCAAACTCCCTGAAGGCTCGAAGATCGAGCCGTGGGACTGGTGGTACTACGCCGAGAAGGTCCGCAAGGCCAAGTATGACCTCGACGAGGCTGTCACCAAGCCATACTTCAAGATAGACAATGTAGTGAACGGCATCTTCATCGCCGCCAAGACTCTCTACGGGGTCAATATGGAGAAGCTCGAAGGCGTGCCTTCATACAACCCCGAGAAGGTCACCACCTACAAGGTGACGGCCGATGACGGCTCGCTGATCGGCATTTTCACCACCGACTACTTCCCTCGCGCAAGCAAGAGGGGCGGTGCGTGGATGAACAATATCCGCGAGCAGTATGTCGATGCCGAGGGCAACGAAGTGCGCCCTATCATCGTCAATGTGGGCAATCTCTCCGAGTACCTGAGCATAGACGAGGTGCAGACCGTATTCCACGAGTTCGGCCACGCCCTGCACGGACTTCTGACAAAGTGTCACTACCCGTCCGTCAGCGGCACCAATGTGACCCGCGACTTCGTGGAGATGTTCTCCCAGTTCAACGAGAACTGGGCATTCCAGCCTGAACTCCTCGCACAGTACGCCAAAAACGAGGCCGGTGAGGTCATCCCTGCCGAACTTGTCGCCAAGATCAACAACGCCCTCAAGTTCAACCAGGGCTTTATGACCACCGAACTCTGCGCGGCTTCGATGCTCGATATGAAGTGGCACGAGCTTGGCAGTGTGGAAGGCGTCGACATCGATGAGTTCGAGAAGAAGGTGGCTTCCGAGATCGGTCTCATCCCTGAGATTACCTTCCGCTACCGCAGCACCTACTTCAACCACGTGTTCGGAGGAAGCGGCTACAACTCAGGCTACTACGGATACCTCTGGGCAGAGGTGCTCGACAAGGACGCGTTCAGCGTGTTCGAAGCTTCGCCTAACGGAGTGTTCGACCTCGAGCTTGCCGGGAAGTTCAAGGAGACCTTCCTCGAGAAGGGTGGCTCAGAGGAGCCTATGACCCTCTACAAGTCCTTCACCGGACGTGAGCCGGACTCTGCGGCGATGCTTCGCGGCAGGGGTCTAGTTGACTAGAATGTTAGTTTAGTAAGTATATGAATAAGAAAGTTCTTTTGATGATTCTCGACGGTTGGGGCGAAGGAAAGCACGACCGCTCGAATGCAATCTATACGCAGGGCGCGCCGTACATCGACTCCCTCCGCGCGAAGTATCCTATGGCTCACCTGCACGCCTGCGGCGAATATGTGGGCTTGCCTGACGGACAGATGGGCAACTCCGAGGTCGGACATATGAACCTCGGCGCGGGCCGCGTGGTCTATCAGGACCTCGTCAAGATCAATATCGCCTGCCGCGAGCACAAGCTGCTCGACAACAAGGAGATAAAGGCCGCTTATGACTATGTCGGGAAGAGCGGCAAGAAGCTCCACTTCTTCGGACTCTGCTCCCACGGCGGAGTGCACTCCTCCCTCGACCACCTCTACGAGTTCCTCGCGATGGCCAAGCAGGAGGGTCTCGAGGACGTCTATGTGCACTGCTTTATGGACGGCCGCGACACAGACCCGCACAGCGGACTCGGATTCGTGAAGGAGCTTGAGGAGAAGATGTCCCAGACCACCGGCAAGGTGGCTACCGTCTGCGGAAGGTTCTACGCGATGGATCGTGACAAGCGCTGGGCCCGCGTCAAGGAGGCCTACGACATGCTCGTGGAGGGCAAGGGCGCTGAATTTACCTCCGCCACCGCCGCTATCCAGGCATCCTACGACGAAGGGGTCACCGACGAGTTCATCAAGCCTGTGGTCATCACCGAGGGCGGCAAGCCGCTCGCAAAGGTTGAGGAGGGGGATGCAGTCATCTTCTTCAACTTCCGCAACGACCGTGCGCGCGAACTCACATCAGTGCTGACCCAGAACGATATGCCTGAGGAGGGTATGCACACCCTGCCTCTCTACTACTGCTGTCTTACCCCGTACGATGCGTCATTCAAGGGCGTGCACATCCTCTTCGACAAGGAGGAGGTCAAGGACACCCTCGGAGAGACCGTTGCCAAGGCCGGACGGAGGCAGCTGCGCATTGCCGAGACCGAGAAGTATGCCCACGTGACCTTCTTCTTCAACGGCGGACGCGAGACTCCGTTCGAGGGCGAGGACAGGATCCTCGTCAACTCCCCTAAGGTCGCCACCTACGACCTGCAGCCGGAGATGAGCGCCATCGAGGTCACCGACAAACTCTGCGAGGCCATCCGCTCCGAGAAGGAGGATATGATCATCCTCAACTTCGCCAACGGCGATATGGTTGGCCATACGGGCGTCTACGGTGCCATCTGCAACGCTGTGGGCTGCATCGACGGCTGCGTTGAGGCTGTCGTGACCGCCGCACTCGCTCACGGCTACGTGGTCCTGCTCACCGCTGACCACGGCAACGCCGACCACGCCGTCAACGAGGACGGCACCCCTAACACCGCCCATTCCCTCAACCTCGTGCAGTTCATCGTGATCGGCGCGGGCGATGAAGTGAAGAGCGTCAGGGACGGTGCCCTCTGCAATGTAGCTCCGACCATCCTCAAGCTGATGGGTATCCCTCAGCCGGAGGCTATGACCGCCGAGCCGCTCATATAAGTGAATGTATAAATTCGAACCGATACTCAAGACTCTGGTCTGGGGCAGCGAGAAGTGGGTGCTTTCCGCTGTCCCCGGCTTCGAGTCGGTAGTCTCCGAAGGCCCCGCCAAGGGACGCAGGATCACTGACATCTATCCCGGCACTTTCCCGCTTCTGGTCAAGTTTATCGATGCGAAGCAGGATTCGAGCATACAGGTGCATCCGGGCGACGAACTCGCCGCACGGAGGCACAGCTGCAGCGGCAAGACGGAGATGTGGTACGTGATCCGTGCGGAGAAGGGCGCGAAGCTGCTGAGCGGGTTCAGCCGGCAGATCGGCCCGGAGCAGTACGGGGAACTGGTGCGCCGCGACGAAATCGTCTCCGTGCTCGCGTCCCACGACGTGAGCGAGGGGGATGTGTTCTTCCTCCCGGCAGGCCGGGTCCACGCCATCGGAGCGGGCTGCTATCTCGCTGAGATTCAGCAGACTTCCGATATGACCTACCGTATCTACGACTACAGGCGTCCGGGCCTCGACGGCAAGCCGCGCCCGCTCCACACAGAGCTAGCAAAAGATGCCATAGACTACACTGTCTATCCGGACTACCGCACCCGCTATACTCCCTGCAGGGACAAGGAGGTCACGCTCGTGGACTGCCCGTACTTCAGAACAGGCCTGCTCGAGCTGGACGCTCCGTACCTGAGGAGCCTCTCCGACTGCAGGGAATTCGCAGTCCTGATCTGTATGGAAGGGGAGGGGGAAGTCAGGTCCGCAGAGTCATCGCTCTGCCTCCGGGCGGGGGAGACCATCCTCGCATTTGCCCCCGAAGGGGAGCTCGCCATCGAGCCTTCCGCCTCCGGGATGAAACTGCTCACGGCAGTAAAGTAAGGAGAACCAGATAACGCTTTGTGTCATTATGGACAGAAAAGAACACAAGAACAGAAGCAGAAACTCAAGACGCAGAAGCGGGCACCAGGTCCGCCACAAGGATTTCCCGCAGTACACCGGGAAGGTCCAGATGACCAGAGAGGGATTTATCTTCGTGCTGGTTGATGGGGAAGAGGAGGACATATTCGTGAAGGCATCCAAGACCCGTCACGCCCTGGACGGCGACACGGTGAGGGTTGCAGTCATCCGGGAGAAAGGCAAGGACGGGGACAGGCGCCGCGAAGGCGAGGTCGTGGAGATAGTGGAGCGCTCCCGCAAGCCTTTCGTCGGCATCCTGCATTGCGTGGGCGTACAGGCCTGGGTGCTGATGCAGAGCCGCTCGATGCCTTATGACATAGAAGTCGACGCCGAGGAGGCCGCCCGTCTCGGGGCTGTCTCCGGGATGAAGGTCGCGGCTGTTGTGGACCGCTGGGACCGCAAGGATGTCAACCCTTGCGGACACATCACTGATGTGCTCGGCGAGCCGGGCAAGAACGATACCGAGATGCACGCGATACTCGCCGAGTTCAACCTGCCGTACCGCTTCGACAAGGAGGTGGAGGACGCTGCCGACCAGATCTCCGACCGGATCGGGCCGGAGGAGCTCAAGGGCAGGCGCGACTTCCGCAGTACGCTCACATTCACCGTCGACCCTGACGACGCCAAGGACTTCGATGATGCTCTCTCCTTCCGCAAGCTGGACAACGGCAACTACGAGGTGGGCGTGCATATCGCCGATGTGTCATATTATGTGAAGCCGGGCTCTCCCGTGGACAGGGAAGCCCGTGACAGGGGCACTTCAGTCTATCTCGTGGACCGAACGGTGCCTATGCTGCCCGAGAAGCTCTGCAACAAGCTCTGCTCTCTGAGGCAGGACGAGGAGAAACTCACCTTCTCCACCGTATTTGAGATCTCTCCGCGCGCTGACGTCAAATCGCGCTGGATCGGACGCACGGTCATCAAGTCCGACCGACGCCTGACCTACGACCAGGCGCAGGCATATATAGAGGCTGACAGCATCCCTGAGGGGGACGCTCTAGGCGAGGCCATAGTGACCCTCAACGCCCTTGCAGCCAAGTTCAAGGCCAAGGCCCGCAAGGCCGGAGCCATCGACTTCGACCGTCCTGAGATGAAGGTCGAGGTGGACGCGGAGGGCCGTCCGGTCAATGTCTATGAGAAGATCTCCAAGGAGGCCAACTGGCTCGTGGAGGAGTTTATGCTTCTCGCCAACAGGACAGTCGCCGAGTACGTGGCGACTGGCGGCAAGATGAACGGAGTCGCTCTCAAGAAGACCAAGACCTTCGTCTACCGTATCCACGGCGAGCCTAACCAGATGAAGCTCGAGGGTCTGCTGACCTTCGCCAAGGGATTCGGGCACAAGATCGACCCGGAAGCCCCGCTCACGGGCCGCGGTGCAGCCAAGACGCTCAGCGGTCTGCTCGACTCGGCCAAGGGCAAGCCTGAGTTTGCCGCAATGGAGAACCTCGCCCTGCGCGCTATGGCCAAGGCCTGCTACAGCACCGACAACATCGGCCATTACGGGCTTGCGTTCAAGTTCTACACCCACTTCACCTCGCCAATCCGCCGCTACCCTGACCTGATGGTGCACCGCCTGCTTGCGATCTATCTCGCCGGCGGCGACAGCCAGAAGAAGGAGCAGTTCGAGGAGGAGTGCAAGTACGCTTCCGCCCGCGAAGTGGTCGCTGCCGATGCTGAGCGTACTTCCATCAAGTACAAGCTCGTGGAGTTTATGCAGGACAAGGTGGGACAGGAGTACGAAGGCACGGTGTCCGGCGTGACGGAGTGGGGTATGTATGTGGAGGTGGAACCGACCAAGATCGAGGGTATGGTGTCCCTCAGGGAGATCAAGTCCGACTTCTTCGTCTTCGATGAGGCGCGCTACCGTCTAGTCGGCAGGCGCAGCCACAAGGTCTACCGTCTCGGCGACAAGGTGCGCGTCAAGGTCAAGAATGCCAACCTTGAGCAGAGACTGCTCGACTACGAACTTGTCGAAACCAAAAACTAAGGTACCAACAATATGTCAAAGGATTCATCATTGCTCACATTTGCTGCCGGGATGGCGGCCGGTGTGCTGGTGGCGGCTCTTGCCAGGACAGAAGAAGGCCGCAAGATCAAGGAAAAGGTCAAATCTTCAGTGCTCGGCGGCCTCGACAAGCTTGACGACCTGCTCGCCAAGAAGACTGACGACGAGTTCGAGGCGGGCTATGAGGATGAGGATAAGCAGGAAGCTCCCGCAAGCGAAGAGGCTGCATAATGGCGGAAGAACGTCTCAACGATCTTGAGCGTCTGGCGAGGGACGCCCGGCGCTACGCCGACATCCGCGTCGACCAGTTCAAGCTGCATGCGACCCGGGGGCTCGCGACGGCTCTGGGGCAGGTACTCTCGTATCTGCTGATATTTGCCGTGCTCTCCATAGTGCTGGGTCTCTTTGCCTTCCTGCAGCTCCAGTGGCTCAACCAGCTTGTAGGCTCCCCTTGGGGGACGGTGATAGTGCTGGGCTTCTTCCTGGTGGTGCTGGCTATCCTCATCGCGATGCGCAAGAAGCTGTTTCACAATCTCTTCGTGAAACTCTTCATAAATGTGTTCTACGACTCTGAAAGCGGTTCGGACGATGGCGAAGTACTCTGACATACAGAACGCCGAGCAGCTCCAGGCTGCCATCGACGCGCTCAGGCAGGACGCCGCGGCGCAGAAGAAGGTGCTTGAGAAAGACTACAGGCACATCCGCACCGCGCTGAAGCCCGTCGAGAGCATTAGCGGCATCTTCAGCAAGGGCCGCAAACTCTTCAACTGGGGCACTGTCGCCCTCACGCTACTCTCCCGCCTCAGGCGCAGGAAGTAGGATAACTTTCAATTTCTGCAATATGATCACAGAAACACAGATTAACGACACGCTTCGGGAGCTCTTCGAGGGCATCAGTTTCACCGATGAGCCGGCGGGGCTCTACGACCCGCTCAGATATATGATACAGATAGGCGGCAAGCGGCTGAGACCGAGGCTCTGCCTGACAGCCTACTCCTTCTTCGGTGACAGCTTCGACGACGGCATCCTCTACCCGGCCACGGCGCTGGAAGTCTTCCACTCCTTCACCCTGATGCACGACGACATTATGGACCGCTCGCCGCTGAGGCGCGGAGTGCCGACCGTGTGGAAGAAGTGGAACGAGGACACGGCGATCCTCTCCGGCGACGCGATGGTGATTGACGCCTACAAGCGTATAGCCAGGGCCCCGCACAAGGTGCTCGGAAGGGTGATGGAACTCTTCTCCCGCACGGCCGCGCAGGTCTGCGACGGGCAGCAGTACGATATGGATTTCGAGAGCAGGGACGAAGTGTCGATGGACGAGTACAGCAATATGATCGGGCTCAAGACCGCCGTGCTGATAGCCTGCTCGGCGCAGATGGGAGCCATCATCGGAGGCGCGTCCGAAGCCGAGTGCAAAGCGCTCTACGACTACGGCTACGAGCTCGGAATGGCTTTCCAGATAGCCGACGACTACCTCGATGCCTTCGGCGACGAGAAGCTCTTCGGCAAGCCGATAGGCGGAGACATCATCAACTGCAAGAAGAGCTGGCTTACCGTCAGGACTCTCGAGAAGACTTCCGACAAGACAGGCTTCCTCAAGGCATTCTCAGCAGAGGCCGGAAGCCCTGATGAGAAAGCCGCCAAGATAGCGTCCATCAAGAATATATACACTGATCTGCAGGTGGACGCCGATGCCAGAGCGGAGATCGTGCACTTCACCGGGCGCGCCCTCGACGCAGCCGGTGAGGCTGACTTCGGCCCGCTCAGGACCGAGGTGCTGCGCCGCTTCGCCGAGAGCCTCGTGGGGAGAGCGAAATGACGGGGGAAGCCACTGTAGTCAAGAATTCCGGCAGCCACTACATCCTCAGCGAGCTGCCCGAGTGGCGGCTCTTCCCGGCGCTGCTGCGCGGCCGCGTGAGGCTCGAGGGCAGCGAAGCCACCAACCCGATAGCCGTGGGCGACAGGGTGCGCTACCAAGCCGAGGGCGAGGTCAGCGAGCAGAACCCGGCCCTCATCACCGAGATTCTGCCGCGCACCAACTACCTGATACGCAAATCGGTAAACCTATCCAAGAAGGCGCACGTCATCGCCGCCAACCTCGACCAGGTGGTGGTGGCGGTGAGTCTGTATTTCCCGGAGATAAAACTGCCATTCCTGGACAGGATCCTAGTCACCTGCGAAGTCTACGGCATCCGTGCCGTGATCGCGCTCAACAAGGTGGACCTCTACCGCAGCGAAGTGCCGGAGCAGATCGAGGCTTTCAGAGAGATATACGAAGGCGCGGGCTACAAGGTGATCGAGACCTCGGCTAAGAGCGGCGAGGGTATCGAAGCGCTGCGCGCTGAATGCCGGGGCAGGCTGAGCCTCTTCTCGGGCGAATCGGGGGTAGGCAAATCCAGCCTCATCAAGGCCGTGGACCCGAGTCTTGATCCCAGGACAGGGCAGATTTCCGTCTCGCACCTGCAGGGCAAACACACCACCTCACTCTACGAGATGTACCGCCTCACCGGAGGAGGCTATATCATTGATGCTCCGGGCATCAGGGGCTTCGGCCTGATCGACCTGGAGAAGGAGGAGATCGCCAAATATTTCCCGGAAATGCTGCGTTATGCAGACGACTGCCGCTTCGCGCCGTGCACGCACACCCACGAACCCGGCTGCGCCGTCAAGGCAGCCGTCGATGCGGGCGAAATCAGCCCCGAGCGCTACAACTCCTACCTCGGGATGCTGGAGGAAAGCGGCAAGTTCAGATAGAGACTCAGATATTGCCCCAAAAACTCCCGACGGATTTGCCAATTGTCAAACAAACACTAACTTTGCGATGGCTATTGCCATAGAAATCAATCAGGCACAAATTGAATCGTAAAGAATTGGAAATAATGGCTCCGGCGGGCAACTTCGAGTGCCTGCGCGCGGCCATACAGGGCGGAGCGGACTCCGTATATTTCGGAGTCGGGCAGCTAAATATGCGCAGCCATTCCGCCAACAATTTCAGCCCCGACGACCTTGCCGAGGTGGTGCGCATCTGCCGCGAGGCAGGAGTGAAGAGCTACCTTACGCTCAACATAGTCCTCTACCAGGAAGACCTTCCGGCGATGAGACAGACGCTCGATGCCGCCGCGGCTGCCGGAGTGGACGCCATCATCGCATCGGATATGGCGGCGATAATGTACTGCCGCAGCATAGGGCTGGAGGTGCACATCTCGACCCAGCTTTCCATCTCCAATGTCGAAGCGCTGCGCTTCTACGCCCGCTTCGCCGACGTCGTGGTGCTGGCGCGCGAGCTCAACCTCGATCAGGTCAAGGACATATACGAAACCATACAGCGGGAGCGGATCTGCGGCCCGTCGGGCAATCCGGTGCGGATAGAGATGTTCGCGCACGGGGCGCTCTGTATGGCCATCAGCGGCAAGTGCTACCTCTCGCTGCACAGCTACGGGGCATCAGCCAACAGGGGCGCGTGCTACCAGGTCTGCCGCCGCGGCTATGAGGTCACCGACCTCGACACCGGCAACAAGCTGCACATAGACAACAAGTACATAATGTCCCCCAAGGACCTGTGTACCATCGAGTTTATGGAGCGGATAATCGACAGCGGAGTCAAGGTGTTCAAGATTGAAGGCCGAGCCCGCTCAGCGGAATATGTCAAGCGCTGCGCGTCCTGCTATAGCCGCGCCGCGCAGGCGGTGTGCGACGGGGAATATACCCCCGAACTGGCCGCATCGCTCAAGTCCGAGCTTGCGGAAGTCTTCAACCGGGGCTTTTGGGACGGATACTACCAGGGAGCGCGCCTCGGGGAGTGGAGCGCGGTCTACGGCTCGCAGGCCACACTCAAGAAGGTCTATTGCGGCAAGGTCACCAACTGGTTTGACCGCATCGGGGTGGCGGAGATCTCCATCGAGTCCTCTCCGCTCACCCTCGGCGACAAGGCTATGGCGATAGGCGCCACGACGGGTGTCGTGGAGTTCAAGGTCGAGGATATGAGGGTCAACCTCAAGCCTGCACAGACAGCCGGGAAGGGCGTGCGCTGCTCGGTCGCAGTGCCCACCGACATCTGTCCTGACGGGCGTCTGCGCCGCGGCGACAAGATCTATATCTGGCAGGCAAAGTAGCCCCTCAGGTACTCCGCCATTGCCCTCAGGGCCATCCCGCGGTGGGAGATGGCGTTCTTATCGCTGTCGGAGAGCTCCCCGAGGGTCTTGCCCGGGTGCGCATCGGGGATGAAGACCGGATCGTAGCCGAAGCCGTTGCTCCCCGAGAGCGAGAGGGCTATCGAGCCGTCCATCCTTCCCTCGAATATGTGGACTTCTCCATTGAGTATCAGCGTGATGACTGTCCTGAAGCAGGCTTTGCGCGAGACTTCGGGGCCGAGCTTCGACAGTTCGGAGAGCAGCAGAGCCATATTGGCCCTGTCGTCGTGGGCCTCTCCGGCGTAGCGCGCCGAGCGTACTCCCGGCGCACCGCCCAGGGCTTCCACTTCCAGTCCGGTATCGTCAGCGAAGCAGGGCACATCGCACTGCGTGCAGAGGTGCCTGGCCTTGATCAGGGAGTTTTCCTCCAGGGTCTCCCCGGTCTCCTCGACCTCCGCGTCCATCCCCGCTTCCGCAGGGGAAATCACTTCGAATCCGGGTCCCAGGATCTCTCCGGCCTCCCGCAACTTGCCTTTATTGGCGGTAGCAAATACTAATTTCATTTTCATCGCTCCAAGTTAGCAATAAAAACGCTATCTTGTTACGTTGAAAATAATGCACACAATATGAAACATCTTCGAATGATGACCCTGGCGGGTCTGGCGCTTCTCGCGCTCGCGTGTCAGAACACCCCGGAGACCACCGGTCTCAGCGGCGGCGACGACTCCTGCTTCGGTCTCTACCCTCAGATCCAGAACATCAGGTCAAGACATACCACCTCTCTGGACGGCAAGTGGAAGGCCTTCGTGGACCAGTACGAGACGGGCTATTACGACTACCGCCACAACATAGTCTCCGACGAGAAGAGCTTCTTCGCCGACAGGAAATTCAGCGATGACCGCACCAAACTTGTCGAGTACGACTTCGATGCCGCTTCCGAACTCGACGTGCCAGGCGACTGGAACACCCAGCGCCGCGAGCTCTATATGTACGAAGGTTCCGTCTGGTACCGCCAGAAGTTCAACGCCGTCAGGACCGGGGGGCGCAGAACTTTCCTCTACTTCGGGGCAGCCAACTATGAGGCAGTGGTCGGGGTCAACGGACACGCTGTCGCAAGGCACGTGGGCGGATTTACCCCGTTCAACATCGAAGTCACCGACTGCCTGAACGATGGTGAGAATACCGTCATCGTCAAGGTGGACAACAAGCGCAAACTCGAAGCCGTACCTACGGTCAACTCCGACTGGTGGAACTACGGCGGCATCACCCGCAGCGTCTGTCTGGTCGATGTGCCGGAGACCTTCATCCGCGAGTTCTATGTCGGCCTCTCAAGTGACGGCAGCAGCATAGAGGGCTGGGCGCAGCTCGACGGCACGCAGCTCCGGCAGGACATCACCCTCGAGATAGACGAACTCGGGATCAGCGCCACCGTGCAGTCTGACGAGAACGGGCGCGCCGCTTTCGCGATTCCGGCCGACCCTCAGCGCTGGTCGCCGTCCGATCCGAAACTCTACGATGTGAAGCTCACAGCCCGGACTGACAGCGTCTCCGACAGGATAGGATTCAGAACCGTCGAGGTGAAGGGCTCGCAGATTCTGCTCAACGGCGAGCCGGTGTTCTGCAAGGGGATCTGCATCCACGAGGAGGAGCCGTATGCTCCGAGCGGACGCGCCACCGGAGCGCAGGACGACCGTGTCCTTCTCGGCTGGGCCAAAGACCTGGGCTGCAACTTCCTGCGCCTCGCGCACTACCCGCACAACGAGGAGATGGTCCGCCTGGCCGAAGAGATGGGATTTATGGTATGGGACGAGATCCCGGTATACTGGACGATCGACTGGACCAATCCTGACACCTATGCCAACGCCGAGCACCAGCTCCGCGATATGATCACCCGCGACCGCAACAGGGCCGGGGTCATCATCTGGTCCGTGGCCAACGAAACCCCGCACGGCGAAGCCAGACTGCGCTTCCTCCGCTCCCTTATCGACAAGGCAAGGTCGATGGACGGCAGCCGTCTTGTCAGTGCCGCGATGGAGAAGGACTATATCGACGGCTCTACCCTCACAGTGCAGGACGAGCTCATCGACTATGTGGATATCATCAGCTTCAACCAGTACCTCGGCTGGTACGACGGCACCCCGGAGAAGTGTGACACCCTGAGCTGGACTTTCCCGGTCGGGAAGCCTGTCGTGATCACCGAGATGGGCGGCGGAGCCAAGCACGGTCTGCACGGCGACAGGACGGAGAGATTCACCGAGGAATATCAGGCCTACCTCTTCGAGAAGAACCTCGCTATGCTCGACCGCATACCGCAGCTCGCCGGAGTGACCCCGTGGATACTCAAGGACTTCCGCTCCCCGCGCCGCTTCCTCCCGGGCATCCAGGACGACTTCAACCGCAAGGGCCTCGTCTCCGAGAACGGAGAGTACAAGCAGGCATTCAAGGTCTACCGCGACTGGCGTTAATCTGCATTATTGTATGGTACTTCTGTTAGTATTTCTGTTCAGCGCGATGGCAATCTCCTTCATGTGTTCTGTGTTGGAGGCTGTCCTGATGTCCACCCCGATCTCCTATATTACGATGCGGGAGGAGGAGGGCTACAAGCCTGCCGCAAAGTTCAAGAAACTCAAGCAGGACAGCTCCCGCCCTATAGCGGCCATCCTGTCGCTCAACACCATAGCCAACACCATCGGCGCCGCAGGCGTGGGTGCGCAGGCCACAGCCGTATTCGGCTCTCAGTGGTTCGGCCTCGTGAGCACCATCACCACCGTGCTGATACTCGTGTTTTCGGAGATCATCCCTAAGACCATCGGTACCTCGTACTGGAAGTCGCTGATGGGATTTACCACGCGGGTCATCTCCGTACTGATCGTGATAATGTACCCTCTCGTGATACTCGTGGAGGGTCTCTCGAAGCTGATCCGCCCAAAGTCCGCCGAGGCCGCCGTCTCCCGTGAGGAGGTCAGTGCGATGGCCAATGTGGCCGAGGAGGAGGGCGACCTGGAAGAAGACGAGAACGCCATCATCCAGAACCTCATCAATATGGACGAAGTGACGGCATCCGATGCGATGACCCCGCGCGTGGTGGCGGCCATAGCTCCGGAGTCGATGACCCTGCGCGCATTCTACAAGGACAAGCGCTTCCTCCACCACAGCCGCATCCCGGTCTATGCCGACAACGACGAATACATCACCGGCTACATCCTCCGTATGGATGCGCTGCAGCTGTTGGCCGATGACAAGTTCGACCGCACCCTGGGCAGCCTCAAGCGGGAGATAGCCTCCTTCGCCGAGGATACCCCTCTGGATACGATATGGGATGAGATGCTCAGTAAGGACGAGCAGATCGCCGTGATCATCAACGAATACGGCAGCTTCCAGGGCATCCTGACTCTTGAAGACGTAATCGAGACCCTGCTCGGCAGCGAGATCGTGGACGAGAAGGACACGGTGCGCGATATGCAGCAGCTTGCCCGCGACAGGTGGAAGAAGCGCTCCGGCGCTAGTTCACGCGGATCTTCTGCCCTAGGCTGATCTTGTCGATATTGAGCCCCGGATTGAGCTTCCTGATGGCGCTCAGGCTCTTGCCGTATTTGTGCGCGATACCCGAGACGGTGTCTCCCGAGCGGACGGTGTGCCACTTCATCGCCGCCTTCTCGGCTTCGATGCGCATCTCCTCCTCGATTATCTTCTCGTCGCTTCCGTAGATCTCATCCTCCTCTTCCAGCGACTCCTGCACATAGCGGGATGACGGATCGAGGTAGCTCCTGCGGAGCACGAAGACGTTTTTGCGGAGCTCTCCGTTCTCGAAGTCGATGATCCATTGCGGGTCGAAGGCATAGCCCTTGTAGCGCGTCTCGAAGTGCAGGTGCGGACCCGTTGAACGGCCTGTGGAGCCCCCAAGCCCGATGATGTCTCCTGCGCGCACCCACTGCGAGGCCTCGACAAGGCGCTTGGAGAGGTGGCCGTAGAATGTCTCAAGCCCGTTCTCGTGACGTACGATCACGAGGTTGCCGTAGCCGGAGATGTAGCCCGAATATCTCACCCTGCCGTCGAAGGCCACATTGACCGGAGTTCCCGTCGTGAGCGGCAAATCCACTCCCTGGTGACGGCGGCGGCGCCTGTAGCCGAACTTCGAATACACCTTGCCGACGTGCGGGCAGACGAAGACGCTCATCGAGTCCACCAGGCAGATGCTGCTCCGGTACGGCAGATCGGAGAGGGAGATGTTGAGGTATGGGTTGATGGAGGTCTCGGACCAGTAGTCCTTGAATACGGCGGATTCCTCCATCTTGGCGCTGTTCTTGACATACCTCCAGCTGTAGTCATCGAAGAGGATGATCTGCAGGTAGCCGTCACCGATGTCCAGGGTGTCCACCGGGGCTCCGTCGCCCCGCTTGAAAGCTCCAGGCGCAGTGATGTAGTCTTCCGGGATCATCGACACCGCCGGCGGGTCGATGTGCGTGTCCAGCTGCTCCGGGCCGCCGAGCACCTTGCGCTCAGAGGGATTCTGCGCGAGCAGTATCGCCGGCACCGAGGCCAGCGCTATGGTTGTCAACAGTCTTCTCATCACGATCTCACTGCTCCGAATTCCGACTTGAGGAGTGCCTCCGTCTCGGCGATTATGCGCCCCAGGGTCTCCTCGGAGCGAGCCTCGCAG
Organism: bacterium; assembly: GCA_963613775.1. Classification (GTDB taxonomy): domain Bacteria; phylum Bacteroidota; class Bacteroidia; order Bacteroidales; family UBA932; genus Cryptobacteroides. The sequence goes on along the minus strand of CAVEAQ010000011.1, from coordinate 7,667 downwards.
ATGAAGCGGAGATAAGGCTCGGTGTTGGAAGGGCGGATGTTGAACCACCATCCGTCGAACTCCAGCCTGTGGCCGTCGAAGTCCATCTCGCGGAGCGGCGTCTGCTGCGCGGAGAAGTGCCTGCGCACGGCCTCCATCGCTCCGGCCTTGTCCTCGAGGCGGAAGTTGATCTCGCCAGAGTTGTGGTAGCTGCTCATCGAGTCCATCTGCGCGCTGAGGCTGATGCCGCGCTTCTTGAGACAGGCGACTATGCTCAGCACTATCATCGAGGAGAGCAGCCCGCTGTCGGAGTAGAAGAAATCCTTGAAGTAGTAGTGCCCTGCAAGCTCGCCGCCCCAGAGACCATCGATCTCGCGAAGCTTCGGCGCAGCGAAAGCGCGGCCGACCTTCCAGGTGTGCAGGTCGGCGCCGTACTTGTCGAGGAATTCACCCACAGCCTTGGAGCTGCGGATCTCCTGCAGCACGCGCGGAGACCTTGCCCCCTTGATCTCGCAGAAATATATGGCCATCAGCGCAATGACGAGATCCGGCGCGACGAATCTCGCCTTGTCGTCCACAAACATCACCCTGTCGGCGTCACCGTCGTAGATGACTCCGATATCGGCTCCCGTGCGGCGCACGAGCTCCTTCAGCGGCTCCACGTTCTTCGCCACCAGCGGGTTGGGGTCGTGGCCGGGGAAGCGGCCGTCGACGGTGTCGAAGATGTAGGCGGGAGCGTCGCCGTAGATCTCCTTCGCGAAGAGGTTGGACATCCCGTTGGAGAGGTCGAATGCGATCTTGAGCCCGCTGTAGTCGCCTTTGAACTGCTTCATATACGCAAGGTACTCGTCGCGGATGTCCATCCCGTGCACCTCTCCGCGCCGGGCGGCCACAGGCATCGGCCTGCCTTCCTCGATCCAGTCCCTGATCTGCCCCAGACCGCTCTCCAGACCCACCGGAAGGGCGTTCTCGCGGCTGACCTTCATCCCGTTGTACTGCGGCGGGTTGTGGCTCGCGGTGATCTGCACCGAGGCCTTGAAGCCGTGCCGCGCCGTGCCGAAATATACCATCGGAGTGCTGCTCAGACCGAGGTCGAAGACGTCGGCTCCGGCATCGCAGATGCCCCGTTCCAGATTGTCCCTGATGGCTGCGGATGAGACCCTGCAGTCCCGTCCCACCAGCACCTTGTCCGCCCCGAGCAGGCCAGGGATGAAATATCCTATCCTGTATGCCAGATCATCTGTGAGGTCTTCTCCGTAGACCCCGCGGATATCATATGCGTGAAATGCTCCCATAACTACTTCAGCTTGGTCTTGTATGATGCCCCCACTCTTCCGTGGGCGATGTTCTGAAGCTTGCGCGTCAGCATCTTGCGGCGTATCGGGGCCACCAGGTCGGTGAAGATGATCCCGTCGAGGTGAGAGAGCTCGTGCTGGACCATACGGCTCGCGAACTTGTCGAACGACTCCTTCTTCTTCTCGAGGTTCTCGTCATAGTATTCGACCTCGATGACTTCAGGCCTGCGCACGTCGGCATAGATGCCCGGCACGCTGAGGCAGCCCTCGTTGTATTCGCACTCTCTCTCGCTCTCGGAGAGTATCACCGGGTTGATGAAGGTGCGCTTGAAGCCCTTGAGGTAGGGATATACGTCGGACATTATGTCTCCGTCGACCACCGCAACCCGGAGGCTCACCCCGATCTGCGGGGCGGCCAGGCCGCAGCCCTCTGAGGCCGCGAGGGTCTCCCAGAGGTCGGTGACGAGCGTGTTGAGGTATTCTTTATCGTTGAGGTCCGCTTCCGGCGCCACTTCGCGCAGCACTGCGGATCCGTAAAGGTAGATAGGCTGTATCATCGTTATTTTTTCTTGTCGAGGTAACTCTGCAAAATTATTGCCGCGCTGATCTTGTCCACTGAAGTTTTGTCGCGGCGGTCGCTCTTCTTCATCCCTCCGTCGATCATCGCCCTGTGCGCGAGCACCGAGGTGAAGCGCTCGTCTTCGAGGACTATCTCCGTGTCCGGGAACGCCTTCTGAAGCTGAGCGAGGAACTTGTCCACGTCCGGGGCGCACTGTGCCGGCGCACCGTTGAGGTTGAGCGGATAGCCGACCACAAATCGCTCTATGGTCTCGGCGCGGGAGTATTTTTGGAGATATTCTATTATCTTTGCAGAGGGAACAGTCTCTGCGGGAGATGCGAATATGCCGAGAGGGTCACTGACCGCGACCCCCACTCTGGCGTTGCCGTAATCTATCCCGACAGATCTTTTCATCATTACAAAATTAGGTAAAAAGTATGGGACGACAAAATCCGGACGGGACAAACAAGGTCTACAGGCTGACGCTTGCGGACAACGATTCCCACAGGAGCATACGCTCGATCCTCTTCACGAAGCTGCGCTTCATCACCTTCGCGACTACCGCGGTGGTGGTGTTCATACTCCTGATCTACTGCATAATAGCCTTCACTCCGCTGCGTCTCACCATCCCGGGCTACCCGGACGCGAAGTTCAAGAAGACGGCCCTTTCCAACGCCATCAAGATAGACTCGCTCGAGAGTGCGGTCACCCGCTGGAACCTCTATGCCGAGAACCTCAGCCGCGTGCTGGCGGGGGAGAGCACCATAGACCTCGACAGCGTGCTCGGCGGCAACGCCGTGCGCTACCTCTCCGACAAGTCGGCCGCAGAGCTGCGCGGGCGCGACTCCCTGCTGCGCGAGACCGTGCGCGGGGAGGAGAAGTTCGGGGTCAGCTCCGCAGCCGGCAAGTCTCTCCCCATCGAGGGCCTGCATTTTTTCACACCGCTCAAGGGCGTGGCCGCTGAGGGCTATGACCCCGTGACCCACCCGGCCGTCGACATCACCGCACCTTCCGGCTCGGTTGTGAGCGCCACCCTCGACGGAGTCGTGATCTACTCGGGCTGGAACGAAGAGCTGGAATATGTGGTCATCCTGCAGCACCGTGACAACCTTATCAGCATCTACGGCAACAATATGAAGACTCTCCGCTCGGCGGGCGACGAAGTCAAGGCGGGCACGCCGATTGCGCTCTCCGGCGGCACGGAGTCCGGCTCGGACAAGGGCCACCTGCACTTCGAGCTCTGGCACGGCGGCCGCCCTCTCAACCCGACACAATTCATAAGTTTCTAGTGAAAAGAAGAATAGCAATACTCGGCTCCACAGGCTCCATCGGCACCCAGACGCTCGATGTCATCCGCCAGCATCCTGACCTCTTCGAGGTGGAGTTGATCTCCGCACGGCGGAGCGTGGATCTGCTGATCTCGCAGGCGATCGAGTTCAATGCGGCCAATGTGGTGATATGCGACGATTCGCGCTACGACGAGGTGGCCTCAGCCCTGCAGCCGCGCGGCATCAAAGTCTGGTCGGGCATCGACAGCCTGTGCGAACTGGTACGGCTGGAGAGCGTGGACATAGTGGTCGGCGCGATGGTGGGTTTCAGCGGGCTGCGCCCGACGATGGCGGCGCTCGAAGCCGGCAAGATAGTGGCGCTCGCCAACAAGGAGACCCTGGTTGCCGCCGGGAGCATAGTCACCCGTACGATGCGGGAGCGCAAGGCGGTCATCCTGCCCGTGGATTCGGAGCACTCCGCCATCTTCCAGTGTCTGCTCGCCGCACAGGGCAATGAGGTCGAAAAGATACATCTCACCGCATCCGGAGGCCCGTTCCGCAGTTGGGACAGGCCGCGGATCGCAGCCGCCACTGCCGCCACGGCGCTCAAACACCCCAACTGGAATATGGGTGCCAAGGTCACGATAGACTCGGCCACCATGATGAACAAGGGCTTCGAGGTCATCGAGGCCAAGTGGCTCTTCGACGTCAGCCCCGAGCGCATCAATGTGGTGGTGCATCCTGAGTCGGTCATCCACTCTATGGTGGAGTTTGCCGACGGGGCGGTGATCGCCCAGCTCGGCTGGCCGGATATGCGCGAGCCGATAGGCTTTGCACTCTCTTTCCCGGCGAGGCTTACCGTGGGCAACCGCAAGCTGAATTTTGCGGAGCTCGGGCATCTCAGCTTCGAGGCTCCCGATATGGAGAAGTTCCCCTGCCTGGAGCTCGCCTATGAGGCTCTGCACCGCGGCGGCAACGCTCCCTGCGCGCTCAATGCCGCCAACGAAGTCGCGGTTGCGGCCTACCTCAAGGGGCTGATAGGGTTCTATGATATCGCCCGGATCAACGAGAAGTGCCTCGCTGGCCTGAATTTTGCCGCAGATCCGAGCCTTGATGATATATTTCAGACTAATACGGAGGTAGCGTCCATCGCAGATGGTTATATTGATTAAGACACTCCAGGTCATCCTTGCCCTGTCGCTCCTGATTCTCATCCACGAATTGGGCCATTTTATGTGGGCTAAGTTCTTCGGGATCAGGGTGGAGAAGTTCTATCTCTTCTTCGATGTGGGCGGCAAGACCATTGCCCGCTGGAAGTGGGGGGAGACCGAGTTCGGCATAGGCTGGCTGCCGTTCGGCGGCTACTGCAAGATCTCCGGGATGATCGACGAGTCGATGGACCTCGAGCAGATGCGCTCCGAGCCGCAGCCCTGGGAGTTCCGCACGCATCCCGCGTGGCAGCGGCTGCTGGTGATGGCGGGCGGCGTGCTCAACAACTTCATCTTCGCAATCCTCGCCTACATCGGCATAATGGCCGGCTGGGGGCAGAGCTATATCGACAACTCCGACAGCCGGATATATGTCAACGACCTCGCCTATGAGATGGGGTTCCGCAACGGCGACCGTATACTCAGGTTCGACGACTACAGCCCGGAGAACTTCGCGATGCTGCAGGCTGACCTCGCGCGGCGCGACGTGCACAAGGCCACGGTGCTCCGCGGCAGCGACACCCTGGACCTCTACATAGACCAGACGATGATAGGGGAGGTGCTCAACTCTTCCCTGATGTTCGACCTCGCAGTGCCTTTCGTGGTCGATTCGGTGGCTGCGGGTCCCAATGCTTCCTCGGGGCTGAAGAAGGGCGACCGGATAGTGGCTTTCGACGGCAATGCGGTGGAATATCTCCAGGATTCGCGCGGCGTGCTCGCTCAGATGAAGTCCCGCACGGTCAACTCCACGGTGCTCCGCGACGGCGACACCCTGACGGTGCCTGTGAGTGTCGATACCGCCGGCCGGATCGGGGTCTATATGAAGACTCCGTCAGTCAAGACTAAGCACTACGACCTGCTGAGCGCCATCCCTGCCGGCATCAAGCTGACAGGCAGCACGATAAGCGACTATGTGAGAGATCTCGGACTGCTGGCACGCCCGTCCACCGGAGCCTACAAGTCCGTGGGCAGCTTCATTGCCATCGGGCAGGTCTTCCCGGCCACCTGGGACTGGTACCGCTTCATCAACATACTCGCGCTGCTCTCGATAATGCTCGCGGTGATGAACCTCATTCCGATCCCGGCGCTGGACGGCGGGCACATACTCTTCACCCTGTATGAGATGGTCACGGGCCGCAAGCCGAGCGACCGCTTCCTTGCGGTGGCGCAGACCATAGGGATGCTCCTGCTGCTCGCGCTGATGGTCCTCGCCTTTGGGAACGATATTGCACGTATTATTTAACTATATGATTATGAAGAAGATTATCGCCGTATCCTTTCTGATCCTCGCACTGGCGGGATGCAAGAATACCCAGCCTCTCCTTCCGAGCGTAAGCGGCAAGGCCGGAGAGGTCCTCGTGGTGATTGAAAAGGCGGACTGGGAGGGGGCGGTAGGCAACGCCACCCGCGAGCTGCTCGCCGACGAATGCCCTTATCTCCCTCAGAGAGAGCCTCTCTATACGCTGGTCAACGTGGCTCCGGCGAGCTTCGTAGACCTCTTCAAGATCCACCGCAACGTGGTGATGTTCAATATCAACCCTCAGATCGACAGTGCCGGCGTCTTCTACCGCAACGATGTCTGGTCGCAGCCGCAGTGCGTGATCCAGATTGCGGCCTATGATGCCGATTCTGCAGTGGATATGCTCAAGAAGAAGGGAAGCACCATCGTGCGCGCCATCGAGCAGGCGGAGCGCGACAGGGTGATTCGCAACACTCTGCTCTACGAAGAGAAGGCCATCGCCGATACCGTCTCCCGCCACTTCGGCGGCTCGCTGCACTTCCCGGTGGGCTACACGTTCAGAAAGATCAGCCCGGACTTCTGCTGGATTGCCAACGACAAACAGTATGTCTATCAAGACATATTCGTGTACCGCTATCCGGCCGAGGCGGACCACCCGTTCTCGTCCGCCAATATCATCCGTCACCGCAACGAAATCCTCAAGGCCAATGTGCCGGGGATGTTTGACAACACCTATATGACCACCAGCGCCTACTTCACCCCTATGATCGAGTACCTCAAGTACCGCGGACGCGATCTGGTGCAGACCCGAGGCCTCTGGGAAGTGGAGAACGACTATATGGGAGGTCCGTTCGTGTCCCACTCGTTCTACAGTCCCGACAACAGCGAGATCATCGTTGTGGAAGCCTTTGTCTATGCCCCGCGCTACGACAAGCGCCAGTATCTGCGCCAGGTGGAGTCGCTGCTCTATTCCTGGGAGTGGAACAAAAAATAATTTGCCAAGTCTAAAATAATTTCTATCTTTGCACTCCCTATCGGGACTATGTCCTGACGGGGAGCCGGATGGTGGGTTCGTATAACGGCTAGTACTCAAGATTTTCATTCTTGCAATAGGAGTTCGATTCTCCTACCCACTACTAAAATATTAAAAAACACAATAATGGCAAACACAGCTTCAGCAAAGAAAGCCGATCGTCAGAACGAGAGGCGCAGGTTGCATAACAGGTATTATGCAAAGACAACCAGGAACGCTATCCGCGACATCCGTAACACCAGCGACAAGGCTACGGCCGAGAAGAACGCTCCCAAGGTATATGCAATGATTGACAAGCTCGCAAAGGTGGGCCTTATCCACAAGAACAAGGCAGCCAACCTCAAGAGCGGAATCGCAGTCTATATCAACAAGCTCGCTTAAAGCGGGCTTTTCCCGGCCGGTTCTGCTGATGCAGGGCGGGCTTTCCAACGGGATGTAGCGCAGTTGGCTAGCGCACCACGTTCGGGACGTGGGGGTCGTCCGTTCGAGTCGGATCATCCCGACAAGAGACCGGAGCTTAGGCTTCGGCCTCTTTTTTTGCAAGAAATGCCCTCTTGCCCTCCAGCGGCCCCCGAGCCTGTCGAGGGAGTGTAGCCCGGGGAAGATTTGCAAATCTGAAAAGAAAAGCGTACATTGCGGCTTGACTCGGGGACGGATGCCCGAAACTGAAATTTAATTGTAAAGAATATGAAGACAAAGACTTGTGAATATTCCGCACCTAATCTGGAGGTGGTGGAGATAGAGCTGGACGGCGCAGTGCTTCAGGATAGCGGCTATGGCGACACCGAAGGGATGGAGGATGCGAGGGGGGGGACGGATTGGAGTCGGTATTATAATTATAACAATTAGAGTTATGAAGCCTTTATATACGACAATCCTCACTCTGGCTGCGCTGGCCTCTCTCGCCGGCTGTAGCAAGGAGCAGGTCTCCGCTCCCGGAGATTCCGACAAGACTGAAGATCCGAAAGAGACATTGATCGAAATGACCCTGTCTGCAGGGCAGGAGAACGGCAGCGCAAAGCAGGAGGACTGCGAGACCAAGGCCGCGATTGATTCTGAGAAAAACTACAAGACCATCAACTGGT
>CAVEAQ010000010.1:0-26289 GCA_963613775.1 bacterium | reverse complement strand
CGCGATTGCTTGAGCGCCAGAAGTTTACGGCCTGCCCGAGGCGCGCGTTGGCATTGCGTAGAAACTCTTCCCGGCTCGCCCGGGCAAAGGAGGTATGGTGCTCATAGCTGCACACAAGCCCCGCACCGGCCCCCATTTCCACGCAGTCTTCTTCGGTGAAGGGCTTGCAGGAGTCGAGCCTGCCGACTGCAGACGCAATCGATGCCGGGTTGTAGAGCGTCCCGAACGGGTTGACGCAGACATTGAAGCCTGCATCCCCGAGATGCGCCCCGATGCTGTCGGAGAAGCAGCTGCCGAGCAGCGCGATGCTGTCTTTCAGGCTTATGCTGAAGTCCGCCCTCGGAGTCGCTGTTTCAGTAAAGAGTTTCATACTTGCAAAGATAAATGATTCCTAAATAATAAGTGGAATTTGACTATTTTTGTGACTATGAAACTCAAGTCAATTCTTTATTCTGCGCTGATTCTGCTCTCGGCGCTGTCTCTTGGCGCTCAGGAGCGCACTCTGCACATTGTGACGACCGGAGATGTGCACGGATCGTGGTTCGACAGGCCGTATGTTGACGGCAAGTCTGTGAGGACCAGTCTGATGTCGGTGAAACATTATGTGGACAGTCTGAGAGCCGCGGTGGGGGAGGAGAACCTGCTCCTGCTCGATGCCGGCGACTGCCTGCAGGGCGACAATGCCGCATACTACTACAATTATGTTGAGACCTCTGTCCCGCATCTTTACCCGCGACTTGCGGCCTATATGGGCTACGACGCGGTGGTCGTCGGCAATCACGATATCGAGACAGGACACAAGGTCTATGACCGGGTATGCTCCGAACTCGCCGAGCTGGGCATTCCGTGGCTTGGGGGCAACGCGCTCCGCGTCTGCGACCGCACGCCTTATTTTCCGGTGTGGAAGATCTTCGAACGCGCGGGGATGAGGGTCGCCGTGCTAGGATTTACCAACCCGAATATGAAAGCCTGGCTCTCCGAACCGGTATGGAGGGGGATTGAATTCGTCTCCCTGTTGCCGTATGTACAGAAGTGTGTGGATGATGTCAGGGCGGCCGAGCATCCGGACGCCGTGGTGGTTGTGGTACATTCCGGGACCGGCGCGGGCGACGGGCAGGTGCTTGAGAGCCAGGGACTTGACCTCCTGAATTCGCTTCACGGCGCGGATGTGCTCGTCTGCGCTCACGACCATAGGCCGTATGTCGCGGAGAAGGACGGTTGCGTGCTTATAAACGGCGGCTCGCGTGCCGGCAATGTGGGCTATGCGACCGTCAGCCTGACCTCGGGCGGCAAGAGCGTGCAGGGCTGGACGGTGAGGATGGACAAGAAGGCAGTGGATACCGCGATGCAGCGGGAGTTCGTGGCTGAGTTCCAGGCCGTCAAGGCCTTTACCAACCGGAGAGTGGGCCATCTGGCGATGGATATGAGGACGCGTGACGCCTACCGGGGAATGTCCGACTACATCAACCTCGTGCACACAGTGCAAATCGGCGTCCCCGAGGCGCAGATTTCATTTGCCGCCCCGCTGACTTACGACGGCACCGTCAAGGCGGGCGAGCTTATCTATAATGATATGTTTACAATCTATCCATATGAGAATCAGCTCTTTGTGCTGAAGCTCCGGGGGAGCGAGATCCGTAATTATCTGGAATATTCTTATGACGCGTGGATACAGACTCCGGGCAGACACGTGCTGCGCATAGCCGACTCTCCGGATCCGAGGACCGGAGCGCCAAGGTGGTCTTTCACGGCAAGGTCATACAACTTCGACTCCGCCGCCGGTCTGGTCTATACTGTGGATGTTACCAAGCCTTATGGCAAGCGGGTGAAAATCAGTTCGTTGGCTGATGGGGCTGCCTTTAGTGACGAGACCTGGTACAATGTGGCTATGACCTCATACCGCGCGAGCGGCGGAGGCAATCTCATCCTCGAAGGCGCGGGCCTCGGTAAGGAGGAGGCCGACAGCCGCGTGGTGGCGCGTTACCCTGAGATACGCGATATGGTCTATGACTTCATCTCCGCGCACGGTGAGATCACTCCCGCTCTGGTCGGCGACCCGTCCGTGATAGGAGAGTGGCACTTCATCCCCGAGAAGAAGGTGGGGATCCTGATGGAGGCCGACTACAAGCTGGTATTCTAGGCTGCCTTCAGGTCTTCTTGATCATAAGTTGTGTACTTCCAGTACACTCCTTCTTCTGTGGAGCATAGGGGGATCGAACCCCTGACCTTCAGATTGCGAACCTGACGCTCTACCAACTGAGCTAATACCCCGTTTCGGGCTTCCGCCCGCGGTGGAGCCGTATGTGCGGCTCCGCCATCATTCTATATCGAGAGGATGCTCAGCACGTTGATGAGCTCCTTGTCGATAGGCTTGTCCATCTTGACTGCACGGGAGATAGGGATGTAGACGATCTGGTCGTTCTTGATGCCTATCATCACATTGCGCTGACCCTCCTTGAGAGCCTCGATGGAGGCTACTCCGAGACGGCTTGCAAGGATCCTGTCGTAGGCGGTAGGAGTGCCGCCGCGCTGCAGGTGCCCGAGGATGGATACCTTCACGTCGTATTCCGGATACTCCTTGCGCACACGCTCGGCGTAGTGCATCGCGCCTCCGTCCTTCTCGGAGACGAGGACTATACTGCTGTTCTTGCTCTTCCTGATGCCTCTTCCGATGAAGGTGGCAAGCTGGTCGATATCGGTATTGTCCTCAGGGATGATGGCAGCCTCAGCACCCGCGGCAATCGCACTGTTCTGCGCGAGGAAGCCGGCATCGCGTCCCATCACCTCCACGAAGAAGATGCGGTCGTGGCTGGTCGCGGTGTCGCGGATCTTGTCCACGCATTCCATTATGGTGTTGAGGGCTGTGTCGTATCCGATGGTGGAATCCGTCCCGTAGAGGTCGTTGTCAATCGTGCCCGGAAGTCCGATCACCGGCACATCGTGCTCGCTTGCAAGAAGTTGTGCGCCCGTGAGGGAGCCGTTGCCGCCGATCACCACAAGGGCGTCGATACCGTATTTCTTGATGGTCCCGTAGGCTTTGGTGCGACCTTCCGGAGTGCGGAAATCGTCGCTGCGGGCCGTCTTGAGGATGGTGCCGCCACGCTGTATCGTGTTGCTGACACTCTCGGTGGTGAGCTCCTTTATGTTGCCTTCTATCAGGCCTTCCCAGCCGCGGACTATGCCATAGACCTTCCAGCCTTCGAAGATGGCTGCGCGGGTGACGGCCCTGATGCAGGCATTCATCCCCGGTGCGTCGCCGCCTGATGTGAGAACTCCTATGGATTTGATGTTCATATTAAATCACTCCTAACAAATTCCGGCGCAAAGATATAAAAATTTCCTTTGCACATTCACCTTGTGCCGCAAAAAATATGCCCCGCCGGTCCCCTTGTGACAAGAATTCGAAATTATTGCTAACTTAGCGACTATTATGAGAAAATGTAGTTTTATCCTTGCAGCGGCAGTCGCCGCCCTCGCAGTCTCAGCCTGCGGCAACCAGGCTGGGGACAATCAGCAAAATGCTGAAAATGTGGTAATTGAGACTATTATGAGCCGCCGATCCATCCGTCAGTACAAAGATACTCCGGTGGAGAGGGAGAAGCTCCAGCTTATCGCGGAGTGCGGAGTCAACGCTCCGAACGGAATGAACTCCCAGCGCTGGGAAGTCAGGATCGTGGACAATCCCGAGAGCCTCTCCGCCATCACCGAGAAGTTCAAACTCGCCAATCCGGAGATGGTTGCCCGCGACGCCAACTTCAAGAATATGTTCAGAAATGCGCCTTCAGTCATCTTCATCGCTGTGCCGAATGAGGATGACGGAGTCAATGCCGGACTGATGGGCGAGAATATGATCATTGCCGCGCAGTCAATGGGCCTCGGCACCGTGTGCCTCGGAGGACCGGTGAATTTCCTGAGGAACACCGACGACGGTCGTGCCTTCCTTGAGAAACTCGGCTTCAGCGATGGATACAGGCTACTCTATATGATCGGGGTCGGCTATCCTGACGAAACCCCTGACGCAAAGCCGCGCGACCTGAGCAAGATCCGCTTCATCGACTAGGAACTCCCGCATAGGATGATCACCAACGCCGAGATAAAGCACATCCGCTCGCTGCGGGAGAAGAAGTTCCGCGACGAGTACGGAGAGTTCGTGGTCGAGGGGGAGAAGATGGTCCGGGAGGCGCTCGCTTCCCGGATGGAGGTAGTCGGGCATTGGAGCGTGGAGGAGATAGGTGAGAGTGCGATGTCGAAGATCAGCCAGTTCTCCACCCCCTCACCCGTGCTTGCGGTGGTCGCCAAACCCCGTCCGCAGAGTCTCTCGGAGACCCCTGAGCGCGGTCTGTATCTGGCACTTGACTCCGTTCGGGATCCCGGCAATCTCGGGACTATAATCCGCATCGCCGACTGGTTCGGAGTGAAGTCCATCTTCGTTTCGGAGGATTGCGTTGAGCAGTACAACCCCAAGGTCGTCCAGGCCTCGATGGGCTCTATATTCAGAGTTCCGCTGGTCGAAGCCGACATCCCCGAAGCCTGCCGGAGATTCCGCAAGGCAGGGATGAATGTCTGGGGGATGGTGCTCGACGGTCAGGATATCTACAGGGAAACGCTTGAAGGAGAGGGGCTTGTCGTGATGGGCAACGAGTCTGTGGGGATAAGTCCTGCAGTGCGCGCCGAGCTAAGCCGGGGGCTTCTGATACCGTCGTTCGGGGAGAGCGGCGCCGAGTCGCTCAATGTCGCTGTGGCGACAGCCGTCACCCTGTCGGAGTTCAGGAGGAGGACGCGATGAGAAGAGCTGCGCTGAGTCTTGCCGCCCTGCTGCTGCTCGCATCCTGCAGCACCACCAGGCTTCTGCCGGAGGGAGAATATCTGCTCTCCTCCAGCAGGGTGGAGATCCGCGGGAAGGACAGACCCAGGGTGAGCGAACTAACGCAATATGTCCGCCAGCAGCCCAATGCCAGCCTCTTCGGCTGGAATCCGTTCATCAGCGTCTACAACTGGTCCGACGGCAGCGGCAAGGGGATCAATGCCCTCTGGGAGAAGATTGGCACGGCACCCGTGGTCCTGGACCAGGGTCAACTGACTTCCTCCTGCGAGGCGATGGAGGCTCATCTCTCCTACCTTGGCTATTACGATGCGAAGGTCAGTCCTGCCGTGAGCTACAAGGGACGCAAGGCCTCCGTGCGCTATGTGGTGGAGCCCGGCCGCAGACACCGCATAGACAGCCTTGTCTTCGAGGTGCCGGACGGGCAGTTCGGCGATGAGTTCCGTTCCGACAGCGCTTCGGTCACGATACGCAAGGGTGGCTGGCTCTCCGAGAAGTCGCTTGAGGCGGAGACAGTCAGAGGCGCGTCCTATTTCAGAAACCTGGGCTACTACAGCTTCAACAAGAACAACTACTTCTTCGAAGCCGACACCATCGGCGGGCAGACCGTCCTCTATTACCGGATCCGCGGCTATACCCGCAACGAGAGCCCCCAGAGCGATGCCCCGATAGAGAAATACCGCATCGGCGACGTCAGCATCAGTTATCCTTCCGGCATCAGATTCCGCAAGTCGATGCTGGAGAGTTTCAATACGATACATCCCGGCGACTGGTACAGCGAGAATCTCGTCAACGCGACCTACAACCGCTTCTCCGCGCTGGGCGTATTCAACAGCGTCAATGTCGAGCTGTCCCCCGCCGACAGCGCCAGGGTCGACTGTGACATCCGTCTCAGCGGTTCGGGCGTATTCGGATTCAAGGCCAACTTCGAGGCTTCGTCCAACTCTTCCGGTCTGCTGGGAGTGTCGCCGCAGCTGACATTCTTTCACAAAAACCTCTTCCGCGGCGGGGAGAGGCTCAATCTGGACCTGTCCGGGAGCTGGCAGTTCAATCCGGCCACCAAGGTCCGCGCTACCGAGCTGGGAGTATCGGCAAGTCTAGGCTTCCCCAACGCCGGACATTACCGTTCGGACCGGGCAGACGATGTGAGCGGCTCGATACCGAGGACGGAGATCAAGGCGAGCTACAACTATCAGAACCGTCCGGAATACCGCCGGGGCATCGCCGGATTCTCCTACGGTTTCAGCGGACAGAAGGGGAGCAGGCTCTTCTATCAGTTCTATCCGCTGCAGCTCAACCTGGTCAACCTCTACGACATCAGCGATGACTTCCAGACCACGCTCAGCAGCAACCCGTATCTCTGGGATTCATTTGAAGATCAGATAGATGCAGGAGTCGGCGGAATGCTCTACTACACCACCAACTCCGACATCGTCCCCAAGACTCCGTACCATTATGCCAGGATCTCGGTCGATGTGGCCGGCAATCTCATCTCGCTCTTCAACCGCTACATGTCTGTAGGCGATACAGGCAAACACTGCCTGCTCGGGTTACCGTACAACCAGTATGTAAAGGCAGCACTTACCCTCGGCCGGACTTTCCGCTTCGGAAGCAATGACAGCCAGGCTCTTGCGCTGAGGTTCGACTCCGGTATAGGCAAGGCCTACGGCAACTCCCTCGCGCTCCCGTTCGAAAAGCAGTTCTACTGCGGCGGCGCGAGCAGTATGCGCGGCTGGCAGGTGCGCTCGCTGGGTCCGGGATTCAGCGAGATGAATTCTTCGTTCATTATCCCGAGCCAGACCGGTGACATCAAACTCGAGGCGGATATGGAATATCGCTTCGCGATGTTCTGGAAGCTGGAGGGCGCCCTCTTCGCCGAGGCCGGCAATGTCTGGCAGCTTGACGATATGGAGGAGTTTCGCCTTGAGAGCGTGGCTGCAGACTGGGGTTTGGGTGTGAGACTTAATCTGGATTTCATCCTGCTGCGTCTTGATATGGGATTCAGAATCCACGACCCGTCCCGTGCGGCCGGCAGACGCTGGGTCGGCCCTTCCGGCTGGTTCAAGCATAACGGCTACGCCGTGCACTTCGGCGTCGGTTATCCATTCTGAATAATGTAATGAAAACAATCATCTATCAGGCACTCACCAGACTTTGGGGGACGGGACGCCTCTCCTCCTGGGACGAGCCTTCCCTCGAATATATCCGCTCTCTCGGAGCCGACTGCCTCTGGCTGACCGGCATCCCGCGGCACGCGACCCTCAAGCCTTTCGTGAAGGGCGACCCGGGCTGCCCGTATTCCATCTCTGACTGGATGGACATCAATCCGTATCTTGCTGACAATCAGGGTCGGAGGATGGAAGAATTCGAGTCGCTCACAGGCAGGGTACACGCTGCCGGGCTGAAACTTCTCATCGACTACATCCCTAACCACGTCGCGAAGGATTATCAGGGAAAGATTGTCCATTTTGACTATTGCGACGCTGACTGGACCGACACCCTCAAGAACGACTGGAACTCGCCGCAGACCTATGATGCGATGCTGGAGATACTTCTCTTCTGGCTCGGGAGGGGAGTGGACGGCTTCCGCTGCGATATGGTGGAACTGGTGCCGCCGGAAGCGCTCGGCAGGCTGATCTCTGAAGTGAAGCGGAGCTACCCGCAGGCGCTCTTCGTCGCCGAGGTTTATGGCAAGTGCAACTATCGCCGCTATATTGAGGAGGTCGGATTCGACCTCCTCTACGACAAATCCGGGCTCTACGACAGCCTGAGGGCAATCTGCACCAATGGCCTCAGTGCGCGCGCCATTACCTGGGACTGGCAGTTCCTCTCCGACCTGCAGCCGCGGATGCTCAATTTCCTCGAGAACCACGACGAGCAGCGGGCAGCATCGCCGTTCTTCCTGGGAGCGCCCGAAAAAGCCTATGCGGCGCTGGCAACCTCGCTCCTCTTCAATGATGCTTCCTTTATGCTCTATTTCGGTCAGGAGGCAGGGGAGTCCGCTGCCGAGAGCGGCAACGGGCGCACTTCCATCTTCGACATCACGCATCCGGCCACGGTCGGACGGCTGTACGATGCCATCCACCGCAAGGGCAGCCTGCTCCCGCAGGAGGAAGCGGTGCTCGAGCGCTACAGGCAGCTGCTCGGATATGCACGGATCCCAGCATTCTCGCAGGGAAAATGCTGGGATCTATGCTATTGCAACCTATCTTCAGGGGGTTTTGACGCCGAGCGTCATTTCGCCTTCCTGCGCTACGATGACGCGGAGGCATATCTTGTATTCTGCAACTTCTCCGATCGTCCTGTCCCGGCCGTGCATATCGCCTTGCCGGAAGAACTCAGGGGCACCACGTCCTGCACCGAGGCAGTCGTGAAGGACACTCCTGCCTGGGATGCGCAGGTCGTTAAGCTACCATCTGTCCGATAAGGATGGATGCGATGAGGGCGAGGATGGCGTAGAACTCAGGAAGAGCAGCGTAGATCATCGTCTGGGTCATCACATTGTGGCCCTGGCTGACGCCCACGATACCGTTGGCGCATACCTGACCCTGACGGATGGCAGAGAAGAGGCAGACGAGTCCGACAGCGAGACCCACTGCGAAATAGAGCAGGCCGTAGTTGACGAAGTCATTGCCGAGCCAGAGCACGAAGGCGAGGAAGCCGTAGAGACCCTGGGTGGCAGGAATAGCGGAGAGAATCATATATGAAGATGACTTCTCCGGCATCTTTTTGAGTGCACCCTCGGCAGCGTTGCCGGCGATGGTGGTGCCGTAGGCAGAACCGATGCACGCGAGGCAGAACATAAGTGCCAGTCCGAGGTAACCAAGAATTGTGTTGAGCATAATTGTTTGTGTTTATTTGTTTTACTTATTTTCTGATGGGGTTGTATGCTGAACCCTGGCCTTCGTAGCCCGAGTTCTTGAAGAATTCCACGAAATTGAGTCGCAGAGGATGTACGAACGCTCCGAGACAGCTCATGGCAAGGTTGAGCACGTGCCCGACAAGGAGGATCAGCACGAACGGGACCCACTGCCAGGTCGGGTCGCTGCCCTTTACCATCTCGGCAATCTGGTTGAAGGTCTGCGCGAGCATACCTCCGGAGAGTCCGAGGGCGTAGAGTCGGATGTAGCTGAGCACATCACTCATCAGACCTGAGACCATACTGTAAGTGTCCCAGAGGCCGATCCCGACATTGAGGAGCGGGTTGCGACCGATCTTGTTGAAGATGAAGATGCCGAGCGCGGAAACTGCGGCGATGCCTATAAGCAGCCACTTGATCGCGGCTTCAGGAAGCACTCCGAACGCCCCGATGACGATGCCGACCACTCCGCCTACGATGAGCAGAGTCCAGCCGAGAGTGCTGAGGCTGTCCTTGAATCCGTCCTTGCGCACTGTCCAGACGGCTTTGGTGACCATAGCGAGGCAGATGTGCGCCACACCTATGATCAGCGAGAGCACCATCTGCTTGGCGTAGAGATTGCCGCCGACCTCGATGTCACCGGTGATCATCAGCTTCTTGCACCAGTCCGGAACCCAGCTCTGGTCAGGCAGGCTGACGCCGAAGAGGCCTCCCATCACGAATCCGACTGCCACTGTGCCGGCTCCGAGGATGGTGATGAGCCCCCACATATTGGCGAGCCCTCCGCTCTTCCCCCTGAGGAAGAGTCCGATGGCAATCAGCAGCAGGCCGTAGCCCATATCCCCCATACACATCGAGAAGAAGAGCAGGAAGAATATGCTTAGGAACACCGTAGGGTCGAATTCGTTGTATACAGGCATTCCGTACATTGATGTGAGAGGTTCGAACTGGCGTACGAACCAGTTGTTCTTCAGCTTGATAGGCGGATTGTCGGAGGCTGTGGCACTCTCCGCGACATAGTAGATGTCCATATTGTCGAATGCCTGCCTGAGCCTTGCGTCCTCTTCCGACGGGGCGAAGCCCTCAAAGATGACAAGAGCGTCCTCAGCCGCCTTCCTGCCGGTGACTCCGGCCAGATAGACATTGAGCTCCGCATAGAGGGAGCGCATCTTCTCTTCGAGTGCCGGCAGCTCTGCGCGGCGCTTCTCGAGATCGGAGCGGTAGCTTTCTATCCTGGCATCGAGACGCTCCAGTTCGTAGCGCACCTCGGCTTCCGTCTTCTGCGGTGCCGGCAATTCTTTCAGAGGGAAGCCCTCGCTGTCGCCGACCACCACGAACCACACGCTTCCGTCCTTTTCCGCGACCTTCTGGAGGGCGTAGGTCTGCTCCCACTCTGCCCTGAAGGATTTCTTCGGTACACGATAGAACTTCGCGCCCAAAGCGGAAAGCTTCTCCCTGTCGTAGTCTCCCCAGACGCTGATCTGCTCGAGGCTGCGGGCAAGGCTGAGTCTCTCGCTCTGAAGCTGCACGAGATTGGCGTCGGACCCTTCGGTGATGCACTTGATGAGGGACTTTGTCGCCTCTATGTCGGAGACTATCCGTCCCGATACATCGTCCACCGGTTTGGAAGAGCGGCTGATGTCCACTACTCCGAGCTCCTGCAGACTTCTGAGGAACTGCTCCTTCTCCCCGCTGAGCAGGATGAAGGAATATTTGGTCATTGAGCTGATCATTGTTCTGCCTCCTCCTCTGCGGCGTGCCGGGTCTTGACTATCTTGGACGAGGCCTTGGAGAGGTTCTCCTCATCCTCCATATATCTCTTGATCTTGCGTATCGCTTCCTCGTAGCCCGGGATCTGCACCTTCTCGTAGAGATTGACCTTCTGGGTGGTCTTCTTGCGGTTGAACTCCAGGATGCGGCGCTTCTCCTCGTAGACTTCGGATTCGATGCCGATGCGGGTCAGATCCTGGAGGATCTTCACACCGTCAGCAAACCAGGCCGGCTTGACGAAAGCGTTGAACGGCAATATCTCGTAGTGGATTCTGTCCAGCTGCGGAGTCTTCACGCCGGCGACCTTGACGGTGCGCAGGTCCACATCGGTGATGCGGATAAGCCCCGGCTCAAACTCGTTCCACAGCGCTGCGAGATAGTCGTATCCCGCGAGTGACCTTTCAAGCTCCTCCTCAAGCCTCCGGGATTCGCTCTTGGCAGTCTGTACCGCGCTGCGCAGAGCCGACTCCTTATTCTTGAGGGTCGGCAGGGCGCCGCGGCGCATCTTGAGCTGCTTGCCAAGATTCGTCAGCGAAGTCTTATTGTATTGAAATTTGATGGCCACTGTATATTATTTCTTCCAGTATTTATCTATCAATGACTGTCTTATGCCGGTCTCCGCCGGGGAGAAATATTTGGCGAATATCTCCCACGCGGTGTCGAGCATCTCTACGATGCTTATGTTGACATCGATGGAGAGCAGGCGGGTAGCGTATTCCTTGGCGTAGTCCAGGCACCTGAGGTCGTAGTCGGACAGGTCGAAGCCGTTCTCCAGCTTGGTCTTGGCGTTCTGGGCATCGGCGTAGAGCCGCACTCCGGCGTTCATCACCTGAGAGTGGTCTTCGCGGGTCTTCTTGCCCTGCACAAGCTGCTTGAGTCGGCTCAGGGAGCGGAACGGATCCACGATGACCTTGCCGGAGTCGGAGTCTGCGCGCAGGAAGAGCTGGCCCTCGGTGATGTAGCCGGTGTTGTCCGGAATCGCGTGCGTGATGTCCCCGTCGTTGAGGGTGGTCACTGCGATGATGGTGATCGAACCGCCGTCCGGCAGCTGCACCGCCTTCTCGTAGATCTTGGCGAGGTCGGAGTAGAGCGAGCCCGGCATCGAGTCCTTGGACGGGATCTGGTCCATACGGTTGGAGACGATGGAGAGGGCGTCGGCATAGAGGGTCATATCGGTCAGGAGCACGAGCACCTTCTCGTTGCAGTCCACGGCGAAGTACTCCGCTGCTGCAAGTGCCA
Source organism: bacterium (assembly GCA_963613775.1). GTDB lineage: Bacteria > Bacteroidota > Bacteroidia > Bacteroidales > UBA932 > Cryptobacteroides. The sequence continues at coordinate 14,599 of CAVEAQ010000010.1, read as the reverse complement.
TATCAGGGATGAGCAGACGCTCCACAGGCGGCTCTTCGGTCGTGTTGACAAAGGAGACAATCCTGTCCAGGGCGCCGGCGGCCTCGAACTCACGGCGGAAGAAGAGGTAGTCGTCGTTGGAGAGTCCCATCCCGCCGAGTATTATCTTGTCCACGTCGGCTCTCAGCGCCACATCGGCCATCACCTTGTTGTACGGCTGGTCAGGGTCGGCGAAGAACGGGATCTTCTGCCCGGAGACCAGGGTGTTGTTGAGGTCGATGCCTGCGATGCCGGTCGGGATCAGCTCGGAAGGCTGGCGACGCTTGTACGGGTTGACGGACGGGCCGCCTACCTCGCGCTCTTCTCCCTCCACCTCCGGGCCGCCGTCGATGGGTTTGCCGTAGGCGTTGAAGAAGCGTCCGGAGAGCTGCCTGCTCACCTTGAGGGTAGGGGGCGCCCCGAGGAACGACACTTCTGCATCGGTAGGGATGCCTTCCGTGCCGGAGAATACCTGCAGCGTGACGGTGTCGCCCTTGGTCTTGACTATCTGGGCGAGCTTGCCGTTTACGGTTGCCAGTTCATCGTTGGCTACACCGCTCGCGTTGAGGGAGACGGTGGCTTTGGTGATGGCGTTGAGCCGGGTATATGTGCGTTGATATGCTTTGACTGCCATATTATGAAAGGAGTTTGCTCAGCTGCTGCTGATATTCTTTGAACTTGTCGCTCTGGAACTCGGAATAGTTCATCTGGCGCAGGATGTTGATCATCTGCTTGAAGTAGCTCCGGCATTCCTCGAAGTCCTCGAAGTGGAAGTCGCGCTCGCAGATGCCGACTATCAGGTCGAGCATATACTTCTGGCGCTCAATCGGACAGAGTGCGTCCACTGCGTCGAATGCGTCCTGCTGAAGGAAGGCGTAGTCTACGAGCTCCGACTTCCAGAACGCTTCGTGGTAGCTCATCGGCACGCCGTCGTCGCCGAGGATGTTGATCTGGTCAGCCATCTCCTTGCCCTTGCGGACTATATTCTTTGCCTTGAGGACCTTATCGACCCAGCCTTTCTCGATCTTGGAGTCGAGCCAGCTGACGATTTCCGGATATTCGAGGTATTTGGAGTAGGAGTCGATAGGGTTGACTGCCGGGTAGCGCTTCTGGTCGGCGCGGCTCTGCTCAAGGGCGTAGAAGCAGCGCGCGGCCTTCTTGGTCGACTCGGTTACCGGCTCCTTGAGGTTGCCGCCGGCAGGGGAGACAGTGCCGATGAAGGTGATGGCCCCGGTCTTGCCGTTGTTGAGGCGGACCATTCCGGCGCGGGCGTAGAAGTTGGAGATGATGGCTGAGAGGTCCACAGGGAACGCATCCGCTCCCGGGAGTTCCTCCATACGGTTGGACATCTCCCTCAGGGCTTGTGCCCAGCGCGAGGTGGAGTCGGCCAGGAGCAGGCAGCGCAGGCCCATCGCGCGGTAGTATTCGCAGATGGTCATCGCCGTATAGACTGATGCCTCACGTGCGGCCACAGGCATATTGGAGGTGTTGCAGATGATGACTGTACGCTCCATCAGATGTCTGCCGGTGTGCGGGTCGATGAGCTCCGGGAACTCCGTGAATATCTCCACGACCTCGTTGGCGCGCTCTCCGCAGGCCGCCATCACGATTACGTCGGCCTCGCCCTGCTTGGCGATGGCGTGCTGGAGGACGGTCTTGCCGCAGCCGAACGGCCCCGGGATGAAGCCCGTGCCGCCTTCGGCGATGGGGTTGAAGCTGTCGATGACGCGGACTCCGGTCTCCATTATCTTCTCCGGACGCGGCTTCTCCTGATAGGCTCTGACGGCTATCTTGACCGGCCACTTCTGGGTCATCGTGACTTCCACGTCACCGTCCGGGCCGCTGAGGGTCGCGATGACGCTGTCGATATTGTACTGTCCCGCAGGGGCTATGTCCCTGACGGTGTAGTCGCCCTTGAAGCTGAACGGCACCATTATCTTGTGGGGCAGCCAGCCTTCCCTGACCTCCCCGAGCCAGTCTGCGGCGGTGACCTTGTCGCCCGGCTTTGCGAGCGGGGTGAAATCCCAGAGCCTGGTGTGGTCGAGAGGGTCGGTGTACTCGCCGCGCTTGAGGAAGACTCCCTCCATCGTGGTGAGGTCGTTCTGCAGACCGTCATAGACGCTGGAGAGCAGTCCCGGACCGAGGGTCACCTCAAGCATCCTGCCGAGGAACTCGACGCTGTCGCCGTTCCTGAGGCCGCGGGTGCTTTCGAAGACCTGGACGGAAGCCTTGTCGCCGGTGACCTTGATGACCTCGGCGAGGACTTTGGTCCCGGCGAGATCGATGTAGCAGAGCTCATTCTCCGCCACAGGACCGTCCACCGCAACTGTCACAAGGTTTGAAACGATGCCTGTTACCTTTCCTGTTGTCTTCATATATCAGAATTTTTTTTGTTGTCGTATGTTGCACGGATGTCCTGCACGAGCTTGCGGAAGAACTTCTGTCCGGTCTCCGGGTCGAGCTTCTCCCACCTGTCCGCTATCTTGAGCTTCGCGGCGAAGCCGAGGATCAGTTCGACGTCGAAGAGATCGCCGAGGGTGATCTCCTCGATCCGCTGCCACATCAGCTCGTCCAGCCCCCGCTCGCGGCAGAGGATGTCGCTCCCGGAGAGCACCATGTCGATCTCCGCGCGGCCTTCGAACTCCGGGTCCCAGCCTGCGCCTGCCGGACTCATCACATCCTGCCCTTCCGGACGGGAGAGAGTGCGGTTGATCCACTCGACCTTGGCGTTGCGGAGATTGAGGTCGTAGGCGAAATAGCTGCGGATGAAGCGGTTGCGGTGCCCCAACGCCTTGGCGTAGAAGTCTGCGTCAAGCTTGTCGCCCTCGAAGCCGGAGAGCAGGAAGTCCAGCAGAGCGTTGTCGCGCGCAGAGAGCTGGCTGCGGATCTCTGCGAGGAGGCCGTCCGCGTCAACTCCGCTGCCGCGTCCCGAGCCGTGCTGCAGGACCGGAAGTCCGGCGATGATATACTCGTAATTATTCATTATTGTCGCCGAAGAGAAGCTTGCGTGTCACCGGGCGGATATACTCCGCGATGAGCTCACTGAATGTCTCCTCGCTGAGGCTGACATACCAGCTGCCATCCTTCGGACCGATGCTGAACCCTCCGGAGACTTTCTTGGAGAACTCGGCTTCCACTCCCTTGTCGAGAGACTTCCTGAGCTCAGACTTCACCCACGGCTCGAGCTGCTGCTGCAGCGTCTCGGGGAGGATGAGCCTGAGGTCGCAGCTCTGCTCGGTGCTGAAGCGTCCGCAGACTGCGGATATGATCTTCTTGAGGTATTCCGGGTCTTCGACGGCTTCCTTGACCTTGTCGGAGATGAGGTTGCCGACAAGCAGGTCTTCGATGGACTTCCTGGTGGCCTGGAGGCTCTGGGTTGAGGCCATCTTCACATCGGATTCGGCTTTGGCCCTGAGGTCGGCGGCGCTGCGCCCGGCTTCCGCCACTATCGCTTCTGCGTCGGCTTTGGCCTTGGCCACTATATCGTCGGCTTCCTTGTGTGCCTTGGCTAGAAGAAGTTCTCCCTCCTCCCTGCCTTTGGAGAGTCCCTCGTTGTAGAGTTTGTCGGTCAGTTCCTGTAGTTTGTTGGACATATCGCTTGTTATTAATTATCAGTGCCGGGAAGCGGGTTGCCGCCCGACTTCCTAATCGTACAAAAGTACGCAATTTTGATACCATTAGCAAACACTGCGCTATTGATATGATCTATAGCGGCAATCGGGGACTATTCTGAGGAATAATGTGTATCTTTACCCCTATGAAAATTCGAAACATTGTTTTGGCGGCGCTGGCCGCACTGGCTCTCACCTCCTGTGCCGGGGGAGTGAAACACTTCAAGTTTGACGGTTCCAAAGAAATCTCCGGGACCAGGTTTGCACTCAGGGACATCAATCCCGACCTGCCTCGGGACTGGGACGAGTACAATTTCCTCGTCCTCGAATACAAGATTACGACCCCGCAGCGCTTCCAGTTCGGGCTGACCACCGATGACGGTTACAACGAGCTCCGCCTTATGTCCTATGTCCCCGGCGCCTGGAACAGGCTTGTGATTCCGCTCCGCTATTTTGAGGAGCTGCCGGACCCGGCCTTCGATATGGCTGCCACAGTAAACCACAGGCGCACAACAGGTTGGATCAAGCTCGGCGGCAGCAGGGGGCCCCTGCACGGAGTCGATTCGGTCGGCGTGAGGATGCGGCGCGCCATAGGGGAGCCGGATATATTCATCCGCAACATTAGCCTTGCGGTGGAGGATCCGGGCGATGCATATCTGGAGACCGAACCGGCCTACGACTGCTTCGGACAGAGCACCCGGATGGACTATCCGGAGAAGGTTTCCTCTCTGGAGGAGCTTCAGGCCGAGTGGCGTGCCGAAGAGGAAGAGGCGGTGAGCACGGAGCCGTACAACTACTCGCAGTACGGCGGCTACAGGCAGCGCCGGCTCGAGGCTACCGGTTTCTTCAGGACCGCAAAGGTAGATGACCGCTGGTGGTTCGTGGATCCGGATGGCTATGTCTTCCTCTCGCTCGGCGTGGACTGCATGGCTCCGGGCGGCGGCGGTGATGTGCGCGATTATGACACGATGCCGGCGATGTACGAGGCGATGCCGCCGGAGGACGAAGTGCCTGCGATGCGCCGTGGGGACCAGAAAGCCTATTCAATCGGACAGTGGAACCAGTACCGGCGCTTCGGCGCAGATTGGCGGGACAAGGCCAACGAGCTGATCATCAAACGTATGGATAAGTGGGGACTGAATACAATAGCCAACTGGTCCAGCCGTGAACTCGTCTCAATGGGCAGGAAAGCGTTCCTGCTGAGCTTCGGGGGGATAGGGCAGGATGCGTCGCTGATGGGGCTTGCCGATGTGTATGCTCCCGACTTCAAGGCTACCGTGGATGCCTCCATCTCCAGGATGGTGCTCCCTAACAGGGACAATCCGTGGCTGATAGGCTATTTCGTGGGCAATGAGCCGGCCTGGATCGGCGATGAGCCGCGGCTCTGCCAGATTATCCTCGACGGAGCGGACCGCCCGATCAGGACGGCGCTCCGCAAGTACCTCGACAGGCACGGAGACTCGGACGCTGCGAGGGTGGACTTTATCTACGAATCATTCGACAGCTTCCTCTCCACCGTGCAGGCGACTTTCAGGAAATATGACCCGAACCACCTCAATCTCGGGATGCGGCTGGCAAGTCCCAACACTCTCAGCGACAAACTGCTGGCAATATGCGGGAAGCATTTCGACGTGTTCAGTTTCAATGCCTATACGCTGACACCGGACAGGACGATGCTTGACAACGCCTACCGTCTGCTCGGGATTCCGCTGATGGTGGGAGAGTTCCACTTCGGCACCGTGGACCGCGGGCTTGCGCAGTCCCTGATCCAGACGCGCAGTCAGGCTGAGAGGGCCGAGTGCTACCGCTACTATACTGAGAATGCCTACTCGCACCCGGCCTTCATCGGCACTGCCTACTTCCAGTGGTGCGATGAGGATTTCACGGGCCGCTTCGACGGGGAGAATTTCAACTGCGGACTGATTGACGTCACCGACCGCCCGTATCGTGAGCAGGCCGAGGCGATGATGGAGACCGGCAGGCGCCTGTATGACATCCACAGCGGCAGTCTTGAGCCGTACTCCACCCACCCGGACTTCGTCCGCGACCACGAGGCGTTGCCGGACTAGCCCCTGCGGCTGATGAGATACTCTGCGATCTGAACTGCGTTGAGGGCAGCGCCCTTGCGGATCTGGTCGGCGGAGAGCCAGAAGGAGATGCCGCAGTCGTCGCTGATATCCTTGCGGATGCGTCCGACGTAGACGTCGTCCTTGCCGGCGGTGTAGAGCGGCATAGGGTACTTGAGCGCAGCAGGGTCGTCACAGAGGGTCACTCCCGGTGCCGCGGCGAGCGCATCCTGCACCTCCCTGACATCCAGCGGTTTCTCTGTCTCTATCCAGATGGCTTCGGAGTGCGAGCGCAGCGCGGACACCCTGACGCAGGTGGCCGAGCAGCGGACGTCCGAGTGGAGGATCTTGCGGGTCTCGTTGTACATCTTCATCTCCTCCTTGGTGTATCCGTTGTCCTGGAAGACGTCGATCTGTGGGATGAGGTTGTATGCCAACTGATAGGCGAACTTGCTGACTTTGACCGGTTTGTCCTCTACAATGTCACGGTACTGCTCTTCGAGTTCCGCCATCGCCTGGGCGCCTGCGCCGGAGGCTGACTGGTAGCTTGCGACGTGCACCCTGCGGATGTGAGAGAGGGCTTCGATCGGCTTGAGAGCCACCACCATCATAATGGTCGTGCAGTTGGGGTTGGCTATGATGTGCCGCGGCGCGTTGAGCGCGTCTTCGGCATTGCACTCGGGTACCACCAGAGGCACGTCGGCATCCATACGGAAGGCGCTGGAATTGTCGATCATCGTCGTCCCGTAGCGGGTGATGGTCTGGGCAAACTCGCGGGATGTGCCTGCGCCCGCTGACACGAAGGCGTAGTCAACTCCCTTGAAGTCGTCGTTGTGCTGCAGGAGCTGGACTTCCACTTCCTTGCCCCTGAATGTGTATTTGCGCCCTGCGCTGCGCTCCGAGCCGAAGAGCAGAAGCTCGCCGACGGGGAAATTCCTCTCTTCGAGCACGCGGAGGAATTCCTGTCCCACCGCTCCGCTCGCACCTACTATCGCTGTCTTCATAATATTCTAGATGTTTGCTATTCTCATTATGTCTGCAAAAACTCCCGCCGCCGTCACTCCCGCGCCGGCACCGTAGCCCCGGATGACCATCGGGTGCGGCGCATAGCGCTCGGTGGTGAGCAGGATGATGTTGTTGGAGCCGTCCAGTGACCAGGCAGGGCTGTCGCTGTCCACTTCCCGGAGCGCCACGCGACATTTGCCGCAGTCCATCTCGGCTACGAATCTCCACCTCAGGTGCCGCTCCTCCAGGCTGCGGCGCCTGCGCTCGAAGTCCTCGTCGAGGCCGGGCAGCTTCTGCCAGAACTCCTCCTGGCTGCAACTGAAGAAGTCCTGAGGGATGAAGAGCTCTGCCCGGACATCTTCCTGACTGACTTCGTAGCCAGCTTCGCGGCTGAGTATCACCAGCTTGCGGATAACATCGCGGCCGGAGAGGTCGATGCGCGGGTCCGGCTCTGCAAATCCCTGTTCCATCGCCATCCTGACCGTGCGGCTGAACGGGACCTCTGCGGAAAGGGTGTTGAAGATGAAGTTGAGTGTGCCGCTGAGCACGGCTTCGAGCTTGAGTATGCGGTCTCCGCTGTTGTAGAGATCGTTGATAGTGCTGATGATAGGGAGCCCTGCGCCGACGTTGGTCTCAAAGAGGAACTTTACTCCCTTGCGCAGGGCGGTCTCCTTGAGGTGGCGGTACATCCCGTAGTCGGAGGATGCTGCTATCTTGTTGGCAGCCACGACGGAGATGCCGTGGTTGAAGAAGTCTTCGTATAGGGAGGCAAGCTGCGGGCTGGCGGTACAGTCCACGAATACGGAGTTGAATATGTTCATCCCGATTACCTCGTCTCTGAGGCGCTGTGTGTCGAGCGGAATGCCGCTCCCGAGAGCATCCTTCCAGGCAGCGGGGTCTATGCCGTCGCGGTCGAAGATGCCGACCGTGCTGCGCGCTATGCCGACTATGTTGATCTTGAGGTTGCGCTCGCGCATCAGTTTCTCCCTCTGCTGCGCTATCTGGCCGAGCAGCTGTCCGCCGACCGTGCCTACTCCGCAGACGAAGAGGTTGAGCTCCTGGTATTCGGAGAGGAAGAAGCCGTCGTGGATGACGTTTAGGGTCTTGCGCAGGAAGCAGCGCTCCACGACGAAGGAGATGTTGTTGGCGGATGAGCCCTGGGCGCAGGCGAGCACGCTGATCCCGTTGCGTCCGAGGATGCCGAAGAGCTTGCCGGCGATACCGGCGCTGTGCTTCATATTCTCTCCGACCACTGCCACGGCCGCGAGTTCGCGCTCCACCTTGACTGCGTCGATGGCTCCGCTGGCGATTTCTGCGCTGAATACCTCGTCAAGCACCCGCGCCGCCAGGTCTGCGTCGGCCTTGCTGACGCCGATGGAAATGCCGGTCTCGGATGCTGACTGCGATACGAGGAACGCGCTGATGCCTTCTGAGGCGAGGGCGGAAAATATCCTGCTATCCACTCCGACCACTCCGACCATCGAGTTGCCGCTCAGGGTGATGAGGCAGATGTCGTCGATGGAGGAGATGCCCCTGACAATCCTCCCGCTGCCCGGGCAGTCACGGTGTATCCTGGTACCGGGGGCTCCAGGGTTGAAGGTGTTCTTTATGACGATCGGGATGTCCTTCCTGCAGACGGCGTAGAGGGTCGGCGGATAGATGACCTTGGCTCCGAAGTTGCAGAGTTCCATAGCCTCGTCGTAGCTCATCTCATCTATCACGTAGGATGTCCGTATGATGCGCGGGTCGGCAGTCATAAATCCGTCCACATCGGTCCAGATCTCAAGCGAATCGGCGTCCAGCGCCGCCGCAATGAGACTGGCGGAGTAGTCGGAGCCGCCCCTGCCGAGGTTGGTGACCTCGCCGCTGTCTCTGTCGGTGGATATGAATCCCGGCACAATGGCCACTTCGTCCTTGTCTCCGTAGAGCGAGAAGGCTTCGCGGATGAGCGGATAGGAGCTTTCTATGTCCGCACGGTCGGTGCGGCCTGACCGTTCAGTGATGATAAAACGCAGAGAGTCATAAAGTTCTGCATTCTTGACAAGCTCGGCTACTATGAGAGAGGAGAGCCTTTCCCCGAAACTGAGTATCTCGTTTTCGGCCTTGCGTGGCAGTACGCGGAGCATATAGACGCCTTCACAGATGTTGCCGAGCCGGTCGAGAAGCGCGCCCAGCCTGTCCTTGAGGATAGTGCGCGCCTCCGCGTCCTCCACCATCACGTCGCACATGCCGAAGTGTCGCCCGCGTATCTCCTGCAGCAGGGTCCTGAATGCCGTGTCACCTTCTTCGGCGAGTCTGGAGACCCTTACAAGGCTGTCGGTGACGCCGCTGAGGGCGGAGACTACCACGATGACCTTCTCCGTCTGGGATTCGATGATTGACCTGACACTGCGGAGGCTTTCTGGACTGCCCACCGATGTGCCACCGAATTTGATGACCTTCATATCTGATGTTCGCCGGAATTTGTCCGGATACCAACTTGCGAAATTACTCCATAAAATCCACATTCCAAAATTTGCATTTCTCGGAATAGAGAGCGAAATTCGCGACTCGATGAAACTCTGCAAGCTCAATATTCCCGGACCGTTCCGCTTTGAGGCGGGGGAGAGTCCGGAAGGGATGGATATAGTATTCCACTGCTCGGACCACACGCGCCGCGAGGGGGAGAAGGTGATATGGATCTGCCACGCGCTGACCGCCAATTCCGATCCGGAAGACTGGTGGCCGCAGATGGTGGGGAGCGGGAAGCTTATCGATACGGACCGCTATTTCGTGGTGTGCGTGAATATGCTGTGCTCACCTTACGGCTCCGCCGGTCCGGCATCTCGGGACGCTTCCGGCAGACCGTACCTGATGTCTTTCCCGCGTACCACTGTGCGGGATATGGTCAATGCCAATATTCTTGTGCGAAAATATCTGGGAATAGAGAAGATAGACTCGCTTGTGGGGCCGTCCATCGGAGGTTTCCAGGCCTATGAGTGGGCCGTGTCGGAGCCTGCTGTGATAGAGAAGGCAGTTTTCCTCGCAACCGAGGCTAAATGCTCCGCATACCTTACGGCCTACAACGAGGCGCAGAGGATGGCTCTGCGCGCCGACCCGAGCTTCACCGAGGCCGCTTCACTGGAGGGCGGCAGGAAGGGACTGGAGTGCGCCCGCGCGATTGCGATGCTCTCCTACAGGACTTACGATGGCTATGTCAGGACCCAGACCGAGGCCGACCCTGATGCGCTCTTTGCCGACAGGGCGGCTTCCTACCAGAGATATCAGGGCAAGAAGCTTGCTGACCGCTTCGATGCCTACAGCTATTGGTATCTTACCTATGCCCTTGACAGCCACAATGTCGGTCGCGGAAGGGGAGGAGAGGCTGCGGCGCTTTCACGCGTCCGGGCCCGCTGTCTTGTGCTCAACATCGACAGCGACTGCCTCTTCCCGCCGGAGTCTGGCCGCAGGCTCGCCGCGCTGCTCCCCGACGCCGAATATGCGCAGATCAGTTCCGCTTTCGGGCACGACGGTTTCCTGATCGAGTATGATTCGCTTGCACACATTCTAAAAAATTGGATATGATATTCGACATCCGTGATGCCAGGCCGTCCGATGCGGCTTTCATAGCCCGCAACATAGTTGCCGCGATGGGTTACGATGTGTTTTCGCCCGGAGGTCTTGATGCCGTGATGGATTTTGACGGCCGTCAGCTCACTCTCCGTGAAGCGATGGAGGCATTTGTCCCCATCTGCTGCCGGGAGGACACGCTCTACTTCTGGGGCAGAACTCGGATTTCCACGGTGGACGGCATCCCTACCGGGTCTCTGACTGCCTATCCGGGTGCAGAATACCTCTCTATGAGAGACCGTACCTGGGGCGACTGGGGCAAGAGTCTGGGGATTGATGCGACTGTCTCGCAGGAGCCGGAATGCTTCCCGGGGGAATATTATCTCGATACACTCGCCGTACTCCCCGAATGGCGGGGCCGGAGTTTTGAACACTGCGGCGTCAGCGACAAGACCGGACACCTTCTTATACTGGATGCCTTCAGGCAGGGCGGCTCCAAGGGCTTGAAGCAGGCGAGCCTGATAGTTGACAGCGAGCATCCGCGGGTTGCCGAATATTATTCTGCAGTCGGCTTCCGCCCGGCCGGGCAGATGCTCTTCTTCGGCCATCCGTATACCCGTATGCGCGCTGCTATATGAATATGAAAAAACATTTAATCCTTCTGCTTGCATTTGCACTCACTGGCTGCGGATTTCAGAGTACTCCGGAGGGCTATGTGCGCTACTGCGTGAAGCAGCTTGACAGACAGGCTCTGTATGCTGACTCCCCGGATTGGAAGGAATGCAGAAAGGCCGTCCTGGCTGAGAGCCCGGCTTCGATGGAGGAGGCCCGCGATGCCGTTTCCCGAGCCGCTGCCGTTGCCGGCGGGAAGCACTCCCGCCTTGTCCCACCCGTCAAGGATACCGTATCCTATGTCGAGAAGGTGCCCGATGCAGAGCTGCTGGAAGGGAATATCATCCGCATAGCGCTGCCGGCCCATTCCGGCATCAAGGTCCCTGATTCGACTTATATCCATACGGTGCTGGATTTCCTGCAGGAACATCCTGACACTGACGGCGTTGTGCTGGATCTCCGGGGCAACGGCGGAGGGAATATGTACCCGATGATTGCGGCCGTCTCTCCGCTGATCCCGGAAGGAATCGTCCTCCGTTTCAAGAGCCGCAAGCGTACGGCTCCGGTTTCGCTGGAGTACATCGTCAAGATGGCGGGGCTCTCTCCGGACGGGGTGAAGAAACTGCCTGCCTCTCTGCCGATTGCTGTCCTGACTGACAGCGGGACCGGCAGCTCCGGCGAAGCTACATTGCTCTGTTTCCGGGGATTGGACAATGTCCGGACTTTCGGTGCGCCGACCGCCGGCTATGCCAGCGCCAATATCGTACTGCCTCTTGCCGATGGTTATACGCTTCTGATAACGACCGGCTGCGATGTGGCAAGGACCGGCGAAGTCTTCTGCGACGACCCGATCGAGCCCGACTTCCGCACCGACACCCCGCTTGAGGACGCGCTTAGGTGGATAGCGGAGAGATAGTACGGCCTGCTGTTGCTTAGCTTGTCGAAGTATTGAGGGGCGGTGCTTCGACGGAACTCAACTGCGATGGTCCCCGAGCCTGTCGAGGTGGGTTATGTGGATCTAAAATAATTTGCTTGTCTTTTTGGTCTAAATTCCTATACAAACTACACCAACTTATTCTCTCATCATCGCAAAACAGCGGAAAATTGCGTAAGTTTGTACCTTTAAACACGACAGGATGGAAAGTTACGGATTTCTCAGAGTGGCGGCGGCAATGCCCAAAGTCAGTGTTGCGGCCCCTCAGGTCAACGGTAAGGAAATAATCAGGATGGCCGCGGAACTCGGCGCGCAGGGCGCTTCGGTGATAGTGTTCCCGGAGCTGAGCGTGACGGGCTACACCTGCGCCGACCTCTTCGGGCAGCGAAGTCTTATCGTGGGGGCTGAAGCGGCTGTGAAGGATATTCTCTCCGGGACTTCGTCGCTCGGCTCCCTGCTCTCGTTCGGCGTGCCGCTCGAATACCGCGGGAGACTCTTCAACTGCGCCGTGATTGCACGCGGCGGCAGGATACTCGGCATAGTACCGAAGACCTACCTTGCCGGTAACGGAGAATTCTACGAGCCGAGATGGTTTGAGTCCGCAAGGGTGCTGCCCGATAATGGTGTAATGATTGATTATGCCGGGCAGAAAGGTGTCAGGCTGGGTTGCCGTCAGCTTTTCAAGCTCGGAGGGACGCTGGTCGGCGTAGAAATCTGCCAGGACCTCTGGGCGCCTGTGCCCGCCTGCACCTGGGCGGCGCTTGCCGGAGCGCAGCTCATACTCAACCTCTCCGCCAGCAACGAGGTACTGATGAAGCACGAATACCGCCGACAGCTCGTATCCTCCACTTCATCAAGACTTTTTGCTGCCTATGTTTATTGTTCCTGCGGTTACGGCGAATCGACCCAGGACCTTGTCTGGGCAGGTTCGTCGCTGATTTGCGAGAACGGCGGCGTGCTCGCCGAGAGCGGTCGCTACAGTCGGGAATCCTCCGCCATTGTAGCGGATGTAGATATAGAGAAAATGGACACCCTCCGTGCCAAGGAACATTCCTACCGCTTCGAGGGGCAGAATCCCGAATATATCATCACCGAAGCGGGAGAGCCGCTCGGCACCGATTTCAACTCCAAGCTGCTCAGACATATAGAGCCGCATCCGTTCGTCCCGCAGGGCGACACTGTGGCGCTTGGCGAACGCTGCCGCGAGATACTCTCCGCGCAGGTTGCAGGACTCACGACGAGAATGGAGCACATCCGCTGCCGGAAGGCGGTGATCGGCATATCCGGCGGCCTCGACTCCACGCTTGCGCTGATGGTCACAGTCCTCGCCTTCGATGCTATGGGGATTGACCGCAAGGGTATCGTCTGCGTCACGATGCCGGGCTTCGGCACCACCGACAGGACGCACAACAACTCATTGTCGCTGATGAATTTACTTGGGGTGACCGCAAGGGAGATCTCCATAGTGCCCGCCACCCGTCAGCATTTTGCGGACATCGGTCAGGACGAGAGCGTGCACGACCTCACTTACGAGAACTGCCAGGCCCGCGAGAGGACTCAGATCCTGATGGATGTGGCAGGCAAGGAAGGCGGCATCGTCATCGGCACGGGCGACCTTTCCGAACTCGCCCTCGGCTGGTGTACCTACAACGGCGACCATATGTCGATGTACGCAGTCAATGTCAGCGTGCCGAAGACCCTCGTCAAAACCCTTGTCATCTGGGGTGCCGACAACAGATTCAACGGCTCCGAAGAAGTGCGCAAAGTGCTCCTGGATGTGGCTGATACGCCAATCAGTCCGGAGCTAATCCCGGCGGACGAGCAGGGCAACATCAAGCAGAAGACCGAGGACCTCGTGGGTCCGTACGAACTGCACGACTTCTTCCTCTACAACTTCTTCCGCTTCGGCTACAGCGCGGAGAAACTGCTCTTCATAGCGCAGAAGGCTTTCGAAGGCACTTACGATGAGCAGACGATACGCCATTGGCTCTCAACCTTCCTGCGCCGCTTCTTCACCCAGCAGTTCAAGCGCTCCTGCATCCCCGACGGCCCTAAAGTCGGCTCCGTCTCCCTCTCGCCCCGCGGCGACTGGCGGATGCCCTCCGATATCGAGAGTCCCTGGGGGTTATAGCCGCCCGGCGCCGGTGCTCTGATGAGCACTTCCAGACAAACCGGGCAGCCGCAGGCCCAAACGGCATAAACTCTACCGATCAGTCGTTATTCATCTGCGTGATGTCAGGCTTGTAGCGCTCGGAGTCACCGATAAGCCACTCGGCATAGTAGTCGGCCATCCTCCAGAAGAAGTACTCGCTCATGTCGCCGAAGCCGTGCCTCTGGCCCGGGAGGATCATCATATCGAAGCGCTTGTTGGCGCGGATGAGGGCGTTGACCACTCGTATCGTGTTGGCCGGGTGGACATTGTTGTCGATGTCCCCGTGGAAGAGCATCAGATGTCCCTTGAGGTTGCGGGCCAGCTCCTGGTTGGTGTCGATGTGGTAGACGAAGGTGGTGTCTCCCCGGTCGATCTTCTCGAGCACTCCGTGGTGCTGCTCGCTCCACCAGCGGTTGTAGATGCTGTTGTCGTGGTTGCCGGCGCAGGAGACGGCTACCTTGAAGAAATCCGGGTACTTGAGGATGGCTGCGGTGCTCATGAATCCGCCGCCCGAGTGCCCGTGAATGCCGACCCTGTCCAGGTCGATGAACGGGTATCTCGCCCCAAGCTGCTGAATCGCATATTTCTGATCCTCAAGCCCGTAGTCACGCAGGTTGCCGTAGCCGTAGTTGTGGTACCACTTCGAGCGGTT
>CAVEAQ010000009.1:0-26516 GCA_963613775.1 bacterium | reverse complement strand
CCTCCAAGACCCTCGGGAACACTCTCCTCGTCGGTCTCGGATATAGTTTCTAAAGTGTCTCCTGCTTGAGGCTCTCGACATACTGGTCGATGCGCCTCAGCTCACGAGGGATCCCGATGTGTTGCGGGCAAGCCTTCACGCATTTGCCGCAGGCAATGCAGTGGTCGGCCTGACGCACCGTCGGGATCGCCTTGTTGTAGGCGAGCAGGTAGCGGCGGCGTGCGCGGGCGTATCCCTTCTGCTCGCTGCTGACCACGTAGGTGCCGGCGTTGACATTGTCGTTGTAGAACTTGAAGATGCCCGGGATGTCGATGCCGTAAGGGCAAGGCATACAGTACTGGCAGCCTGTGCAGCGCACCAGAGGGTAATTTTCCAGCCGTTCGGCCACATCTTCGAGCAGAGCCTTCTCCTCGTCGCTGACAGGTTTGAAGTCGAGGTAGGTGCGCAGGTTGTCCTGCAGATGCTCCATATAGGTCATACCGCTCAGCACCACCTGCACTCGCGGGTAGCTGCCCACAAAGCGGAACGCCCAGGAAGCCAGTGACTTGTCGGGCTCGCGCGCCTTGAGCAGATCGGCTGTCCCTGCCGGCATATCGGAGAGGCGTCCGCCGCGCAGAGGCTCCATTATCACGATAGGGATTTCCCTGCGGTCGAGCTCGGCGTAGAGGTACTCGGCATCGGTGTTGCGTCCGCCCGCGTGCCTCCAGTCCACATAGTTCATCTGTATCTGCACGAAATCCCAGCGATATCTGCCGCTGTCGTGCAGGGCCATCAGTTCGTCGAAGCCCTCCTTGACGCCGTGGAAGGAGAATCCCAGGTGGCGGATGTGCCCTTCAGCCTTCTCCTTGAGCAGAAAGTCCATAATTCCTGTACTTCCGAAGCGCTCTTCGAAGTTCTTGCCGTCGCTGATGCTGTGCAGCAGATAGTAGTCGATATGGTCGGTCTTGAAGATCTCCAGCGAGCGGCGGTACATCTTGACCGAGTTGTCGTAGCTCGCGTCGGAGAAGTTGGAGAGTTTGGTCGCTAGCAGCCAGCTCTCGCGCGGATGTCGGTTTAGCGCCTCCGCAGTGGCCCTCTCGCTGTCGCCTTCCAGGTAGACAGGGGAGGTGTCAAAGTAGTTGACTCCGTGCTCCAGGGCGTAGTCCACGAGGCGGTTGACCTCCTGCTGGTCGATGTGCTGCCTGCCGTCGTCGCCGCTCACCATAGGCCAGCGCATACAGCCGTAGCCGAGCAGTCCGATGCCCGGATAGTGCTGAGGCATAGTGCCTTTGATCTCTGCGGAGGAGTCTGCGGCAGAGTCCTCTTTAAGCACTTTCGGCGCGCAGGCCACCAGACCCGCCGCTGCCGCTCCCAGACCTGCAGTCTTGAGAAATTCTCTTCTGTCCATAGCTTAACTCTTCTTGATGTGGATTGAAATACCGTCAACGGTGATGGCGCTGAGCGGCCTTACCGGGCAGAGGTTCTCGCAGGCACCGCAACCGATGCACTGCTCCTCAGCCACCACAGGCACCCTGCGTCCCTCGCTGCTGACCATCCGGACCGCGCCCACTGGACAGTGGCGCGCGCAGTTGCCGCAGCCCGCTTCACCCTTGGCGGCAAGACAGGCGTCCAGATCGACCTTGGCCGTGCCTATCTTGTGGGAGAGCTTCTCCTCCTTCTCCAGAGGCAGTATTGCCCCGGCAGGACATACCTGGCTGCAGGCGGTGCACTCAGGACGGCACCAACCGTGCTCATAGCCCATCTGCGGCTGGAGGAAATGCTCCAGGTCGGTGGAAGGACGAAGTACCCCGTTAGGACAGTTGCTTACGCAGAGCTGGCAGGCGGTGCAGCGGTCGTAGAAGTCCCGCACGCCCCTCGCCCCGAACGGTACGAGCCTCTCGCTGCGCTCCGGGCTGATCTTGTCCAGCACTTCGGCGAGCCCGCCGTCGAGCTTCATATTCTGCGCGTTGAGTGCCAGTCCGCCTCCGAGCAGCGCTGCGGTGGAGACGAATGCTCTGCGGCCCTCGTCCACCTTCTCCTCGGCCTTGGCTGCCGCGCCCTTTGGCGTCTTGCCGAAGCGATAGCTGATCGCGCCCTTGCGGCAGGTCCCGATGCAGTCGAAGCAGTCCACGCAGCGGCTGTAGTCTATATTCTTATGGTCAATGTCGATGCAGTGCGCCTTGCAGCCCTTCTCGCAGAGGTGGCAGGAGACGCATTTGCCGGTGTCGATGCGCAGCTTGAAGAGCGACCACCTCGACACGAGGCTCAGAGTTGTGCCCACGGGACAAACCGTGTTGCAGTATCCGCGTCCCCAGAGAGTAGCGCAAGTCACTATCACGACAAGAGTTACCCCTGCCGTGACGAGCAGTGCCGGCGCTATGCTCTGACCCTCGGCGAGCCCGACTATGCTGCGAACCACACGGCCGTAGGCACTGTATGGTGCCAGCAGGCTGAGCAGCAGCTGGGTAAACGCAATGGCGCTGCCCACCGCAATCACCAGCACCCCGTAGCGCACTATGCGGTGCTCCGGGATGTATTTGCCTTTATTCTTCTTGCCGCGCGGGGAGAACAGTTTACGCAGATAGATGACGACATCCTGGAATACTCCCATCGGGCAAATAACCGAGCAGTAGATGCGACCGAAGATGAAGGTGAGCAGAGCTATGCCGATGATTACCGGCAGGTTGAGCGCGAGGCAAGAAGGCAGCAGCTGGAGCTTCGCCATCCAACCCCACCATTGCCGGCCATAACCGACAAAGAGCAGCGTGATCCCCACAAGGAAGAGAGCTGCCAGGACAATACGGATTTTTCTTAGCATATATGGTATTTCTCAGGGTTTCGGAATCCGAGCAGGAAGGCCTTGACGTCCATCCGCTTCTTGCCGGCGAGCTGCATCTCACGGATGGAGACTGCTCCGTCGGCGGTGGCGACCGCGAGGTAGGTCTTGCCGTCGCTGAGTATCTCTCCCGGCGTGCCGTGCAGATCGACCTTCTCGGCCTTGTAGATCTTGAGCATCTGCGGCGCGCCGCCTTCTTCGGCTATCTCTGTGAATGCCGCCGGGTATGGGCTGAGGCCGCGGATGAGGTTGTAGATGTGTTCGCTGGAGTCGCTCCAGTCGATCCTGCAGGTCTCGCGGGTGATCTTAGGTGCCGGCTTGAGCACCTCTGAACCCTGGATGAAGGAGCGCTGGATACGGGTCTCGATATTGTGCTGGATGAGGCCCTCTACGGTCTGGAGTACGAGGTTGGAGCCGATTGCCATCAGCTTGTCGTGCACGTCGCCTGCCGTGTCCGTAGGCTCTATCCTGCACTCCTGGCGCATCAGGATACCGCCTGTGTCGATGTCCTTGTCTATCATGAAGGTGGTCACACCGGTCAGCTTCTCCCCGTTGATTACCGCCCAGTTGATAGGGGCGGCGCCGCGGTACTGAGGCAGCAGGGCGGCGTGGAGGTTGATGGTGCCGAGCCGAGGCATCGACCACACTTCCTCAGGCAGCATACGGAAGGCCACGACCACTATGAGATCCGGCTTCCAGGCGCGCAGCGCGTCGAGGAACTCGGGATCCTTGAGCTTCGCAGGCTGTAGCAGCGGCAGATTGTGCTCCACCGCGTAGCGCTTCACCGCGCTCTCGTTTACCTTGAGCCCTCGCCCGCTCGGCTTGTCTGCCACGGTGACCACTCCGACCACCTTGTACTTGTTGCGGATGAGATTGTCGAGCGGTGCCACCGCAAATTCGGGAGTGCCCATATACACTATACGGACTGGTCGGAAGAAACTGGCTATCCTGCTTCCGATCTTTCGCCTCCAGGTCTTGAACTGGTCCAAATTGAAAAGCTCTGAGTCGTTGATGGCCTTCCAGGTCAGGAATGCGCCTATAGGGATGAGCACATAGGCGGAGATGAAGGCTCCGGTGAAGGAGCCGATGGCTCCGTCACGTGCCAGCTTCGTGCCTGAAATGTCCACCACCCAGTACAGCACGAAGAAGAGTACGGAGATGATGGCGCTCGTGCCCAGCCCGCCCTTGCGGATGAGCGAGCCCAGCGGGGCTCCGATAAAGAAGAGTATGAAGCAGGCGAGCGCCTGCGCAAACTTCTTGAGCAGCTCGATGTCCGTGTGGCGGATGTAGTAGTTCTGCTCGTAGGTGTCGAACTTGAGGTTGCCTATCTCTGAAGCGTGGCGGCTGGCCTTGTCGGAGGCTTCGCGGTAGGCGATGGCCTTGTCGCCCGGAGTATCCCACTGCGCGAAGCCCTCGTGGCTGAAGTCGGCTCTGTCTGGGTTGCGGGTCGCGGTGTCGAGCTGCGCGCTCTCGATGAAGGGTTTCATCCTGCGGAGACTCATATAGTGTACCCCCTGCACGGAGTCCACATAGTGGTGCAGCGAATCGCTCTGGTGCTGCAGCAGTTTGGCGCTCATGGCCTTGGCCTGGTCGCCGAAGCGGTTGGAGTCGGACTTCTCGAACTTGTAGTTGGAGAGCTGCACGATGATATCCTGCCGCGCGAAGTCCACCCTCTGCAGGGTGAGGCTTGTGTCGGCGTAGCGGACGGTGTTGTCTTCCTGGTAGTTGGAGCCGTTGAACATCGTGAAGGTCAGGTAGTCCTTGCCGGCGGACATCTTGATCAGGGCGGAGTCGGCGATGGTCAGGGCCACGTTGCCCTTGCCGGCGGTGTGGTCATAGACCATCACCCCGTGGAGCATTCCGCTCTTCTTGTCCTGGTCGTTGACGCGGAGGATGTAGTCGTCGATGCCGTCGTAGAAGGTACCGGACGGGATTTTGATCTCGTTCTTGGTCTTGCCGATGTCGTCGCGGAGGGTGTAGATCTTGTTGTAGGCGAGCGGCACCAGCCTGTCACCGATGAAGAACGCACCCACGGCGATGATTGCAGAAGCCGCAATCAGCGGGGCGATGATGCGGGAGAACGACACGCCTGCGGCCTTGACCGCGAGCAGTTCGTTGTTCTCGGCCATCTGACCCACTATCATCATCGATGCCAGCAGGGTCGCGAGCGGCATCGCCTGCGGGAGAATCGTGCAGGCGCCCCACATCAGGAACTCAAGTATTACCCTGAGTCCCAAACCCTTGCCGACGAGTTCGTCGATGTAGAGCCAGAGGAACTGAAGCAGGAGGATGAAGACCACGACCAGCAGAATCGCGACCAGCGGTCCGATGAACGACTTCAGTATGAAGCGGTCGAGCTTCTTCATCCCCTGCGGAAGGCTATTGGGCGGTGGCGGTCTTCACTAGAGCGTCGAGAGCGTCCTTGAGCCCCTCGGAGTTCTTGCCGCCGGCGGTGGCGAGTCCGGCCTGTCCGCCGCCTCCGCCCTGGATGAACCTGGCGGCTTCGCGGATGTCCTTGCCGGCGTTGCGCCCTGCGGCGACGAGGTCCTCGGAGTACATCATCAGCAGCTGAGGCTTGCCTTCATATTCGTAGGCGGCCACGAGCGCCGTGCCCTTGAGCTCTTTCTGAAGCAGGGTGGCCGCGTTGCGGATCAGGGTAGGGTCGGCTCCGTTCCCGGTCACGTGGGTGGCGACGATGAGCTTCACTCCATTGATCTCGCGGGCCTTGCCTTTCAGCAGTTCAGCGAGATGTGAGGCCTTCTGCCTTGCGAACTCCTCAGCCTGCTTCTTGAGGGAGGCGTTGTCCTCGATGAGGTGTCTGATGGCGCCTGCGAGGTCAGGGACGTTGTTGAAGAAGGAGCGGGCGGTCTTGAGGAGCTCCTGCATTGTGAATACGTAAGTCTCGGCATCCTCGCCGGTCACCGCCTCGATACGGCGGATGCCGGCCGCAATGGCGGTCTCTGAGAGTATCTTGAAGTAGCCGATGTTGCCGGTGGCGCCGGTGTGGCAGCCGCCGCAGAGCTCGACGCTCGGGCCGAACTTGACCACGCGCACCCTGTCGCCGTACTTCTCGCCGAAGAGGGCGATGGCGCCCATCGCGCGCGCTTCGTCCATAGTGGCGTCGCGCTTTTCCTCAAGGGCTATATTGCTGCGGATGAGTTCGTTGACGCGCTTCTCAACCTTGGCGATCTGTTCGTCGGAGAGCTTCTCGAAGTGGGAGAAGTCGAAGCGGAAGCTGCGGTCGCAGACATATGAGCCCTTCTGCTCCACGTGGGTGCCGAGCACCTCCCTGAGGGCGGTGTCGAGCAGGTGGGTGCAGGAGTGGTTGGCGGCGATCTTGCGCCTGCGCGCCTCGTCCACGGAGAGGGTGAATTCGCCCTCGCAGTTCTGCGGAAGCTTCTCCGCTATGTGGATGGTGAGCCCGTTCTCCTTGACGGTATTGAGGATCCGGATCTGCTCGCCGTCTTCGGACACAATGTATCCAGTGTCACCGACCTCGCCGCCCATCTCGCCGTAGAACGGCGTGCGGTCGAATACGAGCTGGAGCATCTCCTTGTTCTTCTGGACCACTGTCCTCTGCTTGAGGAGCAGGGCGCCGGTGGTGGTGACGGTGTCGTAGCCGGTGAATTCCACATTCTCGCCCTGATGGTATATCGTCCAGTCGCCGAAGCTGTTGGCGGTGGCGTTGCGGGCTCTCTCCTTCTGCTTCTGGAGCTCGCGGTTGAATCCCTCCATATCCACGCTGCATCCGTTCTCGCCGGCGATGAGTTCGGTGAGATCGATAGGGAAGCCGTAGGTATCGTAGAGTTTGAATGCATCTTCGCCTGCGATGACCTTGCCCTCCCCGCAGCGGGCGATGCACTCGTCCATCAGCTTGATGCCCCTGTCGAGGGTGCGCAGGAATGCCAGTTCCTCTTCGCGGATGACGTTCTCGATGAATTTCTGCTGCTTTGCAATCTCAGGATAGGCCTCGCCCATATCGTCCACGAGCTGCTGCACAAGTCTGCAGAGGAACGGCTCGCCGAGTCCGAGGAAGGTGTAGCCGTAGCGCACCGCGCGGCGCAGGATTCGCCTGATGACGTAGCCTGCCTTGACGTTGCTCGGTAGCTGCCCGTCGGCGATGCTGAAGCTGATGGCGCGTATGTGGTCGGCGATGACCCTCATCGCCACATCGGTCTTGTCGCTCTCGCCGTAGCGGTGGCCGGAGATCTCGCCTATCTTGCCGAGAAGGCCGGAGAAGACGTCGGTGTCGTAGTTGCTGTTCTTGCCCTGGAGCACGCAGCAGAGGCGTTCGAAGCCCATCCCGGTGTCGATGTTCTTGGCAGGGAGGCTCTCCAGGTGTCCGTCCGCCATCCTCTGGTACTGCATGAAGACGAGGTTCCAGATCTCGATGACATGCGGGTCGGACTTGTTGACAAGCTCGCGTCCGCTCAGTCCGCTCGCCGCCTTCTCCTCCGGGGTGCGGATATCGATGTGAATCTCGGAGCACGGACCGCACGGGCCGGTGTCGCCCATCTCCCAGAAGTTGTCGTGCTTGTTGCCGAGAAGGATGTGGTCGGCCGGCATATGCTTGAGCCAGGCCTGGCGGGCTTCCTCGTCGAGGGAGGTGCCGTCCTCCGCGCTGCCCTCGAATACGGTGGCGTAGAGGAGGTTGCGGTCGATCTTATAGACTTCGGTAAGGAGTTCCCACGCCCAGTCGATGGCCTCGCACTTGAAGTAGTCGCCGAAGCTCCAGTTGCCGAGCATCTCGAACATGGTGTGGTGGTAGGTATCGTGGCCAACCTCTTCGAGGTCGTTGTGCTTGCCGCTCACTCTCAGGCACTTCTGCGAGTCGGTCGCGCGCTTGTAGGGGGCGGTGGCGTTGCCGAGGAAGATGTCCTTGAACTGGTTCATGCCGGCGTTGGTAAACATCAGCGTCGGGTCATTCTTGACCACCATCGGGGCGGAAGGCACGACGGTGTGTCCCTTGGATGCGAAGAAATCCAGAAATTTCTGTCTTATTTCCTTAGAAGTCATAATAGATGTATGTGTCAAACAAACTACAAAAATACTACATTTTGGGGATAATTTGCAATTTTTCCCTTAGGGCCGCCGGGCACGGCTTGAGGTGAGGCGGTGCAATTGCTAAAAAATCAGTATCTTTGCACCAGATGCCGAAGTATGTATTCAATCCGGAGACGCTGATGTATGAGGCTCAGGACGAGCCTAAATACCTCAAGCACATAAGAGTGGCGCTGCTCGTGGTGGGCGCGGCCGCTCTTGTGCTTATGTACTTCTGGCTCTACCTGTCGGTCTTCCATCTGGATCTTCCGCGCACCGCCGCCCTCAAGCGCACCCACGCCGAGTGGGAGGCGAGGATGAGCGTGCTAGACCGCCAGCTCGACATCTGCGAGCAGACCCTCAAGGGGATAGAGCAGCGCGATGACGATGTCTACCGCCCGATCTACGGTCTCAGTTCCGTCCCGGAGGAAGTCCGCAATTCCGGGATGGAGGGCATCAACCGCTATGCCGAGCTCGACCGTCTCGGGGCCAACTCCCACCTGCGCCGCACCGTGCGCCGCCTGGACGACCTCACCAAGCGCACCTATGTCGGGAGCAAGTCGCTCGACGAGGTGGGACAGCTCTCGGCGCAGGCCGGCGATATGATCTCCTGCGTGCCGAATGTGCCTCCTATCCTGCCGCAGACCGGCAAGTTCCGCCTTTCCAGCGGCTTCGGCTACCGTATCGACCCCGTCTATGGAGGGGGTGAGCGGCACGCCGGCCAGGACTTCGCCGCCAAGACCGGCACGCCTGTCTATGTGACCGGCGATGGTGTGGTGGAGAAGACGGGGATGCAGCTCTGGGGCTACGGCAACGAGATCGTGGTGGACCACGGCTACGGCTACAAGACCCGCTACGCGCATCTCCACACGATTGAGGTCAGCCCGGGGATGAAACTGCACCGCGGCGACCGCATCGGCACTGTGGGCAGCACCGGCAAGTCCACCGGCTCGCACCTGCACTACGAGGTGATATACCGCGGCAACAAGGTCAACCCGATGAATTATCTGGATATCAATATGTCAGAGGACGAGTACCGTGCGATGATAGAGCGCCGCAGCGCGGAGAACACTCCGGCGATGGCCAAGAGTACGATGGAGCTTCTCCGTCGGGGGAGGAAGAGCGATGAGTAGGAAGATGCTGGAATTCGACCCCCGTAACTTCCGTTTCGGAAAGGTGCGCGTCAATGCAGGTCGCGTGCTGCTGCTCGTGCTGGGCTATCTGCTTGTGACCCTGACGATTGCTGTGCTGGTCTACGGCGTCTTCGCGCTCTTCTGGAGGACCGATACAGAGAGGGAGCTGCGCCGCGAGATCAGGATGTACGAGAGGATCTATCCGACCCTTGCCCCGAAGGAGGAGCTGCTCCGCGACGGGATAGCGGGCCTGCAGTACAAGGACAACGAGATATACGAGACGGCGTTCCACGCCAACGCTCCGGATGCAGATCCGATGGCGAGCCTGGACTTTATGTATGCGAGCGACACGGTGCCGGACGCCAAGATCGCCAACTATACCCGCGACAAGGCGGACCGCCTGCTCTCCACCGCAGAAGATGTGGATGCGGCGTTCGTGCGGATATTCAGGAGTCTCTGCGATACGGGTCTTGTGATGCCGCCTATGACGCTGCCGGTCAAGGATATAAGCTATTCGCAGGTGGGCGCTTCCACGGGACGCAAGATGGATCCGTTCTACAAGGCATACGTCTACCACGAGGGGCTGGACTTCATCGTCGCGCGCGGCACTCCGGTCTATGCCGCGGCTGCCGGCACCGTGAGCCGCGTCTCCACTTCCAAGAAGCTCGGCAAGACGGTGGAGCTGCTCCACGATGGCGGATACACCACTGTCTATGCTCATCTGGAGTCCACTTCCCTGCGCGCCGGGCAGAAGGTGGCTTCCGGGCAGAAGATAGGCACCGCAGGGATGTCCGGCAAGGCGTTCGCTCCGCATCTGCACTACGAGATCCGCCGCGGGGAGGAGTTCCTCAACCCGGTCAACTATATCTTCGCGTCGGTCAGCCCGGCCGACTACTCCAATATCCTCTATATGTCGGTGAATACCAAACAGTCAATGGATTAACAGATATGGAAAAGCTCTTCTACACTATCGGTGAAGTCGCACGCGACGTGGACGAGGCCGTCTCGCTAGTGCGGTTCTGGTCCAACAGTTTCCCGAAACTCATCCGCCCTCGGCGCAACGCCAAGGGCAACCGCCTCTACACCGCCTCCGACCTGGAGACGATACGCCAGATCCACTACCTCACCAAGGAGAAGGGACTCTCGCTGGACGGGGCTGCAAGGCAGCTGGAAGCCGAGCGGTCCACCGTGGAGGCGCGGGTGAAGGTGCTGACCTCCCTCAAGGGCATAAGAGCCCAACTTGCGGAGATTAAGAAGAGTCTGTAAAGAACGCCTGCGGAAAATTGAATAAAAACAAAAGATTTTCTACCTTTGCAGTTCGCTTGCGAATAAAATAAAACCTTATATATGGCAACCACCAAGAAAACGACAAAAGTACAGACTCCGATCGACGAGCGCGAGACCTTCGTGTCTCTGCGTAAGAACTTCGCGGACAGCGAGCAGAGCGCCCAGGAGAAGCTCCATACGCTCTATGAGCTCCAGGCTGCTGACAACGACATCGACAAGCTTGTCCAGCTCCGCGGCGAGCTCCCTGAAGAGGTAGCCGCCCTCGAGGAGGAAGTGGAGTCCCTCAAGGCAAAATATGCCCGCGTGGAGCAGCTTATCGACGGTTACAACCAGAACATAGCCGCTTCCCGCAAGGAGATCGAAGACCTTGACGCCGAGATAGAGAAGTACCGCTCGCAGCTGGAGAACATCTCCAACAGCCGTGAGTTCGATTCCATCAACAAGGAGCTTGAGAACCAGGGACTTCTGCGCGCGATAGCCGAGAAGAACATCAACGAGGCGCGCGAGGCCATCGAGGACCGCAAGACCGACCTCGAGCGCATCAGCGACCGCATCACCATCAGGGAGGGAGACCTCGAGTCCAAGAAGGAGGAGCTCTCTTCCATCGTCGAGTCCACCGCCAAGGAGGAGGCAGCGCTCCAGAAGCATCGCGAGGAGTTCACATCCAAGCTCGACGAGAGGACTCTCAGCGCCTACGAGCGCATCCGCAAGAGCACGCACAACCACCTCGCGGTGGTCTCGCTCTACCCGAAGAACGAAGATGGTACCTACGGTGACGCCTGCGGAGGCTGCTTCCACACGATCACCCCGCAGCGCCTGATCGATATAGCGTCCGGCAAGAAGCTCGTCATCTGCGAGCACTGCGGACGCATCATCGTCAACCCGGAGATATAATTAAGGAGGTTCGATATGCCTTCGCAGAAGTCAGCCGCCGGCACCCGCAGGAAGGAGCAGCCGGCAGATCTGGACAAGATAGGGCTTGAGATCGGCAATAAGCCGCCTCAGGCTCTTGACGTCGAAGAGGCTGTCCTCGGCGCTATGCTCCTCGAGCCGGAGTGCGTGGACCAGGCGATGGAGGACCTGTCGGCCTCCTGCTTCTATGACCCCAAGCATAGAATGATATTCGAGGCTATGTCCGCTCTTGTCAGCGAGCATACCTCCGTGGACATCATCACTGTCAGCACCAAGCTCCGCCAGCTCTCCAGGCTGGAGGAGGTCGGAGGCTCGGTCGCCCTGGCGAACCTCTCCGAGAAGGTGGGTTCGGCGGCGCATATCGAATACTACATCAAGATCCTCAAGCAGAAGACCATACAGCGCGACCTGATAACCGCCTCCTACGACATCCTCAGGGATGCGTACAACGACGCCATCAAGGTCGACGATATGATCGACAGCGCGCAGTCCAGGATATACGATGCCATCCAGAGCAACGTCCGCAAGGAGGTACAGGACATCGGCAGCCTGATCAACAGCGCGATGGACTCCATCCAGGAGAAGCAGAGCAGCAACGGCCTCAGCGGGGTGCCGTCCGGCTTCCCGAGCCTCGACGCGATCACTATGGGCTGGCAGCCTTCGGACCTGATCATCCTCGCTGCGCGCCCTTCCGTCGGCAAGACGGCCTTCTCGCTCAACATCGCCCGCAATGCGGCCGTCGACCACCATATGCCCGTGGCGTTCTTCTCCCTTGAAATGGCGGCCATCCAGCTCGCCAACCGTCTGATCACTTCCGAGTCCGGACTGCATCCGGACAAGATCAAGGGAGGCGTCAAGCTGGAGGACTATGAGTGGCAGCAGCTCGAGTACAAACTGCGCTCCCTCTCCAAGGCCCCGCTCTATATCGACGACACCCCGAGCCTCCCGCTGATGGAGTTCCGCACCAAGGCCAAGAGCCTCGTCAAGAACAAGGGCGTGCGCCTGATCATCATTGACTACCTGCAGCTTATGCAGGGCCCGTCAGAGCTCAAGGGACTGCGCGAGCAGGAGGTTGCCGCCATCTCCCGCACCCTCAAGGCCACCGCCAAGGAGCTCAACGTGCCTATCATAGCCCTTTCACAGCTTTCCCGCAACGCGGTGCAGCGTCAGGGCTCGGGCGGCAAGCCTCAGCTCTCCGACTTGCGTGAGTCCGGCTCCATCGAGCAGGATGCCGATATGGTCATCTTCATCCACCGTCCGGACTACATCGGACTCAGCGAGAACGAGGGCGACAAGGAGAAGACTCAGATCATCATCGCCAAGCACCGCAACGGCGAGACACGCGATATTGATATGCGATACAAGGGCGAGCAGCTCAAGTTTGTGGAGGAGGACGACACCCTCGACATGAGGGCCGCCACCTACGACTCCGCGATGAATATGGATACCTCAATGGGCGATATGGGCCCCGTGATGAGCAATGAGTTCGAATAGCGAGATATCACATCGCGGGCGGATCGTCGAGATCACCCCGTCGCTCACCAGCGTGGAGATCATCTCCGAGTCGGCCTGCAGCGCCTGCCACGCCAGGGGTATGTGCGAGCTCGGAGGCCTCAAGACCAAGCTCGTCCAGGTGCCGACCCGCGGCTGGGACAATTTCCAGGTGGGGGATGAGGTTGAGGTGGTACTCACCGCTGCCATGGGACACGCCGCGGTGATGCTCGCATATGTGGCCCCGCTGATAGTGCTGGTGGCTGTGCTGCTCACGCTTACATTTGCCGGGGTGGGGGAACTCACCGCCGGACTCTGCTCCCTGGGGGCAGTGGCGCTCTGGTACGGGGTGCTCTGGCTGATGAGGGACAGACTTAAGAAAGATTATATTTTTAAGATCAACCGATAATGACAAACACTGTTATCCTGACCGTTGTGATCCTCACGGTGCTCGGCTTGCTGCTTGCGCTAGTCCTCTATTGGGTGGCCAAGAAGTTCAAGGTCGAGGAGGATCCCCGGATTGATGAAGTGGAGAAGGTGATGCCTGGCGCCAACTGCGGCGGCTGCGGCTTCGCGGGCTGCAGGGCCTTCGCTGACGCTGCCGTCAAGGCTCCGAACCTCGACCATAACTATTGCCCTGTGGGCGGTAACGAGGTGATGAAGAAGGTTGCCGCCATCCTTGGCTACGAGGTCAAGGAGAAGACGCCCCAGGTCGCTGTGGTGCGCTGCAACGGCTCTTGCGCCAATCGCCCTCTCGTTAACGACTACGACGGAGTGAAGTCCTGCCGCGTCAAGGCCGCTCTCTACAGCGGCGACACGGGTTGCGCTTTCGGGTGCCTGGGCTGTGGCGACTGTGTCGCGGCCTGCAGGTTCGGAGCCATCAAGATGGATCCAGAGACGGGTCTGCCGGTGGTGGACGAGAGCCTCTGCACCGCCTGCGGCGCTTGCGCGAAGGCTTGCCCTAAGCACATCATCGAGCTCCGCAATGTGGGCACTACCGCCAAGAACGCCCGCCGCGTCTACACCGCCTGCGTCAACAAGGACAAGGGAGGAGTGGCGCGCAAGGCCTGCACCGCTGCCTGCATAGGCTGCGGCAAATGCGCCAAGGTCTGCAAGTTCGACGCCATCACTATAGCGGACAATCTCTGCTATATCGACTATACCAAGTGCAAGGCCTGCGGACAGTGCTACTTCGAGTGCCCGACCGGAGCCATCCACGCGGTCGGCTTCACTCCCAAGAAGGTAGAGCCGAAGCCTGCCGCCGAGACCGCTCCTGCAGCTTCTGCAGCGCCTGAGGCTCCGAAAACAGTAAAGAAGGAGGTCACCAATGAATAAGCTGACTTTTTCGATCGGCGGAGTACATCCGCACGACAATAAGATTTCACGCGGCTGCGCTATAGAGACTCTGCCTCTTCCGCAGACGATGTATGTCTCAATGGCCCAGCATCTTGGCGCTCCGGCGAAGCCTATAGTGGCAGTCGGCGACTCAGTCAAGGCCGGCCAGGTCATCGCCGAGCCTGGCGGATTCATCTCCGCCTTCGTGCATTCTCCGGTGTCCGGCAAGGTGAAGTCCATCGCTCCCCGCAAGGACCTCGCCGGCAATATGATGACCCACATCGAGATTGCCGTCGAGGGAGACGAGTGGATTGAAGGCATCGACCTCAGCGACACTCTCGTTACCAAAATCCCTGAAGACAAGGCATTTATCCTCGACCGCATCAAGGCCTGCGGCGTGGTCGGACTCGGAGGCGCGACCTTCCCGACCCACGTCAAGCTCAGCATAGCTCCCGGCAAGGTGGCCGAGTGCCTGATCATCAACGGTGCCGAGTGCGAACCTTACCTCACCAGCGACTTCCGCATCATGCTTGAGCGCACCAGGGAGATAGTCATCGGTGCCGCGATAATGCAGAAGGTGCTGGGATGCCGCTGCGTGATCGGCGTCGAGGAGAACAAGCCTGAGGCCATCGAGGCCCTGAGTGCCGCAGTTGCGGAGCTCGGATACGCGAATATGAGCGTGGCAACCCTCAAGAAGCGCTACCCGCAGGGCGGTGAGAAGCAGCTCATCGATGCCGTGATGCACCGTCAGGTGAAGTCCGGCTGCCTGCCAATCGATGCCGGTGCAGTGGTGCAGAACGTCGCTACCGCTCTCGCGGTCTATGAGGCCGTCCAGAAGAACAAGCCGCTGCTCACCAACACTCTCACCGTCACCGGCGACTGCCTGCCGGTAGACAAGCAGCACAACTACCTCTTCCGCATCGGTACTCCGCTCTCATTTATCATCGAGCAGGCCGGCGGAATCCCTGAGGGTGCCGCGAAGATCATCAGCGGCGGTCCGATGATGGGCAAGGCTATCGCCAACATCGAGGCCACCACTGTCAAGGGCTCATCCTCCATCCTCTATCTCAGCGAAGCCGCCACCCGCCGCAAGCCTGCGGGCAACTGCATCCGCTGCGGCAGGTGCAGCGAGGCCTGCCCTATGGGGTTGGAGCCGTTCCTCCTCAACAGACTCTACAAGGTGGGCGATGTCGCCTCCCTTGAGAAGAATGCCGCTCAGGACTGCATAGAGTGCGGTTGCTGCCTCTACAGCTGTCCTGCAAACATCCCTCTGCTCGACAATATACGTCAGGCCAAGGGACAGGTTATGGGTGTTATCCGTGCGCGCGCCGCTGCCGCCAAGGCTGCTGCGGAAGCCGCCAAAAAGTAGATAATTATGGGAAAATTCCTGGTTTCTCCATCTCCGCATGTGCACGCCGATGTGTCCACCCGCTCCCTGATGAGGGATGTGGTCATCGCGCTTGCGCCTGCCGCTCTCGTGTCCATCCTCTTCTACGGATGGTCCGAGCTTCTCGTGCTCGCGGTAAGCGTCGCTTCCTGCGTGCTGCTTGAGTGGGCCATCACCAAGTGGCTGCTCAAGCGCCCAAGTACCATTTCCGACCTCTCGGCAGTGGTCACGGGTATGCTTCTGGCATTGAATCTGCCTGTCACGACCCCCTGGTGGGTTGTGCTGATCGGCGCGATCTTCGCCATCGGAGTCGTCAAGATGACTTTCGGCGGTATCGGGCAGAACCTCTTCAACCCTGCCATCGCGGGGCGCGTCTTCCTGCTCATCTCCTTCCCGACCTATATGACGGACTGGACTGTCCCGCAGGGATTCATCCACTCCACTGATGCCGTTTCCGGCGCCACCCTGCTCGGCAAGTATGCAGAGGGCGGAGTTGAGGCTGTGGCCGGCACGGACTACCTCCAGACTATGTTCTTCAATATAGGAGGTTCCGCGGGTGAGATTTCCACTGTCGCGCTTCTTCTCGGCTTCGTCTACCTGCTCTGCCGCAGGGTTGTGAAGCCTTGGATTCCGCTCAGCATCTTCGCCACGGTATTCGTGATTTCCGGCATATTCTGGCTTGTCGATCCTGCCACCTACACCGACCCTGTATTCAACCTTCTCACCGGTGGCGTCGTGCTCGGTGCCTGCTTCATGGCGACCGACTATGTGACCTCGCCTATGAGCACTGCCGGCGGTGTCGTTTATGGCGTTGGTATCGGTCTGATACTGATGATGATACGTTACTTCGGTTCATACCCTGAGGGTATGTCCTTCGCGATCCTCATCATGAACTGCGCAGTGCCGCTGCTCAACAACTGGTTCCATCCAAGAAAGTACGGGAGGGCTTAAATTATGGCAGCACAATCTACACTTAAGAATATGGCACTCTGCCTCACGCTCGTGTGCCTGATCTGCTCCGCGATTCTCGGCGTTGCATACGCCGTGACTAAGGAGCCAGTCGAGGCGGCTCAGGTCGCCAAGACCACTGGTGCCATCGCAAAGGTTCTCCCTGAGTTCAGCGGAGACGTCACCGAGTCTGCCGTGCAGGTAGAAGGCGTTGAGTATAAATACTATACGACGGAATCCGGAGTAGCCGTCATCTCCAATGCCGCGGGCTTCGGCGGGACTCTCTCCGTGATGGTGGGCATCTGCCTGGACGGCACGGTCTGCAACACTTCCGTCATCTCCCACAGCGAGACTCCGGGCCTCGGCGCCAAGTGTCAGAGCGACGAGGGCTTCCTCGCCCAGTTCAGGGGACTTGACCCGACCGCGAAGAAGCTCTCCGTCACCAAGGACGGCGGCGATATCGACGCCATCACCGCTTCCACGATCACTTCCCGCGCCTACACGCTGGCAGTAGCCAATGCGGTCAAAGTCTACCAGACACTGTCTGCTACGCCGCAGGCAGCAGAAAATGAAGGAGGAGAGAACAATGAACAATAAGATTTCTCTGATTACCAAGGGTTTTGTCAAGGACAACCCTACATTCTCGCTCGTGCTCGGAATGTGTCCGACGCTTGCGACCACCACTTCCGCGATGAACGGTCTGGAGATGGGCCTGGCAACGGCTTTCGTGCTTGTGCTCAGCAATATGGCCATCTCGCTCGTCGCGCCCGCCGTGCCTGACAAGGTGCGCATCCCGGCGTACATCGTCATCATTGCGACCTTCGTGACGGTGCTCCAACTGCTGATGCAGGCCTATGTCCCTGCGGTATATGAGACCCTCGGCCTCTTCATCCCGCTCATCGTCGTGAACTGTATCGTACTCGGACGCGCCGAGGCCTTCGCCAACAAGAACTCCGTCATTGATTCCGCCTGTGACGGCCTGGGTATCGGCATCGGATTCACGATGTCCCTGACCGTGATAGGTATCATCCGCGAGATCCTCGGAAGCGGCTCGGTATTTGGGCTGAAGTTCATCCCGGGTGACGGTATCCTCGCATTCGTGATGGCTCCGGGCGCCTTCCTTGTGCTCGGCTATCTGATGGTGCTCTTCAATAAGTTCCTTGCCAAAAAGTAATATTGCGATATGGAATATATTCTCATCATAATATCGGCGATATTCGTCAACAATGTACTGCTCTCGCAGTTCCTCGGCATCTGCCCGTTCCTCGGGGTGTCCAACAAGCTCTCTACCGCTACCGGAATGTCCGGTGCTGTCTGCTTCGTGATTACCCTCGCCACGGTCGTGACCTACCTGCTCAACCAGTACCTCCTTGTGCCGTTCGGACTTGAGTTCCTGCAGACGATCTCGTTTATCCTCGTGATTGCGGCCCTCGTGCAGATGGTGGAGATCGTGCTGAAGAAGATCAGTCCGTCCCTCTATCAGGCGCTTGGCATATTCCTCCCGCTCATCACCACCAACTGCGCCGTGCTCGGTGTGGCCATCACGGTGGTGACCAAGGAGTTCTCTTATGGCGGCGGTGAGGCTCACCTGCTCAACCTCGGAGAGGCTACCGTCTATGCTCTCGCGACATCCCTGGGCTACGGCCTCGCAATGTGCCTCTTCGCAGGCCTTCGCGAGCACCTCGCTCTGAACGATGTCCCGAAGTCCTTCAGGGGACTGCCTATCGCGCTGATTACCGTCAGCATTATGGCGATGGCGTTCCTCGGTTTTTCCGGAATTGTGTAATCGGTTTGCAAATTATTGCTACATTTGCGGTATCTTAAACCTTTTTAATTATTTCAATCATGAAAAAAGCAATCATCGTGATTCTTTCCGTTCTGATGTTCGGAGTTGCTGTTTCCGCTCAGCCACGCGCCCTCGGTGTACGTGGCGGCTATGGTGCTGAACTTTCATATCAGCACAGTGTCGGCGCAAACTTTGTCGAGGCTGACCTCGGAATGTGGGGCGGCAATGATTTCTATCTCACCGGAATCTATGATTTCGTATTCGCACAGTCAGGTATCGTCAACTTCTATGTCGGACCTGGTGCTCAGGTAGGTTTCTACAACACCACCAACGATCAGGGCAACTCCACCACCGCTATGGCTCTCGGTGTCGTGGGACAGCTCGGCGCTGAGTTCGAGATCCCTTCAGTTCCTATCAACATCTCAGTTGACTGGAAGCCTGTATTCAACTTCATCGGCAACGGCTTCGGCTGGAACGGCTTCGCTCTCGGCCTCCGCTACAGGTTCTAGTATCCTGACACTCTCCAACGGCTTCCCCTCCCGGGCAGCCCGCTATATAAACGGCCCAGGCTTCTTGCCCGGGCCGTTTTTTGTTGCATCTTTCTTATGGATTAAGTAAATTTGATGCCATTATGTACGAGATCTTAACCAAAGAGATGCTTACACCGACAATCTGTCGGATGAAGGTGCACGCCCCGCTGCTCTCCCGCGCGGCGGAACCGGGTCAGTTCCTTATGGTGCGCCCGGACGAGAAAGGAGAGCGTATCCCGTTGACAATCAGCGATTATGACCCGGAGGAGGGGAGTGTTACCATAGTCACTCAAGCCATCGGCGCTTCCACCAGGGATATAGTTTCGTTCGAGCCCGGCGAGGCGTTCAGCGACGTTTCCGGCCCTCTCGGCAAGGCGTCCGAGTTCGTCTCCGAAAGCCCCGAGACTCTTGCGCAGAGCAGCTATATATTCATCGCCGGCGGAGTCGGCACGGCCCCGGTCTATCCTCAGGCCAAGTGGCTGCACGCCCGCGGCGCCAAGGTGGATGTGATCATAGGTGCGAAGACCCGCGACCTGCTCATCTACAAAGATGAGATGGCCTCCGTCTGCGACAACCTCTTCATCTGCACCGACGACGGCTCCGAGGGCTTCCACGGGATGGTGACCGCCCTGCTCGAGAAGCTAGTCCGCGAAGACGGCCGCAAATACACCACCGCCGTAGCCATAGGCCCGATGATAATGATGAAATTCACGACCCTCACAGCCCGGAAGCTCGGGCTGCCTATCATAGTGAGCCTCAATACCCTGATGGTAGATGGCACCGGTATGTGCGGCGCCTGCAGGGTCACGGTGGGCGGCAAGACCCGCTTTGCCTGTGTGGAAGGCCCGGAATTCAATGGCGCGGATGTCGATTTCGACGAGGCGATGCGCCGTCAGGGACAATACAAAGCAGAAGAAGCCGAAGCGCTTCAGAACCATAAATGCAGAATCGGGAGGGGAAAGTGATGGCAGAAAGAATACCAAGAACACCTGTGCGCGAGCAGGATCCCAAGACCCGCGCGACCAATTTCGAAGAAGTTTGCTACGGCTACAATAAGGAAGAGGCGCTGCTCGAAGCGAGCCGTTGCCTGCATTGCAAGAACCCGCGCTGCGTGGGTGCCTGCCCTGTGGGCCTGAAGATTCCTGACTTCATCGCGAAGCTTCGCGAGGGAGATATCGCAGGGGCTTCCGACATCATCGCTCAAGACTCATCCCTGCCGGCAGTCTGCGGCCGCGTGTGTCCGCAGGAGACTCAGTGCGAGGGCAGCTGCGTGCTAGGAGTCAAGGGCGAAGCGGTGGCAATCGGCAAGCTGGAGAGGTTCGTGGCCGACTATATGAGGGAGAACCGCGGCACCGACAGCACCACAACGCTCAACAAGGCAGCCTCCAACGGCATCAAGGTGGCGATAATAGGCTCCGGCCCTGCCGGGCTTGCCTGCGCCTCGGACCTCGCCAAATGGGGCTACGATGTCACCATTTTCGAGGCCCTGCACAAGGCCGGCGGAGTGCTCCAGTACGGTATCCCGGAGTTCCGTCTGCCTAAGGAGAAGGTCCTCGCGCACGAGATCGAGGATGTCCGCAGGCTCGGAGTCAAGATAGAGACCAATGTCATCGTGGGCCGTACCGTCAATGTGGATTCGCTTCTGGACGAGATGGGTTTCAAGGCCGTCTTCATCGGCACCGGAGCCGGTCTGCCTAAGTTTATGGGCATACCGGGGGAGAACCTCTGCGGAGTATTCTCCGCCAACGAATTCCTCACCCGCAACAACCTGATGTGCGCCTGGAGAGAGGATTACCTGACCCCTATCCACGCCGGCAGGAGGGTCTGCGTGGTCGGAGGAGGCAATGTGGCAATGGACGCGGCGCGCACTGCACTGAGGCTCGGGGCCGAGGTGCACATCGTCTATCGCCGCACCGAAGCTGAACTCCCTGCTCGCCGCGAAGAGGTGCACCACGCCAAGCAGGAGGGGATAGCCTTCGACCTGCTGACCAACCCGGTGGAAATCCTCGGCGACGAGCGCGGCTGGGTCAAATCCCTGCGCTGCATCCGTATGGAGCTCGGCGAGCCGGACGCCAGCGGACGCAGAAGCCCTGTGCCTATCCCTGGCTCGGAGTTCGAGATCAGCGCCGACACCGTCATAATGGCCCTCGGAACCTCGTCCAACCCTCTGATTGCCAATACCACCTCGGGGCTTGAGACCAACCGCAGGGGGGGGCTTGTGGCCGATGAATCCGGATCTACCACCCGCGAGGGAGTCTTCGCCGGCGGCGATGCCGTCACCGGCGCGGCAACGGTGATCCTCGCGATGGGCGCGGGCCGCAAGGCTGCCGCTGCGATAGACAGGTATCTCAAGAGCAAGTAACCACACACACTAATAACCAAAATGAAAGAAGAACCGCTATCGAAATCCATCCGGACTCTCAAGTTCTGGAAGGAGATGCTTATCATCTCCATCGCTATGTTCATCGCCGCTGCGGCGGTGTATTACTTCCTCCTGCCAAGCAAGCTCGTCGTGGGCAGCATTTCCGGTCTCTCCATCGTGATAAGCGGAGTGCTGGCGAATATGGGTATTGCTGTCAAAGTTTCCACGATTGTGCTGATAATCAACGCGGTGCTGCTAGTGGTGGCATACTTGCTGATCGGGCCCGAATTCGGGGTCAAGACTGCCTACGCCGCGCTGGTGCTGGGACCGATGATGGACGTGTGGGCGATGATCTGCCCGTATGAGGCTCTGATGGAGCCGGGCTCCGCTTCGATGATGGGCAACCTCTGGTTCGACCTGCTCACCTTCGTGCTGGTGCTCAGCGCCTCGCAGGCTATACTCTTCGGCATCAACGCCTCCACAGGCGGCCTTGACATCCTTGCCAAGATTCTCAACAAGTACCTCCACTTCGATATGGGGATGTCGGTGACCATCGCGGGCGTCGTGATCTGCTGCACCGCCTTCCTCATCAACCCGTTCCGTCTGGTAATCATCGGTCTTATCGGCACTTGGATCAACGGCTTGATAGTGAACTACTTTATGGCGAGCCTCAGCCGGCGCAAGAGGGTCTGCATCATCTCAAAGGAGCACGAACGCATCCGTAAATTCATCATCGAGGACATCGTGCGCGGCTGCTCGCTCTACGAGGTGACGGGCGGCTACACGGGCGACAAGTATATGGAGATTCAGACCCTGCTCACCCAGAACGAGTTCGCGGCCGTGATGGAATTTATCCGCAACAACGACATCAAGGCGTTCATTACCGCCGGCAATGTCAGCGAGGTCTATGGTCTCTGGAGCGACCACAAGCAGTTGAAGAAAAAAGGGAAGTGATTCCGGCGCGACTCGAACGCGCGACCCACAGCTTAGAAGGCTGTTGCTCTATCCAACTGAGCTACGGAACCGGCCTTATCCCCGAAGGGGAGCACAAAGTTAGAAATTAGCCGACTAAAAAGCAATTTTTAGCCGGCTATTTTTACTCACGCTTGCGTCTCAGGCTCAGCCGTACATAGGAGACGATGCCGAGTATGATGAGCAGCAGCGCGTGTGTCTCGTGGCTGAGCGTTGCGAAGAGCAGGCTGGTCTCCCAGGTGGCGCCGTAGATTGACTCCAGAGTCAGCGCAACGAGATAGTGGTAGGCCCCCAGACCGCCCGGGACAGGGATCACGGAGGCTATGTTGCCTACGGCAGACACAAAGATCGAGTCGAAGAATGTAAGGTGCGCCAGCGCCGGGATAGCCTTGAAGTTGTAGTAGGTCATCAGGAGGTAGGTGATCCAGATGCCCAGGGTATAGAGCACAAACGCCCACTTGCGCCTGATGTGCACGAAACTTGCGATGCCGGTGCCGAGCCCGCGGATCGTCCCGGCCACCTTGGCGCAGAACTGATATTTGCCCTCCCAGTGGAATGTGCCCCATACAAAGCCCGCCAGCGCGAGCAGGATCGGTGCGAGTATCCACCACATCGAGAATCCGAGACTGTGCGTAAGCGGATTCCAGATATTTTCGATAAAGAACGCCCCGAACGTGTCCCATTTCAGCAGGAGCGCGAGTATGAGCATCAGCAGCACCGACAGCACATCCCAGGCCCGCTCGCAGACTATGGTGCCCATAATCTTGTCGTAGCTCATCTTCCTGGAGCGGATATACCCGCCGCGCACGAACTCTCCTGCACCGGGCAGCACCACATTGACGATATTTCCCACATTGGACGCGTCCCATGCGTCCAGCATCTTCACATCCGGATCAAGCGGCTCCATCATCAGCCTCCACCGCTCCTCCCTGAAGAAGAGCGCCAACACCGACACGAGGGTGAAGATCAGCACATATCCCCAGCGGGTCTCCCTGAGCCCGTCGAGAAAAGCCTTCCAATCCACCCCCCTGAATGCAAACCACACCAGCACCGCCGCCAGCCCGACTGACAGCAGGTACTTGATCACTTTGGTTGCTTTCCTGTTCATAGGGCGCAAAGTTACGGATAATTATGCTAATTTTGCAAGTTATGAAATCGATACTTGGAATTGGTAACGCTCTTACTGATATTCTGGCGGTTTTGCCGGATGATTCTCTGCTGAACACTTTCCATCTGCCGAAGGGCAGTATGCAGCACGTCGATATGGAGACGGGCGACAAGATCTGGGCTGCGCTCAGGCCGCTCGGAGTCAAATATGTCGCCGGGGGATCCGCTGCCAACACCATCACCTGCACTTCCATCTTCGGGATGCCGTCCGGCTTCATAGGCAAGATCGGCGACGATGAGCTGGGGCTGCTCTTCAAGAGCGACCAGGAGCAGTACGGAGTGAAGACGACCCTTCTCAAGAGCTGCCGCAGCAGCGGACGCTCGATGGTGTTCGTCAGCGGAGGCAATGCCGAGCGCACCTTCGCGGTCTATCTCGGAGCGGCTCTCGATCTCGTCCCGGAAGACCTGAAACCGGAGTGGTTCGAAGGCTATGACTACTTCCATATCGAGGGCTATCTCGTGCAGAATCAGGCGCTTACCCGCAGGGCTGTGGAGCTTGCGCACGAGGCGGGCTGCATTATCTCCATTGATATGGCATCCTACAATGTGGTAGAGTCCAACCTCGCGTTCCTCCACGATATAGTGGAGAAATACGTCGACATAGTATTTGCCAACGAGACCGAGTCCAAGGCGTTCACCAAGCTCTCCGATCCGGTCAAGGCGCTGGACGAGATCGCCGGTCTCTGCAAGATTGCTGTGGTCAAAGTCGGCAAGGACGGCAGCTGGATCCGTTCCGGAGATGAGGTGCACTTCATCGAAGCGTGGCCGGCTGACACCGTTGACGCCACCGGGGCGGGGGATACCTACGCCGCCGGATTCCTCTACGCGCACTCTCTGGGCAAGCCGCTCAAGGTCTGCGGAGAAGTCGGCTCCATCATCGCCGCCAAGGTCGTTGAGGTAGTCGGCACCAAGATTGACATCCCGCGCTGGAGAGCGGCGAAGCAGGAGATCAAGGAACTTTTCGCTGAGCAGCAGGCCTGATGAAGAACCCTGTCCTGTATCTTCTCCGGCAGATTGCCTTGCAGCGCAACGCTAGCCATACTCCGCACAGCCTGTGCCCGCTCACCCGTATACACTCCGCCACGGTGCTGCTTGACTCTTCGGTCGAAGATGCCGCCACTGCCCGTGCATCGGTGAAGCAATATTTTGATTATCAAGGCATTCCTGTGCGCATCATAGCTCCCGCAAAGGGAGAGTTGGACTTGCTCGGCACGCTTCGCAAGAAGGTACGCGGCCCGCGCGCGCAGGAGGGATCCGGAGAACTGTTCGTCTCGCTGGCGGACGGTCCCGAGTGCTTCTTCGCAGAGTATGAGGCACGTTGCAGCCATGCCTGCTTCAAGGTGGGGCGCCGTCAGCTGTCCGGGGAAATATATGATATGGTGGTCCTGGCACCCGAGAACTCTGCAGGGGTGAGCCAGTCCGCAGTATTCGCAGAGATCAAAAACTACTTGAACATAATCAGATGAAATCACTATCCCACTACCTCGCCGTGGCCCTCAAGGGTTTCGGAATGGGAGCTGCCAATGTGGTACCTGGCGTCAGCGGCGGCACCATCGCGCTCCTCACCGGCATCTACTCCAATATAGTGGACGCCCTCAATGCGGTAACTGAGAAGCAGACCTGGAAGGCTCTCCTCAAGGGGCGTCTCCCGGAGTTCTGGAAGCTTATCAACGGGGACTTCCTGGTGGCGCTGCTGCTGGGTATACTCGTCAGTGTGTTTTCCCTCGCCAAGGTCGTGACGTATTGCCTCACCTACTATCCTATCCTCACCTGGGCGTTCTTCTTCGGTCTCATACTTGCTTCTACTGTGATCATGTTTCGGGATATCAAGGGATTGTGCTGGAAGGACGCTATCTTCATCGTGCTGGGTGTCGTCATAGGCGTAGTGGTCTGTACCCTGTCCCCGACACAGACTACCGATGATCTCTGGTTCATCTTTGTCTGCGGTGCAGTGTCCATCTGTGCGATGATTCTCCCCGGCATCTCCGGAAGCTTCATTCTGCTCGTGATGGGCAAGTACCACTATGTGATGCAGGCGATCTCGGACTTCAACTGGCCGGTGATCATTGTCTTCGCATTTGGCTGCGTGGTCGGGATACTCGCTTTCGCCAAGGTCCTCCACTGGCTGCTTGCCAGATGGGAGCGTCAGACTCTGCTTGTGCTGCTCGGCTTCGTGCTGGGTTCGCTGATAAGGGTTTGGCCGTGGTACGACGGGGTTGCTGTCCGGGAAGCGCAGATACTCCGCACGGGGGTGGCAGATCCGATCAATCTCGAGATCCCGGGGGCTGTGCTCTGGTGTGTGATCGGAGTCGCTCTCGTGGTGCTCTTCCAGGTGCTCGGTTCCAGGTCCGGCAAGCAGGCGGCCTAGTTGTCCTTCAGTATCAGCTCCACCGGGCAGTGGTCAGAGCCGAAGATTTCGTTGTGAATCTCGCTTGAGGCCATCCTCTCCGCCAGCTTGTCCGACACGAGGAAGTAGTCGATACGCCAGCCCGCGTTCCTCTCCCTTGCCGCCATCCGGTAGGACCACCAGGAGTATTTGACCTCCTTCGGGTGCTGCTCCCTCCAGCTGTCGTGGAAGCCGGCGGCTAGGAGTTCGCTCATCTTGGCTCTCTCCTCATCGGAGAACCCGGCGTTGAAGCGGTTGGCGGACGGGTTCTTGAGGTCAATCTCCTCGTGTGCCACGTTCATGTCACCGCAGATCACGACTCCCTTCTTAGCTTCGAGGCCGCAGACATATCCCCTGAAGGCGTCCTCCCACTCCATTCTGTAGCCCAGTCGGCGCAGCCCGTCCTGGGAGTTGGGGGTGTAGACATTGACGAGGTAGAAGTCCGGCATCTCGAGGGTGATTACCCTTCCTTCGCTGTCGTGCTCCGCCGCTCCGACGCCATAGCTCACCCCTAGAGGCTCCTGCCGCGTGTAGATGCAGGTCCCGGAATAGCCCTTCTTCTCGGCATAGTTCCAGTATGAGGTGTATCCGAGAAACTCCAGGTCTATCTGACCTGCCTGCAGTTTGGTCTCCTGCAGGCACACGAAATCCGCGTTGAACCCCTCAAAAATCTCCGGGAAGCCCTTCCCCGCCACGGCCCTCAGTCCGTTCACATTCCAGCTTATGAATTTCATATTTCAATACTCAATCACTCGGAACATCCTGCCCCTGCGGGCAAATATAGTCATTGTACGGAATATAACAACCTGTCAAACTGACTTTTTCAGTCAATGACAGTCTATGACAAATTCCTCGCCAGGTGGCTGGAAGACATTTATTAGAGAAGTTTAATGTAGCTGCGCATTATTTCACGAAAATCCGGCCGCTTTCGGACTTGGTGCCGTCGAGGTCGAGGGAGGCGCCAA